>MEKX01000050.1 GCA_001767075.1 Acidobacteria bacterium RIFCSPLOWO2_12_FULL_54_10 | reverse complement strand
ATACTGGCATCAAGGATCAACTTGATGAATCATCACAGTCGAGGAGCGGAATCATGAAAATATTACTTGCAAATAGGAATCGGCAAGCACTTTGGGGAGTAGTTGTTTTATTTTCTTTGTTCGCTGCTGGGTGCGGTGGCGGTCCTGCCACGCAGCCCCAGGAACCTGGCCTCAGCGGCACCGTGGAGATTGACGGCTCCAGCACCGTCTTTCCCATCGCCGAAGCAATCG
Source organism: Acidobacteria bacterium RIFCSPLOWO2_12_FULL_54_10 (assembly GCA_001767075.1). Classification (GTDB taxonomy): domain Bacteria; phylum Acidobacteriota; class Terriglobia; order 2-12-FULL-54-10; family 2-12-FULL-54-10; genus 2-12-FULL-54-10. The sequence continues at coordinate 7,473 of MEKX01000050.1, read as the reverse complement.
CCGAGGAGTTCCAGAAGAAAGAGCCGGGGGTCCGCGTAACCGTTGGCGTTTCCGGGACCGGCGGCGGTTTCAAGCGGTTCGGCGTCGGCGAAACCGATATCAGCAACGCCTCCCGCCCGATCTCTACTTCTGAAATGGAGCAGGCTGCGAAGAACGGCGTCGAGTACATCGAGCTGCCCATCGCCTTTGACGGCCTATCGATCCTGGTCCATCCCAGCAACGATTTTGTCACGTCCCTAACCGTCGCAGAGCTGAAGAAAATTTGGGAGCCAGAAAGCAAAGTGCGCCACTGGAGCGACATTCGTTCTGGATGGCCTGCGCGCGAGATACATCTTTATGGGCCGGGACACGACTCGGGAACTTTTGATTACTTCACGGAAGCCATTGTCGGCAAAGCCAAGTCCAGCCGTTCAGATTTCACTGCCAGCGAGGATGACAACGTGCTGGTGCAGGGAATCTCCGGCGATGCCGACGCTTTGGGTTATTTCGGTTATGCTTATTACGCTGAAAACCAGGGAAAGATGAAACTGATCGCCGTGGATGCCGGGCAAGGTCCGGTGCTGCCATCAGCGCAAACAATCAGTGATGGCACTTACAAACCGCTTTCTCGCCCATTGCTGATTTACGTCAGCGTGAAAGCTGCTGCGCGCCCTGAAGTGAAAACCTTTATTGATTTCGCATTAGAGCAGGCCGGAGCGCTTTCCACGGAAGTCGGTTTTTTCCCGCTGACAGACAGCATTTATCAGTTAGCCCGTCAACGGTTCGAAAAGAAAGTCGCCGGGACGGTTTTCGGCGGCAAGGACATGCAGTCCGGTCAGGACTTGGCGCAGCTCTTGCAACCAGCAACCAACTAAAGCGGAGCAGGGAACTTGGCTGAAACTTTAAGCTCATCTCTTCTCGAATCCAGTCACCGCCACCGCCGGAAACAACGGTGGCGTGAGGAGATGATTCGATCCTTGCTTTTCGCCTGCGCGTTGGTTTCCGTAGCCACCACTGCCGGAATTGTTTGGGTTCTGGCGCGCGAGACATGGCAGTTCTTTCAACAGGTAAATGTTTTTTCTTTCTTATTTGGGACTCGCTGGACTCCCCTGCTGGAGCCTCGATCATTTGGCGTTCTGCCGCTGGTCTGCGGAACTATGCTGGTAGTTGTCGGCGCGGCCATCATCGCCATTCCACTCGGCCTGGGCAGCAGCATCTATTTGAGCGAATACGCCGCCGACCGCGTGCGCGGATTCCTGAAACCTGCGCTGGAAGTTCTGGCCGGGGTGCCCACCGTAGTCTTTGGATATTTTGCGCTGACCTTCATTACGCCTCTGCTCAAGGCAGCGTTGCCATCCACGCAAGTATTCAACGCAGCCAGCGCCGCCATCGTCGTGGGCATCATGATCCTGCCCATGATTGCTTCGCTTTCCGATGACGCGTTTCGCGCCGTGCCTCGCTCGTTGCGCGACGCCGGCTACGCGCTGGGCGCAACGAAATTCGAGGTCTCCACGCAAATCGTTTTTCCGGGCGCGCTCTCCGGCGTGCTGGCTTCCTTCGTGCTTGCCATCTCTCGCGCCATTGGCGAGACCATGGCGGTTGCTCTGGCAGCCGGAGCTACGCCTCGCCTCACGGCGAATCCGCTGCAAAGCATCCAGACCATGACCGCTTACATCGTGCAGGTCAGCCTCGGCGACACGCCAGCGGGCAGCATGGAATACCTCACCATCTTCGCCGTAGGCATGTTGTTGTTTTTAATTACGCTGGCGATGAATCTTCTTGGCAACCGCATCCTGCGGCGATTCCATGAGGTCTACGAATGATCAGAACCGTCAATCTCCAGCGCCGCCGTACCATCGGCAAATTGTTTCATGGCTTATTTCTTGCCGCCACGTTAGCCGGAGTCGCCTTGCTGCTGGTTCTATTATTGGAGGTTGCCCGTGAGGGAATTGGATGGTTGGATTGGCAGTTCTTAACGAGTTTCCCCTCGCGTTTTCCGGCGAGCGCTGGCATTAAGTCCGCGCTGTGGGGAACCGTCTGGTTGATCGCTTTGACTGCGATATTTTCCATTCCGCTGGGCTTGGGCGCGGCCATTTATATGGAAGAATATGCCCGCAAAGGACGGCTCAACACATTCATCGAAATCAATATCGCGAACCTTGCCGGCACCCCTTCGATTGTCTACGGCATCCTGGGCTTGGCTCTGTTTGTGCGCTGGATGGCTTTGGGCCGCAGTGTTCTGGCTGGAGCGCTGACCATGAGCCTGCTGATTCTGCCCACCACGGTCATTGCCTCTCGCGAGGCGTTGCGCGCGGTCCCCAACTCCATCCGTCTCGCGGCATACGCTCTGGGTGCCACGCGCTGGCAAACCATCTGGTCGCACGTCCTGCCAGCATCGCTCCCCGGCATTCTAACCGGCATCATTTTGTCATTATCCCGCGCACTGGGGGAAACCGCTCCGCTCATCATGATTGGAGCCTTGACCTATGTGGCCTTCCTCCCGAAAAGCCCCATGGACGGATTCACCGCCTTGCCCATTCAGATCTTCAATTGGTCCTCCCGCCCTCAGCAAGAGTTTTACAATTTGGCCGCTGCGGGTATCATTGTTCTTCTGGTCGTTTTGCTCAGCATGAATGCGGTGGCGATTGTTCTCCGTCACCGCTCGCAAAAAAACCTGCGATGGTAGACTCAACACAAAATCCAGTTGCGCCGCCTGTGCCGGTTCTTGAGTGCCGCAATCTCTCCATCCATTATGGACAGGTCGTGGCCGTGAACGACGTCAGCTTGGTCGTCCCCGAACACAAGATCACCGCAATCATCGGGCCTTCCGGCTGCGGGAAAAGCACTTTGCTGCGCGCCTTCAACCGCATGAACGAATTCATCCTCCATACCACCACGCAAGGTGAGGTGCTTTATCGAGGCGAGGACCTCTACGCAAATGGCATCGAGCCTGCCGAGGTGCGCCGCCGCATCGGCATGGTCTTCCAGAAACCCAACCCGTTCCCGAAGTCCGTTTACAAAAACGTCTCCTGGGGCCCGGCGACGAACGGCTTTACGGGCAGCTTGGATGAATTGGTGGAAACGTCGCTGCGCAAAGCGGCATTGTGGGAAGAAGTTAAGGATAAGCTCCACAACAGCGGGCTGGCGCTGTCCGGAGGACAGCAGCAACGCCTTTGCATTGCACGCGCCATTGCTCTCGAACCGGAAGTTATCTTGATGGACGAACCCTGCTCGGCGCTAGACCCAGCATCCACGGCTCGCATTGAAGACCTTCTGTTCGAGCTGAAAGCTCGCTATACCATTGTTATTGTCACTCACAACATGCAGCAAGCTGCCCGCGTTTCGAACTGGACGGCATTTATGTCGCACGGCCATCTGGTCGAGTTCGGATCAACTGAGAACATGTTCACCAGGCCCCAAAAGCGCGAAACAGAAGACTACATCACTGGGAAATTCGGATAAGGATACAAACATGGCAAAACACCTTGAGGTGGAAATTAAAAGGCTCAATAAACGAATCCTGGACATCGGTGACATCGTAGTCGAGGCGATCCACAAAGCCCTCACCGGCTTGCAGGACCGCGACCCGAATCTGGCCCGCGAGGTCCTGGATTTAGACCGCCGCATCGACCGCGCCGAAGTCGAAGTGGAAGAGGAGTGCCTTAAGGTGCTCGCGCTTCATCAACCCGTCGCCGAGGATTTGCGCTTTATCGCTGCGGTCATGAAAATCAACAACGACCTGGAACGCATGGGCGATGAAGCTGTAAACATCTCCGAGCACGCCATCTTTCTCGGCAAATCCGATCCCATCCCCGTTCCGACGCGGCTGCACGATATGGCCGTCGCTTCCATGCGCATGGTCAAGGAAAGCCTGGAGTCTTTCGTCAACGGTGACAATCAGTCCGCCCGCCGTATCTGCATCGAAGACGATATCGTCGATGAGTACAATCGCGAAGTCATTGACGAAGTTTGGAAAATGATGAAGTCAAATCCTGCGACCATTGAGCGGGGTTCTCATTTGTTTTCCGTTTCCCGGCACCTGGAGCGCATCGCCGACCACGCCACCAACATCGCCGAGGACGTCGTTTACATGGTGGAGGGCAAAATCATCCGCCACCGCGCTGAGTCCTATTCTCACCAGAAGGATTCTACTTCCTAATTCATTCTCCACGATAATGTCGCGCTTCATTTCAATCTATCTGCGAGTCATCCAATGGAACCCGAATATAATAAGGTCCTATCGATAGGTGTTTTAGAATTCCATATGCGTTCGTCTTCAATAAAATCATTTTGGACAATATGAAATCGAGTTTGGGACATTTCTACGCACCCTGTTCCTTAACAAATACCGTAATATAGGATTTCTGATCCGATGCTCACCAGGAGGTTTGTTATGGCAAAGCAACTCATACAACGGATAGGGATTACCGGAATCGCTGCGCTGTCATTATGGATGTTCGGTTGTCAGGGCGGGGGAAGCGATGAATCCGCAAACTCTTCAACGTCGTCGCCCAAATCCAATGTGTCCGCTCCAGATGTTAGCAAGGACAACCCCTGCACGCTTCTCACTCCTCAGCAGGTTGTGGAGGCCGTAGGTTTGCAGCCAGTTATGCGGGAAATTGTCGATGAAGTAACCTGCAGTTACGAGTTCGCTGAGACTGCTGACACCCAGATGCCGAGCGCTGAGGCACAAACCAAATCCGAGCAGGAAGAAGCGGAGGCGATGGCTAAAGATTTCGCTGTCGGTGCGTCGGGAGGAACCCCGAAATTCTCTTACACAATCCACTGGGAGGATGGTCAGATCGTAATTGCGGCTACGCGCATGGCCAACCAAATGCTTGGTTCGGAAATGGAAAATGCCTTCATTAAGCTGGAAGGCATTGGTGATGAAGCGTGGCTAGGTCCTTTGGCTTCCACATTGGTATTGCGGAAAGGTGACATAGCAGTTGAAATGGATCTTCGCCTTTTACCGCAGGGCAAGGAAAGAGGCCCACGCTTGGCAAAAGCGATTGCTGATCGGCTCTAATTGTCCACCTTGCATTTTTGCCGGTTGCCGAAGCGAATTGCTTCCCATTTTGCATTAAAGCTCGTTTTGCCGCTATTCCGGCCACGAGTTTGCTCATGAGATTGCAAATCGCCCGCTCGCGTTTGCGCCTCCCGTAGTTCTTCCTGAATGACCTCAATTTCATCATTCTTATTATGTGAATGAATTATTTCAGAATTATGTCTATTTTGTGTATGCTCGGTTACAACTATTCTAATCCTGCAATTCATCTTTCCCGTTTTAGGAGAGCGCATGAACCAGAGGAAGCGCAGAGCGGCAAGGAATACTTCTCAAAGAGTTCTTAGCGCGCTCATTGCTGCCGCCGTTTTGACGGCCATCCTGTTTACACCGGACTTTAGTTGGGGACAATCCGGCACACAGGCTCCAGCCAGTGAAAAGAAGCTGTCCACCTACGATAAGATTTGGAAATTCGCGGAGTGGTACAACGACGGCGAGAACCCCGTGCTCCAGAGTTTTCTGTTCACCGGTAGGTTTCAATACGAATATGCAGCGCTCGATGCCGACCAGGGATCGCACGACGAGTGGAACGCCCGTCGCTTCCGGCTAGGGGCCAGAGCAAGGCTGTTCGGCTCATTCACGCTTCACGGCGAAGCCGATCTCGACCCCCAAGAAGCCGACCCGTTTTACCTGCGCATCACGGACATGTACTTGCAATGGCGCAAAAGCGGGCGGTTCACACTGACAATGGGCAAGCATGGAGTCCCGTTCACCATGGACGGGTCCACTTCATCCAAAGAGCTTCTCACCATCGACCGCAACAACTTGAGCAACAACATTTGGTTTCCGCAGGAATACGTTCCCGGCATCAGCGTTTCCGGAGAAATTTCCGACTGGGTCTACCGCGCGGGCGTCTACTCGGCTGGCCAAGCGAACAGGGAATTCGGCGAGTTCAACGGAAGCTTCTTCATGCTCGCCAGCCTCGGCTACGAGTTTGCAAATTCTCTGGGCGTGAAGGAGGCGCTGCTGTCCGGCAACTATGTGTTTCAGAATCCGGACCCAAAGAACACCTTCACGCGGCAGCTTCGGCATGTTGTGTCCACCAATTTCAAATTCGAAACAAACCGGTGGGGTTTGCGGACGGATGTTTCAGCAGCGTCGGGCTACTTGGGCCAGAGCAATCTATGGGGCGTGATGGCCATGCCGTACGTCAACGCCACCGACAAGCTCCAGTTCGTCGGTCGCTACACCATGCTCGATAGTAATAAGCCGAACGGGGTCCGGCTCGCGACCTACGAATCTCGCGTGGTCCCGGGCAGGGGCGACCGCTACGACGAGATGTATCTGGGAGCTAACTACTACTTCTATGGCCACAAGCTCAAACTACAAAGCGGCGTGCAATTTGCAGGCATGGACGATAGCCGCAGTGACGGCGGGGCCTACTCAGGAGTCTCGTGGACCACGGGCCTGCGCGTGGGTTGGTGAGCAGGGAAATTCTTCAAACAAATAGAAATCTTGGCAGGTCCTAAACCCACGTTTCTCATATTTATTACTTTACATAATATACATTATCAGACGTTTCTTATATCCTAATAACCCATCAATTAGCCTTATTCAACTCAACTTCTGTCAGGAATTCATAGTTCCCTGTTGGAAACAAGTGTAAGTTGCTCAGCCTGCTGCTATAAACGCACACGTTATCCATGTACCACAAATGGATATATGGCAGTTCTTCATTCAAAATCTGCTGGACCCGCGCATAATTGGCTTTCCTTAAAGTTTGATCTGAACTGCTGCGGGCTTCCTCAATCAGACGATCCACCTCCACGTTCTTGTAACGACCGCGATTGGCCCCCGAAGGCGGGATTTTTGTCGAATGGAATGCATAGTCGAAGATATCAGGATCGTCGTTGCCGGCGGCCCAGCGCAGTGAGTACATCTCAAACGACCCGCGCACGATATCCGCATAAAACGTGGCAAATTCGAAGGATCGAATGTCCAACTCGATGCCAATCAGCCGAAGCTGTTCTTGCAGCACCGCCGCCAGCTCCCGCCCGGTTTGGTCCGTGGAAGTCTTCATTTGCAGCCGCAAGCGCACGCCATCCAGCCCCGGCGTGAACCCTGCCCGATCAAGTATCCCCTTTGCTTTCTCTGGATCATGGCTGTAACTCTGCGTATCGCTTGAATAAGCCCAGTGTTGCGCTGGCAGAATGCTGCTGGCTGGTTGCACGGAGTTCTGCCACAAATACCGGATCAGCGGCTCCCTGTCGATTCCATAGGCGATGGCCTGCCTCACTGCCACTGGCAGCTTCGGACTTTCCAGATTGAAAGCAATGTACTGGTAGCTGATCCCTGGCTCCTGATAGACCTTCAGGTTGGGTTCCTTGCGCAGACTTTCCACCATGTCCGCCGTCAGCGAGTTCAGCGCAATGTCCGCCGCGCCTTTACGAATCTCCAGTGCGCGCGTCGTCGCATCGGGCACCACTTTGAAT
>MEKX01000049.1 GCA_001767075.1 Acidobacteria bacterium RIFCSPLOWO2_12_FULL_54_10 | reverse complement strand
GGATTGCGATAAAGGCGAGGTCCACTGCACTCCGGCAATTACTTGTCGCGCTTCGGGGCGCGGGGTTTGGGTTTGTCGAGGACACGGGGCTGGCCGAGCTTGGGCATAATCAGCGGGCCTTCGACGTAAGGAAGCTCGGGAGGCTCGTGGCTCATATAGATTTCCGCGCCCGGCGTGACCATGAAAGCCATGGCGATTTCGTCGCAGGCGGTGAACTTGGGGCAGCGCAGGCAATCCTTCCAGGCCTTGAGCGGGAGCGATGCGCGGTCAATGATGTGAAAGCCGGTCTTCTCGAAAAATCCCGGGACATAAGTAAAAACGAAGACAACATCGACGCCGAACTCCTTGGCTTGATCGAGCAGCTCGCGAACCAGGGCCTGACCAACACCGCTGCGCGTGTGCTCGGAGGAGACGGCGAGCGAGCGCAATTCGGCCATGTGGCGCGTGTAGAGATGCAACGCACCGCAACCCAGCAGTTGGTCGCCATCGACGGCAACGAGGAAGTCGCGCAGACCTTCGCACAGCTCCACCTCATTGCGTGGCAACATGATCTCCTGCGCGGCGTAACCGTTAATGAGGTCCAGGATCGGCTGGACATCCGACAACTGCGCGGGGCGGACGATGAAAGAAGCGGAGTCCGCAGCAGCGGGCGCTATGGCCTCTCCGGGATGGTTGCGCATGGTGATGGTCCCCTTTCTTGTCGCTACGCTTCTGCCTAAGGTAAGCAGAACAGCAAATTCTAAATCCCAAGCTCTAAATCCTAAACAATCTCAAAGCACAAAATTCAAAATCCCAAACAGGGGAAAGCCCACGGTGAGGAAAGCGCTCACCGTGGCTACCAAACCTGTGCGGACGCATACAGCGTGCGGCGCGGGCGGACAGTCGAAAAGAAATTCATGACGACCTCTGAGCCGGGGCATGGGCGGAAGTGATGATGGTGCCCATGAATGTTTCAATTGATGCGCCCGTGAAAGCCAAAGCAGCGGCGAGCGAGCCCGGGCGGTGGCCGTTGGCGATGCAGACGCGCCCGACGCCATGCTCGATGGCTTCGCGGACGGCGCGCAACTTGGCCAACATGCCGCCGGAAACAGCTCCGGAATCGAGCAGCGCGGGAATCTGCTCGACGCTGATCCGTGGAAGAATCTGACCGCTCAAATCGCGGACGCCATCGACGTCGGTAAGAAAGACAAGCGAGTCGGCGCGGAGGCTGGCGGCGCAGGCGACAGCAGCCTGGTCCGCGTTGATGTTGTAAATCTGGCCGTCGTCACCGACGGCGACCGAGGCGACCAGCGGCACGAATCGCTCCTTGAGCAAAACTTCCCAGAGGTGAGGATCGGCGGCGGTGATTTGACCGACAAAGCCCCAGTCCTGGCCATGCGGTCCCACGAACTTTTGGGCAACGAGCGAGCCGGAATCGATGCCGGAAAGACCCACGGCGGGGACCTCAGCCTGGTGAAAAACAGCGAGCAATTGGTGGTTGATGGAGCCGGTGAAAACCTTGAGGACGCCGTCAATGGCTTCCAAAGTGGTCACGCGCAGGCCGTCCACGAAGCGGCTGGCGATGCCGGCCTGGTCGAGATATTGCGTCAACTGCTTGCCGCCGCCGTGAACAACCAAAACCTGATGATGCGAGCGCCACTGCGCGGCAATTTCGGCAACGAGGCGCTGGCGGTCGGCTGAAGATTCCAGCAACGTTCCACCGATTTTGACAACGATTTTCATTTCCATGCTCATAACAGACCCAGGGTTTCGTCCAGGCCCAGCAGCAGGTTCATGTTCTGCACGGCTTGTCCGGCTGCTCCCTTTACAAGATTATCAATGCAACTGACCACGACCAAGCGCAAACCGTCCTGGCTCAAGGAGCAATGGATGTCGCAGAAGTTGGTGCGGTTCACCAGACTGATCTGCGGCTGGCCCTGCGATGGATAAATGCGGATGAAGCTGGACGATGCGTAGGCGGAGCGGTAGGCATCCAGAATCGCATCCATCGGCACTGGGCGTTTGAGCTTGAGGTAGTGAGTGGCCAGAATGCCGCGCTGCGTGGGCAGCAGATGCGCGGTAAAGGCGAAATCGCTCTCGTCGATGCCAGCGTTGTTTAGGACTTCGGGGACATGGCGGTGCTTCAGAATCGCATAAGCCGAAAAATTCTCCGAAACCTGAGCGAAGTGGGTTTTGGGTGACAGCGATTTGCCCGCGCCGGTGACGCCGGATTTGGCGTCGCAGATGATTCCCGCCGAGCGGTCCACCCAGTCCTTTCCCATCAGTGGCCATAAGGCGCAGATCGCCGCGGTGGGATAACAACCCGGATTGGCGACCAGACGCGCGCCGCGAATCTTTTCGCGATGCAATTCGGGAAGACCGTAGACGGCCTCCTGCAATAATGCAGGCTGGGAATGTTCAGCGCCATACCAGCGTTTGTACTGTGCCGCAGTAAGCCGGAAAGCGCCACTCAGGTCCACGGCTTTGGCACCCTGGGCAAGAATCTGGGGAACGACCTCCATGGAGACTTCCGGCGGCGTGGCCGTGAAGACGACATCCAGATGATTTTCGATGACTGCGTTTGCGGACCACGGCATGCGCGCAATAGGCGGCGCATTGCTGGAAACAGGCATTGGTTGAGCCGACACAGCGCCTTCCGTGTGACGGTGGTCGAGCAAGACCACAGAGACCGACGGATGTCGCTCCAATAAGGAGACCAACTTGGCTCCGCTGTATCCCGTGTAACCAAGGATTCCGATGCGGAAAGCAGGTCCAAGCACGGCTTTGGAATAATTATGCACCATATTGAATATTTATACAGTTCCGAAGCCGTGGTCAATAAAAAAATAGGGTCTGGCTGTTGAGCCGATTGGAACCAAATACAGAGGCTTGCAATTGCGCCTGATTTACGCCTATTCTTAACATGGCAATAGACCTACGATCCAGGCACAGACTAATGCGGCCAGCAGGCCGAGGGGACACGCTAGGTGTGTCCCTAAGTTTTTAGAAATTGAAGCGGAAAGCAGATAACCAGAGAGAATCCCTATGGCGTTTGGACTGAAATACGACAAGAACAAAATCCTGCAAGCAGCAGAGAAACATGTGCTGAATGGGAAGATCGACGCCGCCATTGAGGAATACGAAAAAATTTACAGGAAAGATCCCCAGGATTTAATGACGCTGAACACGATCGGCGATCTTCTGATGCGCAGCGGGAAGACCGCCGACGCACTGCGGACGTTTAACGAGCTGGCAGAAAAGTATGTGGAGGGCGGATTTGTTGCGCGGGGAATCGCGGTCTACAAGCGGATTACAAAAATTGATTCTCCCGGATTGCCAGCCTTGATCCGGTTGGGAGAATTGTATTTTATGCAAGGGCTGACGCGGGATTCGCGCATGCACTTCCTGCAAGCCGTAGAGTTATTGCTGGGGAAAGGCGATAGAGGGAAGGCCCTGGAGATTTTCGAAAAGATCGTGGTGATGGATCTGGAAAATCCGCAACTGCAAGCGAAACTGGCGAGCTTGTACGCACAAACGGGCAAGGCGGCAGACGCAGTGGCCTCCTATCTGGGAGCAGCCGAGAGATACCTGAACAAAGGTGATTCGCAAGAGGCAGAGAAGTGCCTCCAGGAAGCGGTGCGGCTGGATAAGAACAATGCGGAGGCCGCGATCCTGCTGGCAAGGGTCTATCTGCAAGCAGAAAAATACAAAAAGGCCGCTGAGGTTTTGGAATCGATAAAAGGTTTAACCGAACAGAAAGAAGCGCTCCTGCTGCTTCAGGAAGCTTATGCAAAACAAGGTAACAGCACGCGGGCCGAGGAAATTGCAATAAGACTGGCGGAGCAGCACGGGGAAGTGGAAGGGTTGGGGCGGATTGCGGAGCGGTTGATTGATGAAGGAAACATTGACGAGGCACTGAAGCTCTATAAAGGAGCCAACGAGAAGATCGCCGGAGGACAAATCAACGCCGCTCTGCTGGAAGGATTGCAAAAAATCGTAACTGCAAGGCCAACCCAGCTAGAAGCACTGGAACTGCTCTGGCAATGGCGCGTGAAAGCAGGCCAGGACGTGGAAGCAGTGGACGTGGCGGAGGCGCTGGGCCACGCGTATGCAGAGCAAGGGCAATTGGAGAAAGCGCGGGAAGTATTTGACGCATTGGTGAAGCAAGAGCCATCCAATACGGGCTGGCGGCAGATGCTGCGCCGCATCGAGAGCCGATTGCAAGGTTCGTCGGAAGTCGTTTCGGAGACATCATCGCCTGCCATGGCGATTGGCCTGGAAATGGTGTTGGAAGAAATAGCCTCATCCGCTGCAACATCCGCTGCAACCGAGCAATTATCGCCGCAGGATCAGGAGAAAGTTCAAAATTGCCTGACCGAAAGCGAACTGCTCGTCAACTACCGGCAGATCGGCAAAGCCATCCGGTTGCTGGCAGAAGGATTGAAAGAAGTCCCTGGAAACATCGCACTGCTCGAACAGTTGATGGCATTATACGAGCGCGAAAATCAGTACCAGAAAGCCGCCGAGTGCGCCGAAGCGCTGACAGAAAAATACGTGATGCTGGGGGACGGGGATAAAGCGGCGCGATATGGAGACTTGGTTCTCAAGTATCAACAGAAGGCGCTGGATGCAGGCGCGGCCACCGAACAGGCGGCAGAAGAAACAGGCTCGGCAAACGCGATGCAGTGGTTGCAAGAGCAACCGGGAGCAGCAGACCAGGAACCGACCGCAGCCGCAGTGGATGAGAAGGCTGGAAGTGAAGCGCAGGTCAGGGAGATTGACTTGTCGCAGGATTGGGCGACGCTGGCTACGACCGGCCAGACGGCCGTTTCGGAATCGGCGGATAGCGCCATTGAAGAAATCGATTTTTATATACAGGCCGGATTAACGACAGATGCCAAAGAGTCGCTGGAAAATCTGGAGAAAAAATCGCCCGGACATCCTGCGATTGCAGAATTGAAACAACGGCTCGTGGAACTGGGCGAGACTTTTTCGGATGAAATGATTGCACCAGAAGTGGCGGGAAGCGCGGATGCTCCTGCAGCAGCGGTCACGGAAGTCGCATTCACTAGCGCGCTGGATGCAACGATCACGCCAGAGGCAGCACCGCAACCGACGATTGATGCATACCCCGGACTTGGGCATGCCGTGATACAAGAACAGCAACCCGCCGAGCAGGTGGAGCCAGCGGCCATGATGGCGCAGGAAACGCCATTCGATCTGACACCGCCAATGGCTGCGGAACCGCAGGCGGAAACAGCGCACGATGATTTCCTGCACTCCATCGAAAGCCAGCATTCGGCTGATGCATTTGAACTTTCCCTGGAAGATAACGCACCTTCATCACCTCTAGCAGCAGCCAGCGGCCCTGCGGCAGCGGCATCCGCGAATCCATTGGGCGATCTGGCCATGGAATTGAGCGCCGGACTGGATTTTCCGGCGGCTCCCGGCGCGTCGCAATCAGTACCAAAAGCGCCAGCAGCGCCTGCACCAGCGAAAGGCGCGGGCTTTTTGGACGATTTAATGTCCGAGTTCAAGGAAGAGATGGAAGTACCGGCCACCGCGGCAGGGGAGGACTTGGAGACGCATTACAACATGGGCATAGCCTTCAAAGAAATGGGTTTGTTCGACGAAGCCATTGGAGAGTTTCAGAAGGTTCACGAAATAGCGGAAACAAAGAAGGACTATTCCCATCTGGTGCAGTGCTGCTCACTGCTGGCGAGCTGTTTTCTGGAAAAGGGAATGCCGAAGCTGGCCGTGACGTGGTATGAGACGGCGCTAAAGTTTCCGCATGTGGAGGGAGAAACGTCGTTAGCGTTGCTCTATGAAGTGGGAGTTGCCCATGAAATGGCTGGAGAGAAGGAAGCAGCGCTCCGAAGTTTCATGGAAGTCTACGCGCGGAATATCGACTATCGCAATGTTACCGACCGAATCCGTGATCTCCAGCAAAGCAAGTGAAGAATCCGCGCGGCCTGCACTGCAAGAAAGCAACGGCAGCCGGTTGAGCGTGATATTTTATATCCTGGTGTGCATCGAGATAGGGCTTTTTTTGTTGCTGGCGCCGTGGACCTGGGTGTGGGAACAAAGTGTATCGCCGAGCTTTTTATCTGAAATAAGCTGGATTTATTTGAGTCCTTATTGTCGCGGAGCGGTGAGCGGCCTTGGATTAGTGAATATCTGGCTGGGGCTCTCGCGGACCGCTACGATTCGATAGAGTTTGCGCAGGATCAATGCATGAACGGAAGGAAGCTGAGAATCGCGAATTGGCGCAGTGCTACTACATCACGGCAAGGCAACAGTTAAGCGCAACGAGCGGGAATGCGGATCAAGAGAAGCTGCTTTTGAGGAAAGTGCAAGAGGCATTCCAGGCAGGAATGGATATCGTGCAGGTGAGAGAAAAGGACCTGCCGGGCGGACGACTGGCTGAGATTGTGGAAGCGATGCAGAGATTTCCAGAAAAGAGGCAGTTAAAGCTAGTGGTCAACGAGCGGCTGGATATCGCGATGAGCTGCGGGGCTGACGGAGTTCATTTGCCTGCGGAGGGAGTGCCGGTGGCAGCGGCGCTGCGCAAAGCGGGAAAAGAATACTTGATAGGAGTTTCCTGCCACAGCGCGAAGGAAGTGGCGCGAGCGGAAGCGGAGGGAGCTTCGTATGTTCTGTTGGGTCCGATTTTCAAAACTCCCTCGAAGCCATCCGCAACACCTAGGGGAACGGAGTTACTGAGGGAATGCAGCCGGACATCGAACGTGCCTTTATTCGCGCTCGGCGGAGTGACCCGCGAAAACGCCGCAGCATGCGTGAGCGCAGGCGCAGCGGGGGTTGCTGGCATAAGGTTATTTCAGCAGGAAAAGGATCTGAACGGGTTAATTCAGTATGTGCATTCATTGTAAGGCAAAGGCCATTGCAAGGGACCGTGAATCGCTAACAGGTCAATGCAACGAATGGCCGGATTACACGGAATTACAAGATTACATTCAGGAAGATGGGAGCAGGACGTGAAAAATATTTTGGCAGGGTTAATACTAATTTCGGCGGTTATGGCCGGGTGCGGCGGATCGTCGCGCACACCTGAGGCAGCGGCTCAAGTGAATGGGAAAGCGATTCTCCGCGCGGACGTGGAGCGGCAATTTACTCTGCGCACCCAGGACATGCCGGAAAAACCGCAGGGAGACGCCGCGACGCTCGCCAGGCTGGAAATATTGCGGGAGATGATCGTCGAAGAGATCATGCTGCAAAAAGCGGAAGATTTGCAACTCGCCCCGACGGACACTGAATTGGAAGCAGAGTTCAAGTTGCTGCGCGGAGAAAGCACGGACGAGGAATTCCAGAAAACTATGACGGAGCGTGGATGGACGGAGATGGATTTGCGCAATGAGATGCGCCGGAATTTGAGCATGCAGAAGCTGGTCCAAAGCCAACTGAGCGCAAAAGTGCAAGTGACGCCGGAAGAAATGAGCAAGTTCTATGAGGAAAACAAGGCTCGCTTCAATGTGGCTGAGATGGAATACCGGCTGGCGCACATCATCGTAACGCCGAATCCCGAGATGCCGGTGACCAATTTGCGGAACGACAAAGCGAAAACGGCAGACGAGGCAACGAAAAAGATTCAGATGATCGTGGACCGCGTAAAGGCTGGAGATGATTTCCAGCAACTGGCGCGGGAATACTCCGAAGATCCGCAGACGGCCGGCCAGGGCGGCGATTTGGGGTTTCTGCCTGTGTCTGCGGTGGACCAGTATTTGCCGCGCGTACGGCAGGAACTGGAGAAAATGAAAGTGGGAGATACCACGCAGGTGATTCAAACCTCGGGCGGATACATGGTGCTGAAGCTGGTGGCGCGCAGAGATCCCGGCCAGCTAGAGCTGGATAATCCTGAAGTGGATCAGACGATCCGCCAGGAATTAGGAAACAGAAAACAACAATTGCTGAGCACCGCATATTCGGAATATCTTCGCAACCAGGCCGATGTTCAGAATTACCTGGCAGAGGATGAAGTGAACCGCTTTCAGCTAGCGAAATGACGAGGCACGATCAGAATCCGCCGCGGACGGAGTTGGCCGTGGAGGCAGAAATCAATTCATTGAAAGAACTGGTCCAGTTGTTGAGTGGCAAATGAAAGATTCTGGGATGATTCCGCAATCGTCGTCCCTGCACGACGCGAAGCCGCAGGCATATCACCCGTTGGTGGAGAAGTATTCCCGCCAAGCGCGAACGTATGACCGAAGGTGGAATCGTTCCGTAGGCGATGCCACCTTGCAAGCGGCATTGGAAGCGATCCCCTGGGATTCGGTGCACAGGATTCTGGACGTGGGATGCGGGACCGGATTGCTGGAAGAGTCCGTCGCCAACAATGGCTATCACCCGGTCACAATGTTGGGGGTCGATCTCTCCATGGACATGCTGCGATTGGCGCAGGAAAAATTGAGCCAGGCGAGCCGTGTGGGATGGATCAACGCGCTGGCTGAGAGCATGCCCTTTGCAACCGGCAGCTTCGACGCAGTGATCTGCAACAACAGTTTTCATTATTACCGGAATCCGGCGAGGGTGCTGGAGGAGTTCCGCCGCGTAATTGCAGCGGACGGATGCTTGGTGCTATCGGATTGGTGCAACGATTTTCCCGGCTGCAAATTCAGCCAATGGGTTTTGCAGCTCGTACATCGCACGGGAATCCATCGCTATGCGCTAGCGCACTGCTACGAACTCGAGGAATGCAAAAAATTATTGCAGCAGGCAGGGTTCCACGTGGAAATGGCGCGGACCGTGGGCATGAACCTCGGCTGGGGCATTATGGTGCTGCGAGCCAGGCCGCAGTAAGCAGCGAAATTTTATAGTTCAGCGTCCGCTTCGATTTCCACCATCATTTTTGGCGAGATCAGTTTGGAAACCTCGACGATCGTCGTGGCGGGGCGAATGTCCTTGAAAAATTCGCCGTGAGCGCGTGCGTACTCTTCCCAACGCTGGATGTCCGTGACAAACATGCGGGTGCGGACGACATTGGCAAGGCTTGCTCCCAATTTCTGCAAGGCATTTTCAATATTCTTGAGAGACTGCACGGTTTGGGTGCGCGGGTCGCCTTCGCCGACGATATCCCCTTGCGCATTCGTCGCCGTAGTGCCGGAAACATAAATCCGGTTTTGCACCTGCACGGCTCGCGAGTATCCAATGATCGGCTCCCACGCGCCGCCGGTCGACAGATTCTTTCTTTCAGACACGATTCAGCCTCCTGATGTTTTAAGTGATCATTCCACAATCAATAGAGAATCGCCGGAATTGACGGCCTGCCCTTCGCGCACGTTCACTTTAATGACCTTGCCATCCTTGGGGCATTTGATTTCATTCTGCATCTTCATCGCTTCGACGACGACCAAACCGCTGCCGGCTTGGACGGTTTGATTTTCAGAGACCAGCACGCGGAGAACTTTGCCCGGCATGGGAGCCTTGATGTCTTGCTTGCCTTCGAGGGCAAGGCCTGCCTTGTGGCGAACGCGGCGAGACAGGTCGCGGACCAGCGCCGTGGATGAGACGCCATTGACTGCAACATCGTATTCGCCGGAATTCGATTCAGTGCCAGGAGCGGAAGCGACGCGGACTTCGTAACTTTTTCCGTCCAGAATAATGGAGTACAGGCCGGGCTGCAATTGCACGAGCTGAGCCTCAGTCTTTACACCGTCGATGAAAAATTCGGGAGGATTCTGGCTGCGCAGTTCCACCGTTCGTTCCTGGCCGTGGATGGTCACAGAGAATTTCATGATTTATCGCGGAAGGAGGCGGGCCGGGCAAGGCTCCGCCTGCCATCCAATTTCCATGCGCTGGGCGCTGGCGCGGGCAGGCTGGAGTTCTTCCGCCCGTTACTTTGCTGCGAGGCTTCGTGCAAAACAGCGGCCATAGCAGCCGCGCTCCATAGATATGGGTCGAGCGCTTCCACGCCGGTTTCACCAGAAGGTATCTTCAAGGCGTCTTCCAAAGCCAGCAAGCGGTCGATCAGGCCGGTGTCGAGCCTGCCTTCCAGAAAATCGGGGAAACGCAAAATCGTCTGGAACAAGCTCAGGTTCGTTTTGATGCCGCCGACATAATACTCACCGATGGCCCGCTTCATGCGGTGGATGGCTTCCTCGCGGTTTGCGCCCCAGACAGCAAGTTTGGAGATGAGCGGGTCGTAATCGACGGGCACGGTCCAGCCTTCATAGACACCGCTGTCGTCGCGGACGCCGGGACCGGAAGGAACTTCCAGTCTGCGGATCAAGCCGGGGCAGGGAAAGAAATTGTTGCCGGGGTCTTCTGCGTAGATGCGGCATTCCAGCGCCGCGCCGCGCATGACGATGTCTTCCTGCTGCAGCGTTAGCCGCTCGCCGGCAGCGATGCGAATCTGTTGCTTGACCAGGTCGATTCCAGTGACCAACTCCGTAATGGGATGCTCGACCTGGAGCCGGGTGTTCATTTCCAGGAAGTAGAAATTGCGGTTGCGGTCCACCAGAAATTCGATGGTGCCCGCATTGTGATAATTGGCAGCGCGAGCAGCCTTGACGGCCGCCTCGCCCATTTGACGGCGCATCTCTTCATCGACGATTGGAGAAGGGCATTCCTCCATCACCTTCTGGTGGCGGCGCTGAATGCTGCACTCGCGCTCTCCGAGATAGATGGTGTTGCCTTGCGTGTCACCAAGCACCTGGATTTCCACGTGGCGAGGATGCTCAATGTATTTTTCAATGTAAACCTCTGCGTTGCCGAATGCATTCAATGCCTCTGACTTAGCATCGCGAAAGGCCGAGGACATCTCTCCAGCGGAAGCGACCATGCGCATACCTTTGCCGCCGCCGCCTGCCGCAGCTTTGACCATGACCGGATAACCGAAAGAATCGGCGATTTTCATGGCCTCTTCGAGGCTGCCGATGCCTTGGGTGGCGCCGGGGACAAAAGGCACTCCTGCGGATTGCATGGTTTGGCGCGAGCGAGTCTTGGAACCCATCAGCTCCATAGAGGCCGCGCTGGGACCGATTAAAGTGATTCCGGCATCCTCACAAGCAGCGGCGAAAGATGGGTTTTCGGATAGAAACCCGTATCCAGGATGGATGGCCTGTGCGCCTGACTTGCGCGCCGTGTCGATGATTTTGTCAATGCGCAGGTAGCTATCTCGTGCCGGAGAAGGGCCGATAGGGTAAGCTTCGTCGGCTTTCAGGACGTGGAGGGCAGCGCGGTCGGCTTCGGAATAAACGGCGACGGTGCGGATGCCCATCTCGCGGCAGGCGCGGATGACGCGAACGGCAATTTCACCACGGTTGGCAATGAGGAGTTTGGGGAACATGGAACCTTATACACCCATGCAAGAGGAATCACGAAGTTTCCTGATGGCTGTCTTGAGTTCGATCACTTCGACCGGACAATCGGGCCAGTCGTTCTCCCAGCAGACGATCAAGTCACAGCCGCTCATCGGGTGAACCTTCGCGTTCTTGGCTTTGAACTCGAATTCGATACGAACCCTTTCCCACGTGTCGTTTCGACGGTCAACACATCGCTTTGCTTCACAGTCTGGAAAGCCTGTACGAACCAATTCAACAACGAATCCAAGTTCATGGCAGACCATCCCGAATAGGAAAACGACACCTTGTTCATTCACCGGCGCGTGCTGGAGTCCACGGAAGTTGAGGAATGCGCCATAGGTCGGTCCCTTGCCCGGTTGTATCGGTTCCAGATAACTGGTAGACCGCGTGCTGGGAGAGTCAGCGCCGCTGGGATCAATTGCGTTCGCAGAACCTGTTGGCAAAAGATTTAGGAATGGGAACTCAACATTCTGTTCGACAAGCCACGCGCGAAACGTCGCAAGGATATTATGCCAAACCCCGAAGCGTCTTTTCAGAGTATCGCCAGAGAATTTGGAGAGTTTGTTAAACTTCGTTCTGGTACAGATGCCGCCCGCTTCTACAAAGACCCTACGCATGTCTTCGAATAGCGTAGCATTGTCAATGGGCAAGTTCTGAACGTTTGCCGAAATCCCTGCCTTCTCACAAGCATCTCGCCAACCATCGAAAAGCTGATAGACACGGTTCAGAGAGATACCGGTCGCTGCAGAGAATTCTTCACGACTTAGAACATCCGTGTGCTTTTCTTTCGCAACCCGTGCGATTGTTTCCAAAAGTTGCTGGCGCTCATCTTCATGGGTCATCGCTTGTTCCATTCGTCGGTTCGGTTACCCATTCAGCAGTATGCAAAGGCGGCAAACGATCTTCTGCGAAAGGAGCATTATACTGCCCCTTGGGAACTTCGTGAATTCTTTTGGGATTTCGTGTGGATTAGAGTGGTTCAGGATGGTGTAGGGCCGCGATACTTCGCGTGCCAGCCGCGAGCGCGAGTCAATTCGAATGGCAGAAGAAGTTCTGTTTCAGTGAACTTCATATGTGTGTTCGTCCTCCATCAGGGATTATAGCCTCTACACGGCAGGACGAGCAGCCAAGAGCGTAGATTGTTAGAGCATTTTTATGGTTGATGGATAGAGCCAAGCCAATCGCGAACTATCCCCGCAGGGGATACCAGAGCATAGCCGGGGGCAGCGCCCCCGGTAGCGAAGGCTCCCCATATTAGGTTCGACCCTGAAGGGGTTGTACCGGTTCATGTTGCAGGGAACGTGCGACCCTTGCGGGGTCGATGTTTTTGGGGTACGGTTTCCGGGGGCGTTGCCCCCGGCTATTCATATTCATCCCCTCCGGGAATGTTTTTCCTTGGCCCTATACATCATCTGTGAAACCGGGATAGAGCTGCAGATTCCTCGACTCGCTACGCTCGCTCGGAATGACAGCCTAACCGTCACAGCGGGATGTTGCCGTGCTTTTTGGGGGGGATGGTGTCGCGCTTGTTGGCCAA
>MEKX01000048.1:14043-16757 GCA_001767075.1 Acidobacteria bacterium RIFCSPLOWO2_12_FULL_54_10 | reverse complement strand
CATTCTAAACGGGATTGGGGGAAGAGGGAGAGGGGAAAGGAAATAGGGAGTGGAGAGTAGGGAGTCAGGAAAATATTTGGGGGAGTTAGGAGTAGGCAGTAGGGAGTGAAGGGAAGAGCGCCGCTGCGCCTACGGCTTCGCTCCAGCCCCTCGACAAGCTCGGGACAGAAAGGATGAAGACATTCAAGACATTCGGTTCGGCCCGCGGTTAAGGCTGTCCAATTTTTCCGAGGAGATGGAAACGCAGGGAGCGGGAATTTATTCTTTGGCCTCCAGCGGGCGTGGTCGCGTATAATCCGGCATAATGAGACTTATTGAGAGCACAGAACAGGTACAGTCGAAGGGACGAAAATCCAGACCCCCGGCAGTGACGGTACTGCGACGGTCGAAGGTCATTCCGTTCGGTTGGTACGGCGGGAAGTATTCGCATCTTGACTGGCTGCTGCCGTTGCTGCCGAAGTGTCACCACTACTCCGAACCCTATGCCGGTTCGGGTGCAGTACTGTTGAATCGGGAGCCGTCCCCTGTTGAGACCTACAACGATCTTGACGGCGAAGTGGTCAACTTCTTCCGCGTGCTGCGCGACGAAGGCGACAATCTTGTGAGGGCAATCGGACTCACGCCGTTTTCGCGGGAAGAATTTGCGATTGCATGCAAGCTCGACCCAGCGGCGACTCCGCTTGAGAGAGCGCGGCGGTTCTACGTTCGCGCGAGACAGGTACGGATCGGCCTGGCTCAGACGGCCACTTTGGGCCGGTGGGCAAATTGCAAGAATACAAGCCGCGCCGGAATGAGCGGCGTGATAAGCCGTTGGCTTGGCGGCGTTGAAGATTTACCGATCATTGCCCAACGTCTGTTGCGCGTCCAAATCGAGAATCGTCCGGCCATTCGAGTGATTCGACTCTACGACTCTCCCGGCACGCTGTTCTACTGTGATCCACCGTACATCCACGACACGCGCGGAGACTCGAAAGCCTACCGCCATGAAATGACTGACGATCAGCACTTGGAGCTTGCCGCGACGTTGAATAGCGTACAGGGCATGGTTGCCATATCGAACTATCCTTGCAATCTAATGGACAAGCTGTACCCTGCACCGAAATGGCACAAAACCGTGTGCAGGGTAAAGACGAACCACGCGACCAAGGGGAAGCGGATTGAAGTACTCTGGACGAATTACGATCCAAGGATAGTCACGGGAAAAAAGAATGGGAGCGGACACCTGTTCGGAGATTCTTGAGAGAGCGTACAAAGATGCTGAGGCGCGGTTACTGAAGCCCTTTGTTGCCGATCCCGAGATCAGAGATGGAATCACTTACACGGCACTCTGCCCAAGCAATCGGGCCGGGGCGCGATTCCTGTTGGCTGCTATGCTCGCCAAAGTCAGCCAGCCCAAGGTAGACATCCGCAAGCCCTTCATTCAGGCATATCCCGAAAAAACGAAAGCTAATGCCTATCCAGGCCGCAACTACGATGAACAGTACATCTTCGATTTCATTACAAGGCACAAGCTGCCGTGCAGTCCAACGACAGCATTCCTCACGCCAGCGTTCCGCACGAAGAACATCGTTCTGGACTTGAAGCAAAAGCTGCGCGGTAGGCCGCCGGAGCTTTACGAACACATCCTTGAGGTTTTGGACGCGGTGCAATCCGGCAAAGTGCGCGCCGACACCGCACTACGCGAGACCATCCGTGTGCTCATCATTGAGCGTGACGAGCGAGCGATCCGCCTGCAGAAGCTAAAGCAGACCCTGCAGGAACAGTCAGCCGAGTTGCCGTTGTCGTCTGAGGAAACGGTGAAACTCATTGAACAGCATCTTGCATTGAAGAATGCCGCAAGGCTGCCGGTGCTAGTGGTGGCAGCAGCTTACACGGCAGCAGCGGAAAAGCTCGGAGAGAACGTCTTGCGCCTGAATCAGCACAACGCCGCCGACAAAAAGACAGGAGCGCTCGGCGACGTGGAGATTACGCTCGCGAATGACGACAAGGTTGTGACGACTTACGAGATGAAAGATAAGAGTGTCACGATAGGCGACATCGATATTGCGATCCAGAAGATTGCCGAAGGCGCGGACGTTCAAAACTACATTTTTGTCACGACAGAGCGAATCGACCCGACCGTGAGAGAATATGCCGGTAAACAATACAAGGACTTGGGCGGTGTCGAGATTACGATTCTCGATTGCATCGGATTCCTACGGCATTTTGTTCACCTGTTCCATCGGCTGCGCACGGATATTCTTGACGCCTACCAAGAGCTTGTGCTGTCAGAGCCTGAAAGCGGAGTCAATCAAGCACTCAAAGAGGCGTTCCTTGCACTTCGGAAAGCGGCTCAGGCAGCGGACTAACAAATGATTCAATGGGGACAACTTGAACTGCATGATTATTTTACATGTGTGGAAGGGGGCGGAAAAAATGCCACCTTGCCGCGCCAATCGGGTCCGCGCGGCCAAGAAGTACCAGGCACGCTCGGACAGCCAATAGCATCAATACTTGGTAATCACAATCGACATAATTTCCAATGCGTATAAACACTTTGAAAATATCACAACTAATTAACTAGGCGCTGCGGCGGGGCCTGCGTTCCGGCCTGCGGCAGCAAGGAATAATGATACGAACGATTCGGATCGGCACGGATGAATCCGTGCCCTTATGCAGAAGCAGATCCCTCGTCGCTTCGCTCGCTCGGGATGACAGCGGAGCGGAAATAGCCC
>MEKX01000048.1:13753-13920 GCA_001767075.1 Acidobacteria bacterium RIFCSPLOWO2_12_FULL_54_10 | reverse complement strand
AAGCCAGTCGAGGCGGTCGGGGCGGAGGCGCGTGAGGCGGTCGGCGGTCGAGCGAGCCTTGAGCAGCGGGAGCAACGCGATGAGTTGTTCGAGACCGTCTTTATCCAGTGGCCGGGTGAAGACATCGGCTTTGTCGGCATAAGAATAATCCGCGTAGTTCAAGCCAT
>MEKX01000048.1:5657-13654 GCA_001767075.1 Acidobacteria bacterium RIFCSPLOWO2_12_FULL_54_10 | reverse complement strand
GGCGGAAGCGGACGCGATGGCAATTCTCCAGGCGGAATTCGCGTGAAGGGTCAGGGCCAGGAAGCGATGAGAGGACAAGCGTGATTTCCTCTGGCGTGACTTCGGCGGCTTGCCAGCGATAACGGAAGTCGCCATTGGAAAAAGTGCCCGCGCGCAAGAGTTGTCCGATGCGGTCCGCGTCCCGGCCCAGGACGGGGAGCATCAGCTCGATCAGTTCCGCAAGCGTGTGATCGCGCTGGACCACCGGAGAGATGGTTACATATTCCGCCGCCTCGGACATCATCTTGACGCGGATTTTTTCCGTTGGCATGGCTGTACTTCTGACCATCTCCCGCAGAAGCACCGAGGCTGACCAATGTGAGGTTATGAGTTACTAGCCACGGTTTGGAGAATCCACAGTAAAGAATACATTGATGTAATGCCGCCCCAGATTCAAAGCCACTGGGTTATTGCGTATGAGGCATCGGGGTTCACGGCAGCGCACGCCATCAATCGAGACTGCTCCTTCGCGAAGCTTCCGTACGGCCTCACTAACTGAGGATGCAAGTTTCATTTCTGTCAGCAATTTGTCGAGTCTGATGAAGTATTGGCCTGGGATGGCAGATCCGTCGTTTACTTGGTCATATGGAATAATGAAGTTACGAATATCGACTGATCGCGTCTCGATTGTGGAAGGCTGTTGCCGTTCCTGGAAGACGCGGCGGAATTCGGCTTCGGCTTCCTGCCCGGCTTGGGCGGAGTGGAAATCGGAAACAATGCGGCGGGCGAGTGAGATCTTCAACTCAATGGGATGCGCGGCAGCGGAAGAAACTTGCTGGCGCATTGCAGATATATCAGCGAGGCTCATTTCGGTGAGCAGTTCATAGTAGCGGTACATCATGTCATCAGAAATTGACATGACCTTGCCGAACATTTCGCGCGGCGGCTCGGTGAGACCGATGAAATTGCCGAGCGATTTGCTCATCTTCTGCACACCGTCAAGGCCTTCCAGAATCGGCATAGTCATGACCACCTGCGAGGGCTTGCCGTATTCGCGCTGCAATTCCCTGCCAACCAGGAGATTGAATTTCTGGTCGGTGCCGCCCAGCTCTACATCAGCTTCGAGGACGACCGAGTCATAGCCCTGGAACAATGGATAGAGCAGCTCGTGAACGGAGATCGGCTCGCCCTTTTTGTAACGATTGGAGAAATCGTCGCGCTCCAGCAGGCGCGCCACGGTGTAGCGCGAGCAGAGGCGGACCATGTCCGCGCTGCTGAGAGCCGCAAGCCAGCGGCTGTTGAAATCGATCTTGGTTTTTCCCGGATCGAGTATCTTGAAGACCTGCTCCTTGTAAGTCTCGGCGTTGGCAAGAACTTCCTCGCGCGTGAGCGCCGGGCGCGTGGCGTTGCGGCCGCTGGGGTCGCCGATCATGCCGGTGAAATCGCCGATCAAGAAAATCACGGTGTGACCGAGGTCCTGGAAATGCTTGAGCTTGCGCAGCAGCACGGTGTGGCCGAGGTGAAGGTCCGGGGCCGTGGGATCGAATCCGGCTTTGATGCGCAGCGGACGCTTGGCCTGGAACGCCGTGGCGAGCTTTTCCTGCAACTCTTCCTCGCGCAGAATCTCCACGGTTCCTTTACGGAGATATTCCATCTGTTCGGCGACGGCAGGATCGCGAAGATTTTTATCGGCAGATGAGTGCGGCATAGAGGTTCGATTATAACATTGGGAAGAAAAACAAAAGGAAAGCTGTAACCTGGCAGGAAAGAAAGGGGGGAGCGGGCAGGTATTGTAGCCACGGCACGCATTCTGTGCCGTGGGCTTTTTCCCCGCTGTCATCCTGAGCGGCTCTTCCTGAGCGCAGTCGAAGGGAGCGAAGGACCTGCTTTTGAATCTGCGTAATCTGCGGATTGTTCGATCATTCCGAGCGCAGCGAGGAATTCTCCTTTGCTTACGTCAGGGCACGGATTCATCCGTGCCGAAAAGGATCGTTCTTATAATTTATCCTTGCTGCCGCAGGCCGGAACGCAGCGCTCAGCGAAGTGAAGCTTCTTAAATCGCAAGGCGACCATCGGGAGCCGAGAAAATTGCCGCCATTTGAGTGATCCTCTCTGCCGAAGGCCAGCGCGGAATTGCCAGATGCAGCGCTTTATCTTGCTCGAAACCAAAAGTGCAGCAACGCCCCCGCGTAAGATTTCTCTCCCCTCTAACAGCCCCGGGGGGGGCGGCAGAATTTAACCCACGGCGTGAGCCGTGGATTTAAGACGTTTGAAAAACCTTCCTTGCTGCCGCAGGCTGGTGCGGAGGCTTGCCCGCAGCGGCGCTCATACATGCTGTCTCCTGACTCCTGTTTTCTGCCTCCTCTCGTTCCTGCCCCTTACCTCGCGCAATCCAAATCCTCTTCCGACCCACTTGCTGCGCGCCGCCGCAATTGAACATCCTTCAAATCCCGCGCGTTCCTCGTATATCCCAAATGCTCCAGCAAATCTTCCGCCGATGCGAACACCTTGCGCCAATCGTTGCCGTGCTCCCGGGCGCGCTCCTCCAGGCTGAAAACCAGCTTGTAGAACTTCTTGAGCGCCAGCACATCCTCCACGCCAGTCAACCGGCAAGGCGCTTTGCCTCCAGAAAAAACAAAATCCATTTCATAGGTATAGGAAACCGAACCCGCAGCCGCCCCCGATCCGTTTTCCTCGCATTCGAGATACACGCGCACGCTGCGGTCGCCGCCTGCATCGTCTCTGTCGGAATAACCAATGAAACCCATATAATCCTCCACGGCTCCCTACAAATTTGTCATCCTCGTCCGAACGTCCAACGCGATCTGCTCTGGATCGCCGGTCGGCTCGTACCGCACCGGCTGCCCGATCAAAATCCGTATCGTGCCCGGCAGTGCAAACTTTTTCCCTGCTTCCCTAAGCTTAAAAAGTCCATCGATGCGAATCGGAATCACCGGCACATTCAGTCGGCTCGCCAGCAGTCCAATGCCCTTGCGGAATTCTCCCAGCTTCCCGTCGCGTGTCAGTTGTCCCTCCGGAAAAACAGCCACGCTGTAGCCGCGATCAGCCGATTCTCCAGCATACTGAAAGCTCTCGCGGAACCCCGTCATCTTCGGCAGCGCGAACACGTTGAATATGGCCGTCACCAGCGCAAACCCAATTTTCTGCCACTGCCGCGCCAGCCATTTCACTTCCGGCGGAGGGTAGCGCATCTTTTGCAAGCGTTCCCCGATCATCGCCACCGCCAGCCGATGCCGGAACCGCGCCGGAAGCGCCGCCAGCACAAACCCAATATCAATCGGCGTCACGTGATTTATTGCGAATAGCAGCGGCCCGCGAACCCCTCGAAGATTTTCCTTGCCGCGAACGGCAGGATAACCGAGCAACAGCGTCGCCGGCCACACCAGTAAATAGTAAATCGTCACACGGAAAAGTTGCGCAGGCCATCTTTGCGCCCACCGCGGGTAAGGATATCGTGAGCGGGCCGCGCCGGGCTGACGAATCATCTGCTCCACGTCGCCCACCGTGGTCGCAGCGGAAAATTGGTTCTCACTGATCTCTGTCTGGAAACGATCCTCCAGCGCGCTGATCAATTCCACCCGGTCGAGAGAGCTTAGGCCCAAGTCCTGCTCCAAAGATTCGGAAGAATCTAGTTTGGGAATTTCCCGTCCTGTGATACGAGAAATCATCTCGCCCAGCGGTGTTGATGGAACCGAGAGAACCGAGGGAACCGATAAACTTTGGTCGCGGAAATATGCCTCTGCTGCCTCCCGAATCAAACCCAACCTGGGCTTCTGCGTCGCGCTGCGCGGGAAGTCCTCCGTTGGCCAAACAAACCACCTGCGCATGCGCTGATATTCCGCCAATGATTGATTCGCAGCCTCAACAACTTTTTTAGGATCGGCGGTCAGTGTACTGAATAACAGCACCGCGCAAGGCTCCTCGTTGCCCCCGCGCGCCAATCCCACCACCACGCAATCGCGCACCCCCGGCTGCTGCCGCAGAGCAGCTTCCAAATCTTCTGGATAAACATTCATCCCCGCCGCGGTGACAATGAGATTCTTTTTCCGCCCTTTGAAAAACAGATTTCCTTTTTCATCCATCGACCCCAGATCACCCGTGCGGAACCAACCATCCGCGCCAACCACAGGCAACATCCGTTTCCCCTGCCAATAAGAGCCGGCAATGCTTTCCCCGCGAACTAATATTTCCCCATCATGTGCGAGCTTTATTTCACGGCCTGGTAATACCTTGCCGATGGAACCGCGACTCAAGCGGAAAGGATGATTCAGGCTGATCATCGATGCTGTTTCGGTGAGGCCGTAGCCCTGAATCACAAGAAATCCGAGACGCTCCCAAAATATTTCGTCTTCAGAATCGAGTGCAGATCCTCCCGATACCATAGCCCAGAATTTCCATCCGAATTGGCGATGAATACCACGGAATCGCCACCATCTCTTCCAGAATTTCTGATTCTGCGCCGATTGGAGCGTAGCCTTAAAATGATCCAACCGGCCCGCTGCTTCCATGTCCCGCTCAATTTTCCCGCGCAAAGATTCGAACATCCTTGGCACAGCAGCCAACACAGATACGCCATCGAGTCGAATCGTCTTGATGACCTCTGCTGGATTCAGCGTGTCCTGGAATATCACGGTGCCACCGATCAATGGCGGCAGAAATATGCTGAGGAATTGCCCAAAAACATGGCTCAGCGGCAGCAAATTCAGGAATCGCAGCGGATGCACGAACCGTTCGTATCTGCGATATTTATTGATTTCTCTTTCGAGCGGTTCCAGATTTGCCAGAATATTTCCATGTGTCAGGACCACGCCTTTTGGTTCTCCAGTTGTCCCGGAAGTAAAAAGGATTTCCAATATGTCATCGCGGCCAAGATCAATATCGGTAGTTTTCGAAGCATTCAAAGTATCCTCGCCAACAGTTATCAGTTCCAATATCAATGCAGGTCTTTTGGTGTCCTTGGGGGAGAGGCATCTTGAATGAACGATTAATTTCGCGTCTACTTCCTGGCAGACGCGGCTAACGAAATCCGGCGTTGCAATTTTGTCTATGGGAACAATAACCACTCTACGATGTATGCAACCCCAAAATACTGCAATCCATTCGCCGGTGTTTTCGCCCCATAGCACAACATGATCGCCGCGATTAATTTTCCGCCTTATCAGTTCCTCGGAGAATTGCGCAGCAGTCCTGGCGATTTGTCCATAAGACCAGCGGACAGTCCGATAACCGCGCCGATGCACGTAAGCGGTCTCTGAATCCAATCGCCAAAATTCCTGGAAATAATCGACTAGAGAAGAATGCGGCATACTCAAAGGGTCAGTCCAAGTTGCACCTGACTCGAACTATTGTAACTGTTAAGTAATCGACAAATCGTCTTTTGATGCAGTATGCATTGCACGCGACGGGCAATCAGTTCTTAGGCGCAGATGTTACGCGGCAGGCTGCCAATCAGGCAAATGCCTGAATCAATCACACAATATGTAACTGGAATTGAAATGGAAGTAGGCAGCGAAGGCTTGGAAAATCTGGCGGGGCCGACGAGACTCGAACTCGCGACCTCCTGCGTGACAGTTCAATCGGCGGGCAGCGACAGAGAGTGACCGAGTGTGCTGAAGTGCCTGTTTATATTGCTCTCGGCGCACTCCGAGTCCTCTCAGTATCAATTCATCATCTTGCATATTATCCGGTATCCCAGAGCCAGTGATGGCACAAATCATGACACACGGCAAGGAGCGAGTCGGACGGAAAAACCCTGGATCGAACATAGCCCCGACGGTTGCGTAACCCTGGTCCGGAAATCCGAGGACCGGACCGATCCGCTTCCACTACCCGGCCCAACTCAGCGGTGAACGTGCGAATCGCGACGCCTCCCCCCGGGTGGACGTGCAAGAACCCGGAATCCAGCTTCCCTGCCATACCTCCCATGCCAGGTTATACGCCACGCAGCCACAGGGGGACGAGCCTCCAACCCCACCACCTGGCGCACAACTAAGGGGGTATGGGAGCGTCTGCGAGCCCCCTACCAGCGGAATCTGTTCTCAGCCAGAAAATGTTCCCGTAGTTTTTCCGTTGGCCGAGTACGCTCTCCCGCGTACTTCTGCCTCTGATTTTTTCGTGCCGTCCCCATCGGCTGCATCGTGTTGCCGTGTCCACTAGTGGACACCGGTTCGGGCTCGGCCCTGCTCAGGCGTCCCGACCATCGATTCCCTGAGGGTAGTCAACGAGTTCTATCACGTATGGACAAGCCCAAGGTGGAATTAGCCAGGACCAAAATCCGACTTTCCGTCCGGCGGGCATGGATTACTCTATCCCGCGCCGTTACTCGTGATCTATCACAGCCGGTGCCGTTCACCCCAAACTTCCTCGAAGGGGACTTCGGGGGCGTCTGACTCTAAGTTTCCGGATAGAACGTCTTACGGGTGGTGACGGCTAGACCATTTTCACAGATGATGTATAGCGCCAAGGAAAAACATCCCCGGAGGGGATAGTTCGCGATTGGCCTGGCTCTATACACCAACCATAAAAATGGTCTAGCGGGGTGTTTCTCTGAGCTAAGATGACGAGCAACGGCAATAGCATTCAGAAATTGACGTGCATGAGTCCCCATGCGAGATGCATTTAAGAAATCGTTTAAGAGAAAATGCATGTCACGTTAGGCGTGAGTGCTTGGGTCGCTTTGCAAAGCCTGTTTCACCTTCTCCACCAGGGCCTCGCGAATAAATGGTTTGGCAATGAGCAGCGTGCCAGGATCGATAACACCGTGGTGGCTAATGGCGTTTTCGGTGTAACCCGACATAAACAGTACCTTGATATCTTTCCGCACAGAAGTCACTTTCCCGGCAACTTCCCGGCCGCTCATTTCGGGCATGACCACGTCGGTCAGCAGCAGTTGGATAGGGCCGGGGTGTTCTTGGGCGAACCGGAGTGCATCCGTGCCGTTCTCAGCTACCAATACCTCGTAACCGCTGGTCACCAGGAAATCCCGGATCAATTCCCGCAACTGTTCGGAATCCTCGACGAGCAAAATCGTTTCCGTTCCCTTCGTCTCTGCCACCTGCTCTGATTTCGCTAATTCCATTTCCCCCGCGTCTAATACCCGGGGCAGGTAAATCTTGAAAGTGGTTCCATGACCCAACTCGCTGTAAACCCAGATATAACCGCCGCTCTGCTTGACGATGCCATAGGTGGTTGCGAGACCGAGGCCGGTGCCTTGTTTCTTGGTGGAGAAGAACGGCTCAAAGATGTGTGCCATGGTTTCAGAATCCATGCCCGCTCCGGTGTCGCTGAAGGTCAGGCGGGCGTATTGATCTGGAACGAAGGAGGGGTGCTGATAAGCGTATGCTTCGTCCAATTCCTCATTACTCGTTTCAATCGTGATTTTCCCGCCCAGGGGCATGGAATCGCGGGCATTGCCCGCTAGATTCATAATGATCTGTCCTATCTGTCCGGGGTCCACGCAAATCCGGCCCAAATCGGGGGCGAGCACGCTCTCCAAAACAATATCCTCTCCGATGATGCGTTGCAGCATAGGTTGCAGATCGGTGATCAGGGGATTCAAGTTCACGATGCGCGGCTCCAGCACTTGCTTGCGGCTAAAGGCAAGCAACTGGCGGGTGAGGTCGGCGGCCCGTTCACTGGCCTTGCGAATCTGGTCCACGGGCTTGGTGAGCCGGTCATCGGCAGGCAGCCGCTCCTGGAGCAGTTGCGCATAGCCCAGGATCACCCCGATAATATTATTGAAATCGTGTGCGATCCCGCCCGCCAGCCGGCCAATCGCCTCGATCTTCTGCGACAGATACAGCATCGCTTCGCTCTTCCGCAGCTTCTCCCGAGTCTCGTGCTGGCGGACCGTCTCAGCCAGAAGGTTAGCAACCGCTTGCAAAAAATGCACATCATTGGCGCTGAAGGTGCGTTGCGCCCTCGTGTGCGCTCCCAGCACGCCATATGGTCCCTTGGAACCGCCGATGACCACGCTGATTCCGCTGATGACTCCGTGA
>MEKX01000048.1:0-5589 GCA_001767075.1 Acidobacteria bacterium RIFCSPLOWO2_12_FULL_54_10 | reverse complement strand
GCAGAGCAGGGTAAAGCCTGCCTGCGAATCAGCCCCTGCGCCAACGGTTACCTTGCCCAGAAGCCCCTCGTGCCAGCCGACCCCGGCCCGCAACAGGAGCGACTTGCCGTCCGGCTGAAACTCCAGTACCTTGCTGAACTCTACTCCCAGGGTTTCGGCCACGCGCTGGACCGCGATTTGCATCAACTCGTGCATCTCCTCCCCTCCCAAGGCAATTTGACCGAGTTCGGAAACCACTTGCTGCTGACGCGTTTGGGAGCGTAGTTCCTCTTCTTGCAGCTTGCGTTCCGTGATGTCACGCACCGCGGCGACGACGAGCCGGTCTTCGTCCAAATCCAGCGGGCTAAGGCTGATTTCCACGGAGAAAACGCTGCCGTCCTTTTTCCGGCCCTGCAGGTTGGGGTGCCCAGTACCCATCGCTCGCGGCACGGTGTCGATCATATACTGTTCCAGCAGCGGCAAATGGCCCGGCCGGTTGGATTCCAGCATCAGGATTTCCACCGGCTGGCCGACCATCTCGTCATGTTCGTAGTCGAAGAGTTTCTCGGCCTGCCGATTGACGCGAGCAACGATCCCGGCCCCGGTTGTTATGATCATGGCATCGGGGGCAAACTCGAAGAGGTCGTGGAAACGTTGCTCGGAACTCTGGCGCTCGATTTCCGCAGCCACCCGCACGGCAAAAAGCTGCAGTAGCGATTCGATTTGAGGAGTATTGCGCAGCGGCTTCCGGCTCATCACGCCCACATGTCCGATCTGGCGACCCGCCGCACGAGCACTTCGTCCAGGGCACGACGGGGATCGAGCAGTGATAATAGTCAGCGAATTCGATGAGTTTGGCCATTTGTTTCCGAGACCATGCCTTGGCGCTTTTGAATTGCAATTAGACGCAACAGGCAGCACCGGCTGTGGGTGTACGGTAATCAGCGCGAGTTTGAGGCTGATCGAGATCGGCAAGGAGACCGCCCCCTCCAGAGCCAAGGCCAACACCGCGGCTGAGGCCGTCGGGGACGACAGCGAAACACGCCGCGATGAGGATAAAGGTCTTCACGAAGTTCAAGGCCGCAGCCCCGCTGGCGACTGCCGCCACGTCTCAAATCGGGTATCCATTCTGAAAGAGAGGCCCTGCTCATGGTTCGATCACTCTTGTATGGATAAGGTGGCGGATCAATTCGCCGAGTGTACGAACCCCTAGCTTGTTCATGACCCTGCTACGGTGTGCCTCTACAGTTCTCACGCTTATTCCCAATATAAAGGCGATCTGTTTGTTCTTTTGTCCTGTGGCCAAAAGCCTGACGACTTCCGTCTCTCTAGAAGTCAGCTCCGCACGCAACTCACCCATTCCTCCTTTTTCGTCCGGGGAGGGTCGAATCGTCATTTCTGCTATTTGAGGGGAAAGGAACGAGTGGCCATGATGCAGAGCCTCCACGGCGGTGACAACGTAGCGCGCGGCATCTGACTTCAGCAGGTAACCGTGGGCGCCGATCCGAAGCATCTCTGCTACTGCCTGCGGAGACTCGTGCATGGTGAAAATCAAAACCCTTGTTGAACTCCCGGACTTCAGTATTTGCCGCGCGGCTTCCAGGCCACTAAAATGAGGCATGGAAATGTCTAGAACAGCAATGTCCGGTTTCATCCGCCCGGCCATTTCTACAGCTTCAAGGCCAGTGGATGCTTCTCCGCATATTTCCCAGTTCGCCTTTGCTTGCAGAAGGTCGCGCAATCCACGACGCACGACTTCATGATCGTCTGCTATCAGAATCCGAATTCGAGCCGGAGTCTTTTTCAAGAGACAAGATGTCCTTAACTAATCTTTTGTCTAAATGATAATGGGATAACCTCTTTTTTTCAAGAAGTTCTTGATGGAAAATAGGAGAGATCAAAGCTGATGATTGCAATCTTCCCCCCCGTGTGGTCTGATCCTTGGCAACGGACAAAGGCATGTCTGATCTCAAAGAAGCGGAAATCAAAACCCTCCGCATTGCGTGTCAAGCGCTAGGCCGGAAGTGGACATTTCAAGTGCTAGGGGAGCTTTGTCGTCAACCTCTTCGGTTCAACGAGCTACAGCAGCGCCTGCCCTGGATTTCTGGTCGGTCGCTCGGCCGAGTGCTTCATCACTTGGAAAATGCCGGCGTAATCGACCGCAGGGTTAACGATAACCGGCCGCCAAATGTGATTTACTCAATACCGACGGGTGATGTGCTACTTCGCGAAATCATCGGGCTGCTCGCTCGTTGGGGAAGCCAAAGGAGTGGCAAGCTTGCCCCCCCGGGGAAAGTGCCAGGCGAAGATAATCGGCGATAACTAACTTTCCAACCTTCCTTTGGTGGTATCCCTTTCCCGAATGCGTTCCCGGCGCGAGCTGGCAGCGGCAATGCTGGCTTGAAAAGGAAGGACGGCCATGATCGTGGTGCCTTCACTTGACGATTTTATTTGCAATCCCCCTCCGAGATGCGTCATCCGCTCTCGCATGGCCGGAATGCCCACTCCTGACGGCACAACAGACCCGGTTTCCTTTCCTGCCCCCGGATCGAGGCCTCGTCCCTGATCGCTGACTTCCAGCAATATTTGCTGGCCCTGCTGCTCTAGCCGAATTTTGGCTGTCGAACTCCCGGAGTGCCGGTGGATATTTGCCAAGCATTCCTGCACGACGCGAAACAGGCCAATTTCCCATTCGCGCGGGAATCGGTCGACAGTGGACGCTATGTCCAGATCGACCCTAATACCGCTACGCTTCGCGAAGCCTTCGGCTAGCCACTGCAAGGCGCTTTGCAATCCCCCTTCCTCGAGAAACGGCGGGTGTAGCAAGTAGGAGACCGTCCGGATCTCATGGACGGATTGCTCCGCCAGTTCCAAGCTAGTTGTTAGAAGATCCCGAACCTTTCGATTCAGTCTCTGGGCCGAATCCCTCGCCAGCGCCAGGTTCATGACCAGCCCGATAAGGGTTTGACCGATGCCGTCGTGCAGTTCTCGCGCAATCCTCCCCTGCTCCTCGTCTCGCACCCGCAGGAGGTGGCCGGAGAGTTCTCGCAACGCTTGCGCGTCACGCGTTTGTTTTGTAATGTCATGGATCGTAGTATGAAATTCTAATATCCTCCCGTCCCCCCCTCGCCTCACTGCGGAGTTGATCAGACAGTCTATCGGTGTCCCATCCTGCTTGCCAAGCTTGGCCTCATAATCTTTGAAGAATCCCTCTTGCTCCAGTACCCGACGGAGATTCCGCCTATCTTGAACAGTTTGTTGAAGAACGTCGGTGAGTAACTTTCCCAATCTTTCCTTGCCGACGCCAAATAGGTCCAGGGCCGATCGGTTTGCATCGACTACTCGGCCGTTTGGAGCAGTAATGACGATCGCATCTCGGGATTGCTCGAACAGGGTGCGGTATCGCTCCTCGCTTTCCTGAAGCTGGACCTCCATCTGCTTGCGGTCAGTGATATCGCGTGCCACACCATAGGTGCCGAGCACTTCGCCGGAGTCGTCAAACACCGGCGTGAAACAGTCTTCCACCCACCGGTATTCTCCGGACTGCTTGTTCCGGAGGCGGTACGTCCGCATGCCGGGGACCCTGTGCGCGATTGCATCTTGGGTAACCTGCATGATTGCTGGAATATCGTCGGGGTGAAGCAGGCTAAACCAGAGAGCAGGGTCTTTCTGAAAATCATTCGGTTCATACCCCAAGAGATTTCGGACAGAGTCGCTCACCATGCGAACCGTGCCCTGCATGGGATCCCCATCCACGATATACAGGATTTCCCGGATGGTTCGAAGGACAAGTTGGTACTCTTCTTTGGTCTTGCGTAATTCCTCTTTGGCGCTCTTGCGGCGGGTGATGTCGCTGGCAATTCCCTCGATGGCAGCCAAGTTTTGGGCCTTTGGGGTACGACGGTTGCGGGACTGGCGATCGGTCTTCTTCTTCACGTCGGAATTTCCAATTCCGCCTGATTCAAGCTTCTTCAATGTGTCCTTCCCCAAAGAGCATAGCAACGCTGGGCGCGTATTTCCACGCATGGATAATACGTAAGTAGTTATACGGATTGACGGGTCCCGAACTGCGTGGTAGGGTTTGCTCAGTAGTAATAGTGCCCCCGGCGTTAGCAGTGATGAAGGCGGCTGCGGTTGGCAAGAGGCTGACAAATGCTGATGTTCATCGAAGAGCAATTTGCGGTTCGCGCTTGTATCACTCCGCGTTTGCCTTCATCGCCCACACGAGGGTGTCATCATAATACGAACAGCGGTTGGCGGAAATATCCAAGTTTCCTGGGAACTGCTGGGTCGAACTTCATAAAATACGTTATTCCAAAGCGGGGGGGCTCTTCCGATGGGGGAACTCCTCCATTCTTATCTTAATCCAAATACAAGACCAATCCACCGAGCCAGGCAAAAGAACTAATTATTTAGTACTTATAGGGCTAGCTGTGAATGGTGTCCATTTGCGTTGTTTACAAAGCAAGACATTAGGATGCTTCCCAATCTCTCTTGAATTCACGGAGTATAAACTCTTCTGGAGAGGGGCCAAGATAATGGCCCTATAAGTCTTGGTAGGCCCAGTACTTCCAGTACGCAATGCAGTCGAAATGATTTGACACCGCCAGGTGTGTCGTCGCTACTATAGCGGTAATGTGATTTATCATCCCCGTTTTGGGAACAGGCTTTAATCGCTCTTTTACTTGGCGGAAATTCTGAATATCGCTCGTAGTGTCGCGGGTCGCTGCCACTGGGATTTCATAGATGAGACTCTCGATCCACAACACGCTCCTGATTGGTAGCGCTGGTTCTGTGGCCTTGCGCCGACCGGTGTAAAGGTATGCTCCCCCTGATTGCTTCGTTTATGAAGCAATTGAAGGAAATCGGATAACAGTTGGCAACTGTCGGCTGATGATATTTTGGGGTTTAGCGGGAGATTGACGATCCGAGTGCTGAAATCGAAAGGGACTGCCTCACGATGATTCAACTGGTTGAGCTCAATTTGGATGACCAGCGTTACGCCTTGAGGCTCTCGACAGTAGAGCGGGTCATTCGTGTGATTGAAATCACTCCCTTGCCGAAAGCCCCCGAAATTGTTCTCGGCATAGTCAATATTGGCGGACGAATCGTTCCGGTCGTCAATGTGCGCAAACGCTTTCGCTTGCCGGAAAAAGAGATTGAATTAGGGGATCACCTAATCCTTGGCCAGACCGGGCGCCGACCTGTGGCGCTGGTCGTGGATGAGGTTAGCAGTGTTGTGGAACGTCCTGAAAGAGAGGTGATTACAGCGCAGGAGATTCTCCCCGGCCTGGAGTATGTGCAAGGCGTAGCCAAGCTAGAGGACGGCGTGATTCTCATTCATGATCTAGACAAGTTTCTCTCACTAGAAGAGGAGGCGGCGCTAGACAAGGCACTAGCAAGCGCCCAAAACTTGAATTGACTCACCGGATGCCTGAAATATTGCTTCCCCGCCTAAGCGACTTCGTTGCCGCTCAGATGGGTCTCCATTTCCCGGTGGAACGCTGGCGGGACCTCGAACGGGGCATTCATTCGGCCGCGCGAGAGTTCGGTTTTGCCGATGCAGAAGCATGTATTCAGTGGTTACTGGCCTCGCCATTGACAAGGAGC
>MEKX01000047.1:4959-32993 GCA_001767075.1 Acidobacteria bacterium RIFCSPLOWO2_12_FULL_54_10 | reverse complement strand
ATCCAACTGGAGACGCCGTGGAATTGCGCGCCTTGAAAAACAGTTTTGGAAAGCGGCTGGAAGAGATGCCCGTGTGCGCGCCTAAAGCAGCGTTTGGCGAAACCATGGGAGCGGGGGGGGCGTATCTGACGCTGGTGGCAACGATGGCGCTGGAGAAGCAGGAGATACCGCCGACAGCGAATTTCAGCGGCGCGGCGAACGGACTGCGGCTTGCTTCAACACCGCAATCCGTGCAGGGGGAGTACGCGCTGGTTACGGCGTTCTCTTGCGATGGAAACAATGCAGCGCTGATATTGAAAGCGGGCGGGGCGTAAAGGAAGAAGCGGATGTGATGGCAAAAAACGAAACAGAAATCAGCAAAGCGGAAGGCAAGGCGGGAGAGGCTTCGGTTTCCATTGGACCGGAAGATTTGCTGCCGCGGCTGCGCGACCAGGGCTACACGGAGGAACACCTAAAGCGGCGGCGGGAGTGGGTGGAGGAAAAAACCGGCGCAAAGCTGAAGCACATGGGGAACTTCTCCGTGGACCCCGCGCAAATGCGAGGCAACATCGAAAATCCCGTGGGCGTGGCGCAGGTGCCGCTGGGAGTGGCAGGGCCGGTTTTGGTGCACGGCGAATATGCGCAGGGGCTATTCTATGTGCCGATGGCGACCAGCGAAGGCGCGCTGATCCGCAGCTATGAGCGCGGCATGGTGACGCTGAGTCATGCCGGAGGCGTGCAGACGGCGCTGCTGGAAGACGAGAATCAAATCACGCCGACGTTTTTCTTCGCGGAGGTTGCGCAGGCGCGGGCCTTTTCGCGGTGGGTTCCGCTGCATTTGCCCGAGATGCAGATTGAAGCGGCGAAGACGACGCGCAACGGAGCGCTCAAGAACGTGAAGTGCTATCAGCTTGGCCGCCAGGTGCTGGTGAATTTTGGATATCACACCGGCGACGCGCAAGGCATGAACATGATCGTCAAAGCGACGGAAGCGGTTTGCCAATGGATCCAGAAAGCGCATCACGGCTTGCGGTATTTGATTTTCAGCGGCATGTGCTCGGAGAAGCGGCCCAGCGGATTTTTGCTGACGCGCGGGAAGGGCAAGCGCGTGACGGCCGGGGCGCTGCTGCCGCATTCCGTGCTGAAGACGTATCTGCGCGTGACCGCCGAGCAGTTGTTCCAAGTGTGGCATTCGACCGTGCTGGGGCATTTGCAAGCGGGGTCGATTGGATACAACGCGCACTACGCCAACGGGCTGACGGCTATTTTCATCGCCACCGGGCAGGACGTGGCCAACGTGGTTCATGCGGCCTGCGGCGTGACGTACTTTGAATTGCAGCCGGAGGGATTGTTCGTGAGCGCTACCTTGCCTGCGCTTTCGGTGGCGACCGTGGGCGGCGGGACTGGATTGCCGACGCAGCGGGAAGCATTGGAAATCATGGGCTGCGTTGGCCGGGGCAAGGCCAGGAAGCTCGCGGAGATCATCGCGGCGGCGGTGCTGGGCGGCGAAATCTCGATGGGGGCGGCGCTGGCGAGCGGCGAATTCTCCGCTGCGCATGAGCGCTATGGAAGGAACCGGCCGGAATGAAAGTGGCGCTGGTAACGGGCGGCAGCCGGGGCATTGGTCGCGCGCTGGTGACGGAATTTGCGGAGGCCGGGTATGCGGTGGCGTTCACTTAT
Organism: Acidobacteria bacterium RIFCSPLOWO2_12_FULL_54_10; assembly: GCA_001767075.1. Lineage (GTDB taxonomy): Bacteria > Acidobacteriota > Terriglobia > 2-12-FULL-54-10 > 2-12-FULL-54-10 > 2-12-FULL-54-10. The sequence goes on along the minus strand of MEKX01000047.1, from coordinate 31,334 downwards.
GCGCAGAATACGGTCGCAGCCGAGGAGCTGGCCGCGCAATGTTCCGCAGAAGGGAAACTAGTGATGGCCTGCCAGGCTGACGTGCGCGACTACGCGCTGGCTGCAGAGGTGGTGAAGAGAACCCGCGAGTCGCTGGGGCCGCTGAATGTTTTGATCAACAATGCGGGCATCCGCCGCGATGGAGCGTTCCACAAAATGGAACCGGAGGCGTGGCGCGAGGTGATGGAGACGAATCTGACGGGAGCGTTCAATTACGCGCGCGCCGTGATGCCGGAGATGCTGCGCGGCGGCGGAGCGATCATCAACGTGTCGAGCGTGAGCGGCATAATCGGAATGAGCGGGCAGACGAATTACAGCGCATCCAAGGCCGGGCTGATCGGCTTCACCAAAGCGCTGGCCAAGGAAGTGGCGCGGCTGGGCGTGCGCGTGAACGCCATTGCGCCGGGATTCATCGACACGGAAATGACCGCGTCCATAGATGAGGCGATGCGCAAAAAATTGTTTGCGCAGATTCCGATGGGGCAGCTTGGAACGGCGCAGCAAGTGGCGCGGCTGGCCTTGTATCTGGCCGGGGACGATGCGGCTTATATCACGGGCCAGGTGATTGCGCTGGATGGAGGGTTGACGTAATTCTGCGGATGGGCATACTCGCAGCGTGGTGAGTGCATATGGCCTACACGATCTTTGGCCGGCAGTATGCGGAGCGCTATGACGCCATCGTAATCGGCGGCGGCATCGGGGGATTGTTCTGCGCCAATTTTCTGGCGAAAGAAAAGATGAAGGTGCTCCTGCTGGAGCGGCATTACGTGCTGGGCGGGTATTGCTCGTCATTCCGGCGAAAAGGTTTTTTGTTCGATGCGGCGACGCACTTTTATCCGCTGCTTGGAAATCCCACAACGCTGACCGGGAAGTTGGTAGCCGAGCTGGGACTGCCGACCAAGTGGATCAAGATGGACCCGGTGGACCAGTTCCACTTGCCGTCGTTGCCAGTTTTTGCGGTGCCGGCGGGGTTTCAAGAGTATCTTGCGAAATTGAAAGAGTGGTTTCCTGGGGAAGCGGGAGCGATTGACCGATATTTTGCGGAGCTGCGACAGGCCTATCTGCACGGGCTTTTGTATTACTTCAAAGGAATCGACAACGACCAGTTCCACCGGCTGGAGCGCCTGACCGTGCAGGGAAAACTTCAGGAGCACTTCTGCGATCCGGCGCTGCGCACCATCCTGATGGCTGATTGCGCCCATTGGGGAAGCCTGCCGGACAGAACTTCATATTGCTTTGACGCCATGCTGCGGCTTTCTTATTTTTTGGGAAATTACTTTCCGCGCGGCGGCTCGCAGCAGTTTACCGATGACCTGGGACGAGCTTTGGAAGAGCGCGGCGGCAGCATTCTAAAATGCGCGGCGGCGGAAAAAATTATTGTGGAGGACGGCAAGGCCTGCGGGGTGAGAATTTCCACGGTATCCAAGCGCGCGCCGGAGCGATTTGAGTTCCGAGCGCCGGTGGTGGTTTCGAATGCGGACGCAGTGCACACGTATCGCAATCTGCTGGGCGAAGAGCATTGCGGACGATGGATGCTGGATCACTTGGAGAGCCTCAAGCCCACGTATCCCTGCTATTTAATGCATCTAGGGCTGCGTGGAATGGATGCGGACAAGTTGAGGGAGGCAGAGGGCTATTACTGGAGTTCGTATGATCCGGAAGACGTGATTCGGACGGTATTCAAGGTATTCATTCCCACGCGCTTCGATGATTCGCTGGCGCCGCCGGGCTGCCAGATACTGATTGTGCAGAAACTCACGCCGATACGTATTGAAGAAAAAACCGACTGGGCCGCGCACAAAGCGCAAGTGGATGAAGAGATCATGGCGCGGCTGCGGGAACTATTACCGGGAATCGACGAGCACATCGTAGTCAAGTTGAGCGCGACCGCGCAAACGTCGTATAAATATACCAACAACTGGCAGGGAGCCATGCTGGGGTGGGAGATGTCGCCGGAGCAACTCGGCTCGGCGCGATTGCCAATCTCCACGCCGGTTGAGAATTTATATCTCACGGGTCATTGGACGCAGCCCGGCGGGGGCATCACGCCGGTGATCATCTCGGCACAAAAAGTGGCGCAAACAATTATTAGGGGCAAAGATGGAGAACCTGAGCGGAGGTCCGATTATCAAGCCTTTCAGTCCCTGGTGACATCGGGCCGGACGGGCGGAGAACAGGAAACGAAGTGAGCCTATGGGCAACGCAGCGCTAACGCCGGAGCAAGAACGCAAGGTATTGGAAAGCGCGATGCAGCTAGCGTCCACGCGCGAGCTGGGGGACATCAGCGTGGATCAACTCGCCCGTGCGTGCGGGATTTCCGCGTTCAACATCGTGCGGCATTACCACTCCAAGGAAAAAATTCTGGAGGCGGTATTGCAGCGCGAGTTGCAACTTATCGCAGGCGCGGTGCCGTCGCCGGAACTGCGCTTCCCGACGGAAACGCTGCGGGACGAGCTGCAAGTGCTGGCCAAAGTGATCTTGCTGGAATACCGTCAACGGCTGCCGTTCCTGGGCAAGCTGTTGGGCGAAGCGATGCGCAATCCGGCGGTGGGCGAAATCCTCTACCGGACGTTTGTGCAGCAAGGGCGGCTTCTGTTCACTGAATTTCTCAAGCTGCGCAAGGAGCGCGGAGAGCTGCGCAAAGAGGTGGACATCGAAGCGGCGGCCGCCATGTTCCTTGCCGCGCTGACCGGCATCCTGCTGGTGGTGGAGGTCTTCGGAGGCAAGCAGGTGGAGAAGCTCGACGATGAACGATTAGTGCGCGAACTGACCAACGTGTTTCTGCATGGAGTCACGGAGCCATGAAGGCGGCGGTTGCGGGATGCGACGGCCCGTTGGCGCAGGAAACACGGGCGGAGATGGAGCGGCGCGGCCACGAGTTTTCAGAAAATAATCTAGACACTGTAATTTACTTTCCACACGCACAACCTGAAAAGCTGAGCGAGTTGGAGAAAATCATCGAGCGGGGGGGATTCCTCCGGTTGGTGCTGCGCAGCCATGCATCGGCGTATGGCGTTCATGCGAAAAATCCGGGGATGATGACTGAAGAGCGCGTCTCGCTGCTGCGCGAGGATGCGCCGGAGCAACGCTGGCTGAAGGCCGAGCAGATCGCGGCGAAGTTCTCCAACTGGGCGGCGATGCGGCTGACGAATGTGTTGGAAGCAGATGAGGGCGACCGGATCGTGCGGCAACTGGCCGCAAAAACGGCAATGGCCATGCCGGGCCGCGATCCGAATGTGCAGTTCATCAGCCTTAAAGATGCGGCGCGGGCGCTGGCGGCGGCAGCGGAATCAGATGCCACGGGAATATTCAATGCCGGGGGCGAAGGAGCGATTCCGATCAAGAAAGCTTACCGGGCGGCGGGCACAACGCGTATACCCTCGCTACCATCGCTGCTGAGATTCTTCCGGCCCGGAGCAACCGGAGATGTGCGGGAGTTCGATTGGACGGTGTCGGGCGAGCGGGCTGAACGCGAATTGGGATTTCACCCGGAACAATCCAGCGTGGAGGCGCTGGCTGATTTTCTGAAAATGAAAGCACATGCGAAGCCGGAGCGGCTTCGCCCTTCGTACGATGATTGGGGTCTGGATACGGAATACATCCGGGCATGGGAGACCTGGTTCGATTTTGTGCGGAAGACGTATTGGCGCATTGAATGCGAAGGCATGGAGAACATTCCAGCCCAGGGGCGGGCGCTGTACGTGGGCAATCACCGGGGTTTCATGCCGCTGGACGGGGTGATGCACCTGTATCTGATCAAAGAGGCGCGGGAACGCATCATCCGGTTCTTAATCATACCGATCCTGCTCTATCCGCCGTATATGTCGAACTTCTGGACCAAATTTGGGTGCGTGATCGCCAGCCAGGAAAATGCAGCCCGCTTATTGAAGGAAGAAAATATAGTGGGGATACTCCCGGAGGGAATCCGCGGGACTTTCACGCCGTATAAGGAGACCTACAAGCTGAGGGATTTTGCGAAGAGCGCTTTCGTGCAGATCGCGATAGAAAATCAGGCTCCCATCGTTCCGTCGGTTGTCGTGGGACACTCCGAGATTTTCCCGATTGTGGGACGGATCGATTCCTCGTACATCAAGAAAATCACCGGGTGGCCGTACTTCCCGATTGCGCCGCCGTTCCCGTTTCTACCCGTCGTACCATTGCCAAGCAAGTGGCATGTGCGCGTGATGGAAGCCATACCGATGAATGGGTTTTCGCCGAGCGACGCGCAGAATGCGAGGCTGGTGCGCGACCTGAGCCGGCATGTGCAAAACATCATGCAAATGAATATTGATGATATGCTGCGACGGCGGAAGAGGATTTTCTGGGGGAAAGTGCTGGACGGAACCAAGCCGCCAACGCCTGCATTCCATTCGGCGATGAGGCACGGATGAGTTCGTGCCCTGGGAAGGCGAAAGAAAAACAAATCCTAAATCCCAAGCTCAAAATCCTAAACAATACCAAAATACAAAATTCCAAATATAAAAGCCCACGGTGAGAAAAGCGCTCACCGTGGCTACCAAACCCGCGAAGCATTGCGAAGAATAAACTAAAAATTCAGGCGCAGGGCGAACTGAATCTGCCGGGGAGTGCCGTTGGTGGATGTGAGCCTGCCTGCGTTTGGATTCAAAGTACCTGCGGCATTGCGAAAGATCGTGGCGCTGCCATCGTTGGGAAAAGAGAAATTCGTGTGATTGGGGAAGTTGAAAAATTCAGCGCGGAACTCCAGAGCGCGCTCGGAATCAATCGAAAATTCCTTTTGCAGCGAAAGATCCATGGATACAGTTCTTGGGCCGATCATGGTGTTACGTCCCGCGTTGCCGATGATACCCGGCGCGGGAGCGCTAAAGTCGCAGGGATCAAAGTAAAGCTCGCGCGTGCCGAGCGGCGTACCCGCAGGAATGTGACCGCAGCCTGTGCTGACGCCCGACACGTGGTTGTTGCTGCGTCCAGCCACGAGATTAGGCCGCCGGGAGATGAACAGGTAGCCTGGGGTTGAGATTCGATAAATGGTCTCGAAAGGTTGTGAGGTGCGGATATTCATGATGCCGCCGATGCGCCAGCCGCCGAGCGCTTGTGCAAGCCAGCCGGAGGTCAGCCATCGCCGGCCGCCCCCCAAAGGAAGGTCAAAAAAGTAATTCATAGAAAGACGGTGACGATTGACGAACTTGCCGAGGCCGCGATTCAACGTGCGGTCAATCCCATAATGATCGACAAAGCGGTTGGTGGAGGAAACGTCGTCAATGCCTTTCGCAAAGGTGTAATTGCCGCGCACGGAAAGGCCGTGCCAGGGTCTGGGATTGAGGGATAGGACGAAGGAGTTGTAAAAAGCCTGAGCATCGGTGGAGGTTTTTTCGATGACGTTGAAATTTGGATTCCTTGGACCGGTGTTGGGCGGAAAGAACAAACTTCCATCGGGCATCGTCACCGGGAAAGGATACAAGTTGGCCTCGAAGTTCCGCAGCAAAGCGTTGGCGCGGTAACCAACGTACATGGCCTCCATGCGCAGGCCAGGGATGATCTCGCGCTGGAGGGAGAAATTGTAGCGATAAACGGTTGGAGTTTTGGGGTTGTCATATTCCATGATGCGGGCCTGGCGAGCCAACCCGCCGCCTTGGGCATCAACGGTCCTAAGAGCGTTCGGGAAAGTTCCGGAGGTGGAGACGTTGGTCAGCACGGACAGTTTGAAAATGGGCAGCGTGGCGCGCTTGGGATCGATGCCATATTCGATGATCTGATCGAAATAAACGCCGAAGCCGCCGCTCACCAGAAGCTTTGAGGGGTTGCTCCACAGCGACCAGCTAAAGCCGAAGCGGGGAGCAAGGTTTTTGAGCGAAGGGTTGCGGCCCATCAGGGCACCCACTTGAGGCTCGGTATCCCGCAGCTCGTCTTTCAAGAAAACGTCGCGGCTCTGGGCATCATGGATGAGAGATGTGAACTCATAGCGCAGACCCATATTGAGCGTCAAGTTGGGGCGGGCTTTGAAGTCGTTCTGCAAGTAGAGGCCGAACAAACTCTGGCGATAGGCGCGCTCCGCGGAGGAGCCAGGCAGAGCGACGCGAAGTGAATTATCTTTGTTGGGACCAGCGCGAAGGAAATCCTCCAGACTGTTGAAGGTCCATTCCGCGCCGACGCTGGGGTTGCTGAAGACATTCCACTGGAAGCGCTCCATTTGAAAACCAAATTTCCAGGTATGCGGGCCGCGCGTGAAGATGAAATCGTCAGCGGCCTGGTAGGAGTTCATGACCTCGGCGGAAGGCAAAGATGAATTTGGCCCGAACGAATCAAGGCCGGAAACATTGATGACACCAAATTGCGGCGCGCCGGGGACGAAAAACAGATTTGCAGGAATCGATATGGTTGATTGAGAAACGGTGCGGGACACAGGACGCGTGTAGCCCAGGCGGATGGTGTTGACCGCGGCAGGAGAAAAGAAATGCGTTTCAACAAAGGTGGCGTATTGCTGGCGGCTTTGCGTGAGCGACAGGAAGGAGGACGAACCGCCGCCGCTGGTGCGGTTGGCGTCGCTGAACGTATAGCGCCCGAAAACGGCGTCCTTCTCGCGGAGGCGATGGTCCAGACGGAAGGTGAAGAAATATTCATTGCTGGGCTGCGAAACGGCGTTGCGATTCTCCGCGATGCCTGTGGGCAGGCCATTTTGCAGGATCGGGAAATCCGCAGAAGGATAAAGGTTGAGATAGGGTTTTACATCGTCTCGTGCCACAACAGATGGCCGGCCAGGGAGACTCAGAATGCCCGTGCGCAACTGGTTGTCGGGAACGAGATTAACCTGCGTCGTGGTCAGGCGGTTGCGCAAGAGCTCCACGCCCGCCATGAAGAAGGTGCGGTCGGCAAAGATGGGACCGGTCACCGTAGCACCGAACTGATTACGCTTGAAGGGAGGAGGGTCAGAACCTTTGTCAAAAAATTCGCGGGCGTCGAGCTTGCTGTTTCGCAAAAACTCGAAAATGGTGCCGTGCCAATCGCTGCCGCCGGAACGGGTGATGGCGTTCATAACGCCACCGGCAGCGCGACCGTATTGCGCACCATAGTTAACAGAAAAAACCTGCACCTGCCGGATTGTGTCAGAGCCTAATTGACCGCCAGCGGCGCTGCCCGGAACCTGGTTGCCGGTGTTATTGATGTCCGTGCCATCCAACAAAAAACTGTTCCACTCCTGCCTGCCTCCGGATACAGAAATGCCACCACCGCCACCCTGAGAGCCACCACCACCAGGATCGGCCACTCCCGCTTGAAGCGTGGTGAGCTGCGTATAGCTGCGGCCATTCATGGGAAGGCCAGCGAGCTGCGATTCGTCGATAACACCGCTGGTTGCGGCAGCGGCCTGAGGATTGGGAGACGGGCTGGGCGTGGAGCTGGGCGCGGGGGATTGAGAATGCACTGGAATGGTCAGGCAGAAAAGCAGGCCTGTTAGAATTACACAGCACACGAAATGTAAACGTCTCATCGATCCCTCCGAATGAGAAAGCTTCCTAAATTTTAGATATCCGCCTTACGGTTGGCAGCCTGTGGGTACAGGATTACGCTTGAGCATGGTGCTGGAGGGGGGAGTCGAACCCCCACGCTCTTATGGAGCGCCAGATTTTGAGTCTGGTGCGTCTGCCAGTTCCGCCACTCCAGCTTGAGCAGATCGAAATGTGCAATACAGCTTGATTTTATCAGAGACGGTTGAATTTCACGAATCCGGCAGATGGTGATGATGGACGCGAAACGCGGACGTTCATCACTCAATCATTTACTGGATTTCACTCATTCACGGCCTGCTGAGTGCGCTGTGTCTGCAAGCGTTCATCGAATTTCCCAAAGATCATTTTGCCAGCGGTGGTCTGCAAAACGCTGGTTACGGATACGTCGATGGTTTTCGAGATCATCTTCTTCGCGTTATCCACAACCACCATGGTGCCGTCATCCAGGTAGGCGACGCCCTGGTTCATCTCCTTGCCTTCCTTCAGAATAAAGACGCGCATGGTCTCGCCCGGCAAAACGACGGGCTTCAAGGAATTGGTCAGCTCATTGATGTTCAAAACGTCCACGCCCTGAAGCTGCGCCACTTTATTGAGGTTGAAGTCATTGGTGATGATTTTCGCCTCGGTGATCTTGGCCAGCTCGATGAGCTTCAAGTCCACTTCGCGAATGTGCGGAAAATCATCATCCACGATCTGGACGTTGACCGAGGCGATCTTCTGGATTTTTTGCAGGATGTCCAGTCCGCGCCGCCCGCGATTGCGCTTGAGCGGATCGGAGGAATCGGCCACCTGTTGCAATTCGCGCAGCACGAACTGAGGAATGACCAGCACGCCCTCAATGAATCCGGTGGCGCAGATATCCGCGATGCGACCGTCGATGATGACGCTGGTGTCCAGAATCTTATGCGTACGCTTGCTGGGCTTCTCGCCGCTGAACAAGCCACCCAGCGCCGCCAGATTCAGCATATCGCCCTTGGCGGCACCGACGACCAGGCCGATATAGGTCATCCACAGCATCACGACGATTTGCAGGAAGGAAAGCGTGTTCCTGGGAAAAACCGACTGGCCCAGGACGAGGCTCATCAGATAAGCGCCGATGATGCCAAGAAGGGAGCCAATAGCTGCGCCGATCAGTCGTTTCAAGCTGGCACGACTCAGCCGCACCTCGAAAATCAGAATGGCAAACCCTATGCACAAACCAGCAATACCTGCATAAAGACTTTCCAAACCGAACGGCTGCAAATAATAGGAAGCAAAAAACAAAATCAGCAAAAACACAAAGCGAACGATAAGCCAATCCAACATGAGATTTTACCCCCTCATGATCCTTTGGGAAGGCAGCCAACCGAAAGCCCAATATAAAGGCAATGGAAGAAACCGTCAGGCTTCGATCAGCAAGCATTTTTCCAATTAATTGAACCATAGCCGGCTATTCCAATTTCAGCCAACCATTAATATCCCGCCCGCGCCTATGTTGAAAAGCAGATTAACTAGGCTTTGCCAGAGTGTAACACAACCCTATGAAGACGAAACACTGGGATTTTTGATGATATGGATTATATAAGGGGGCTGACAGCGAATCAGCGAAGATAGCGGCGGGAAACCCGCTTGCTGATGCCGCAGAGGATTTCATAGGGGATGGTGCCTGACATCTCGGCTAAATCCATTGCCGTGACAGCGCATGAACCGCTGCGCCCAATCAGAAGAACTTCATCACCCACGCTTACCGAAGTGTTTTCGGTCACATCAACGAGCGTCAAGTCCATGCTGATGTTGCCAACAATCGGAGCAAACTTCTCACGGAGAATCAGATGCCCTCGCCCGGAGAGCCTGCGATCCAGGCCGTCGGCATAGCCAGCCGGTATGGTGGCGATCCGGGAATGGCGGGAAGTGGTATATCGTCCGCCGTAACCAAGCGATATCCCGACGGGCACTTCCTTTACCGCAATCACTTTGCTCTTGAAAGCAAGAATTTCCCTGACCGGAAGCTGGACGGGGGATGCCTGAGTGTCTGCGGGAGTTCGGACGGGAAGCTGATAGCCATAGAGAAGCAAGCCGGGACGCACCATATTGCCCCAGGTATCCGGACGGCTGACAATGGCCGAACTGTTTGCCTGATGACAATAGCGGGGATGGATTCCGGCGCGTGCCAGAGACTGCTCCGCGTCATGGAAACGCGAAGCCTGCTCTTCCGTTTGTCCGGTCGTAAAATCTTCGGCAGCGGAAAATTGCGCGAACAGACCCTCCATTTCGACATGCTTCATCTTGCGGAAGGTGAGTAGAAACGAATCCAATTCCTGCCAATGAATTCCCAACCGCCCCATGCCCGTGTTGATTTTCAGATGGAAGCGGATGACTTTGCCACACTGCCGCCCCCACGATTCCAAGGCTACAAGCTGATCTTCGGTGTATACGGCGGGGACTAAATCGTATTCCGTCAAGGCCTGCTGCTCGCCTTCCCAAAAACCGGTGAGCAGCAAAATAGGCTGAGTGATTCCGAGCTTGCGCAGCTCGATGCCTTCGTCGGCGGAGGTTACGCCGAACCAGTCGGCGCCGGCGGCAGCCAGGGTTTTAGAGACTTCGGATAAGCCGTGGCCGTAGGCGTCGGCTTTGACCACGGCCATAATGGCGCAGCGCGCGCCGACGTGATTTCGAATGATGCGATAATTTTCCGCAAGCTGCGGAAGCGATATTTCAACCCACGTGGGCCGCGAAGACATTCAGGGAATCCTGCGAATGGTGGATGTGATGGAACATTTTAATGTGTATCGAACGGCAAATGTCAAATTCATGGATGATGTAGATCAAAGTCCCTCGGCAGCGAATTGCAAGGAAGTAAGTGGCCGCTTCCTAAACGACATCTATATGTCGTTCAGAGTCACGGCTCGGACTAAAAAGCCCACGGCACAAAATGCGTGCCGTGGCTACCAAATCTGCCCGCTTGCTGTATAGCTCATTCGGAATAATCTTCTGCCCCAAAGTCTTCCGCCAGATTCTCGAAACAAGTGTACTTGGGCAGAAAGGCAAGCGCCACAGAACCGGTGGGACCGTTGCGCTGTTTCTCAATGATGATTTCGGCCTTGCCCCGGTTCTCCTCGGTTGGCTTGAACACTTCCTCGCGGTAGATAAAAGCAACCAGGTCGGCGTCTTGCTCGATCTGGCCGCTTTCGCGGAGATCAGAAAGACGCGGACGACCGCCGCGCTCTTCCGGCGAGCGGTTCAACTGTGATATGGCGATCAGCGGGACACTTAACTCCTTCGCCAGGCCTTTAAGGCCGCGGGAGATGGCGGAGATTTCCTGCGTGCGATTTTCAAATCGCCCTCTTCCGCTCATCAATTGCATGTAATCGACGACGAGCAAGCCCAAGCCGTGCTCGGCTTGCAAGCGGCGGGCCTTAGCCCGGATCTCCGATACCGACACCCCTGGGGTATCGTCAATAAAGATGGGGGAATTGGCCAAGCGCACCAGCGCCCCGCCCAAGCGCGTCCAGTCATCTTTGGAGGAAAACCCCGCCTGAAACTTGTGGGAATCGACTCTCGCTTCTCCGCACAACAATCGCAGAACGAGCGCTTCGCGCGACATTTCCAGGCTGAAAACGCCGACGGTCTGCTTCTGGTGCACGGCCGCATATTGAGCAATGTTCAGCGCCAGGCTGGTTTTGCCCATGGAAGGCCGCGCGGCGATGATGACAAGGTCGGAAGGCTGCAAACCGCGCGTCATTTCATCGAATTTACGGAAACCGGTTTCCAGGCCCGTGACCCGCTTGCCGCGATCCGTGAGGGCATCAATGCTCTCGAAACTGTTGCGGAAGATGTCGCGGAAATGCACGAACCCGGCGCGGATGCGCTGCTCGCCGATGCCCAGAATCATGCTCTCGGCAGCATCTAAAACGTCTTCCGCTTCTTCGGAGCCTTCCACGCAGCGGCTGGCAACGGTGTTGGAGACCTGGATCAATCTGCGGAGCAGAGATTTGTCCTTGACGATCTTCGCATAGTGCTCAATGTTGCTGAGGCGCGGCAAGCCGTCAGTGAGCGAGGACACGTAAGCAGCGCCGCCAACCGCCTCCAGTTCATTGTTGCGCATCAATTCCTCGCTGATAGTCACCAGGTCGGCAGGCCTGGAGCGGTCGGAGAGATCCATGATGCGCTGATAGATGCGCCGATGGCTGTCGAGGTAAAAATCATCGGGAATAAGAACGGAGGCAGCTTGATTGTAGGCGGAATTATCCAGCAGGATGGCTCCAAGAACGGAGCGTTCGGCCTCCACATTGCTCGGAAGGCCCTTAACCTGAGTGGATTCGCCTACCGCCATCGGAACACTCTTGGTGGGAAGGATTTAACTTTCGGTTTCAGCAACGATCTGCACCGTAACCATAGCAGTCACTTCACGGTGGAGGCGCACGGGAACCTGGACATCGCCCAACTGCTTGATCGGGTTCTCCAAAAGAATCTTGCGGCGATCAATGGCATAGCCGCTTTTGGCAAGCGCTTCGGCAACGTCGATGGAAGTCACGGAGCCAAATAAAAGCCCGGATTCGCCAGCTTTGCGAGCGAAGGAAAGCGAAACCTTGCCGATGATGGCGCCAAGTTGCTCGGCCTGGGACTTTTCATGGGCATCGCGCTTCAGGGCAGACACTTTCTGCTGCTCCACGGCTTTTTTGTTTCCCTCGGTGAGAGGAACCGCCAGCTTGCGCGGAAGCAGATAATTGCGGCCGTAGCCGTTTTTCACTTTGACGACGTCGCCGCGCCGGCCTAAATGTTGAATATCTTCTCGCAGTATCAATTCCATGATTCAATCCTTCAATGGCGCGGGCTGAAGCCCTTGCGCCTAGATCGTTACATATCCGCAGAAAACGGCAGCAAGGCGATGTTCCGCGCCCGCTGGATCGCAGATTTCAACAGCCGCTGATGCGGGTAGCAGACGCCGGAGATGCGCGCGGGAAGGATCTTCCCACGGTCCGGAATAAATTGAAAGAGCAATCTGTATTCCTTGTAGTCGATGTAATCGATTCTCTCCACGCAGAACTTGCAGACTTTTCTGCGGCGGGCCTGCCGACGCGGGCCTCCTCCGCCACCACCCTCGCGGCGAGGACCAGTTCCCGGTCTGGATTTATGTTCCGTGTGACTTCTTTCTTGCCTCTCAACCACTGAAAATCTCCCTTCGATTGCGCACGATCAAGACTGCCTACGATGCTGCGGCAGTCGCTTCCGCCGCTGGAGGTGCTTTGCGGCGGGCGGTGCGCTTGGCCCGGCTCTGCCGGAATTTTTCCACTTTCTTCATTTCCTCATCCAGCCGCACGGTCATAAACTTGATCACCGGGTCGCTGACTTTGAGTTTCCGTTCAAATTCATGGACGGTTGCCGCTTGGCAATCCAGAACGAACAAAACGTAGAGGCCTTCCTGGCATCTTTTGATTTTATAAGCCAGGCGGCGGCGTCCCAATTTTTCCATTTTTTTGACAGTACCGCCGGTCGAAGTGACCAAGTGCTCCATTTGGGAGAGGAACTTGTCCGCATCCTCTTCTGGAAGGTCCGGCCTTACGATAAAAATAATTTCATAGTTTCTCATTGTTTCGAGCTTCCTAATTCCCTTCAGCAGTAAGACGGTTGCCAGAGTCGTTCGTATTTCGCGACCGGCTATTAAACAGATTCATTGCCTTATCAACGCCCTGGGTCAAAATCGCCTCTACGGCTTCCGAGGCCTTGTCGAGGATATCCGGCAATCCGGAGCGAAGAGAGCGCTTAATGGGCCGCAGCAGATAATCTGCTGAATCTTTTGGCTTGTGAGCCGGGCAAACGCCGATCCGCAGCCTCGTAAATTCCTTTGTCCCAACCGAACCAGCAATCGATTCCAACCCGTGATGCCCTGCCGTGCCGCCCTTTTTCCGGATGCGCAAAACGCCCCAGGGCAAATCCAGTTCATCGGCGATAATGATTAGCTCTTTCGGGTTGCAATCTTCCTTGACTAACCATTCTCTCACAGCCTCGCCGCTTCTATTCATGAAAGTTTGCGGCTGAATGAGCCAAGCTTCCTGCTCGCCGATGAAGATCCGTCTGCAAAGAGAGTTAAATCGCTTGCGGTTGATGCTGACGTGGTGGCGCTCGGCCAGCCGCGCAACGACCAGAAACCCCATGTTGTGGGGGGTCAACTCGTATTCCGGGCCGGGATTACCAAGTCCCACAACGAGTTTCACACTCACAAACTCCCAACTGCTGCTCTCCGGCAGACATGCATCGTAAGCAAGACGCTGCGCCGGGCAGTTATTTCTTTTCTTTCTTTTCTTCCTCTTCTACGACTTTACCCTTTTTGATCACTTCAGGCTCAGCAGGGGTGGCGGCAACAACAGCTTCTTCAGCGGGCTTCTCCTCCACTTCCTTAACAGTCACAACATGGCAAATCACCGTATGAGGGTCGCCAAGTATGCGAATGCCTTTCTCGAGCCGCTCTTGCAGGTCGGCAACGCGGACAAGATCGCCCAGCCCTAAATCGTCCACTGCAATGGTCAGCATGGCAGGAATGTCCAGAGGCAGGCACTCCACGTCCAGCTCCCGGGAAACGAATTCGAGCACGCCATTCTCCGTCTTAACGCCGCGCGGCTCACCGGTAAGAATGATGCGAACTTTCACATGAACCTTCTTGTCCAGAGCAATCCGCTTCAAGTCCACATGCAAAAGATTGCCGCGAAGAGGCTCGCGCTGGTGGTCCACGACCATGACCGGCGTGGTTGCCCCATCACCAATTTGCAGTTGGAGGATAGCGTTCGCGCCGCCCGCGCGCAGCAAGTCGCTTAATTGCTTGGGCGATATGGCTAACGCCACGGTCTCCTTGCCGTCGCCATAGACGACAGCCGGGATGATGCCGATCCGTCGGGAGCGACCTGAGACTTCTTTGCCTCGTTCGGTTCTTACTTGCGCTTCCAAAACTAATTTTTCCATAGATTCACATTCTTTCGGGAAACTGCGTGCTCAAATAAATAAAGTGCTGACAGAAGTTTCCTCATGGATAGATTCAATCGCACGAGCCAGCAGTTGTGCGATGCTCAAAACCGTTATTTTGCCGCAGGTTTTAGCTTCCTCTGACAATGGAATGCTGTTGGTCACAACCACTTGAGTTAATTTCGAATTGCAGATGCGCTGAACCGCTTGGCCCGAAAGCACTGGATGAGTGCAGCAGGCATAGACGGCAGTAGCGCCATGCTGGATGAGGGCTTCCGTAGTCTTGACCAGCGTTCCGGCCGTATCGATCATGTCATCCACTACAACAGCGGTGCGCCCGGCGACATCGCCAATCACGTGCATCACCTCACTAACGTTCACATCCTCGCGCCGCTTATCCACGATTGCCAGCGCGGCATCCACTTTTTTGGCAAAGAAGCGGGCGCGCTCCACGCCTCCCGCATCGGGGGCGACGATGGTCAGGTTGGGGAGTTTCAAGTCCTGGAAATATTTTACGAGCACAGGCGCGGCAAAAAGGTGGTCCACGGGTACATCAAAAAAACCCTGAATTTGGGGAGCGTGCAGGTCCATGGTCAGCGCACGGTCGGCTCCTGCCGTGACCAGAAGGTCCGCCACCACTTTGGAGGAAATGGGCACGCGGGGCCTGTCCTTGCGATCCTGCCGCGAATAACCATAGTAAGGGATCACCGGCGTAATGCGTTTAGCCGAAGCGCGCTTTAGGGCGTCCATCATCAAGAGCAATTCCATTAAATTGGTATCCACAGGATTGCAGGTCGGCTGAACAACAAATACATCAGCGCCCCGGACGTTTTCCTGTATTTGCACGCGCACTTCGCCATCACTGAAGCGAGTAATCAGCGACTGCGCCAGGGGAACTCCCAAATTGGCGCAAATCTCCTGACCCAAGGCAGGATTGGCTGTTCCACTAAAAACTTTCAATCGCTCGCGATTCAAGTCCATTGAAGACAACTTGCCTACTGATACACGCCGCTATCCCAGATAGGGATACGGTCTATTCAGACAGAGAAAACTCTTCGCACTGAAGATATCCCAATGATCCCGCCGACAACAGTCCAGCCAGCAGTTAACTGCTCAAAAGAGGGGATTCTGTTGAATCCGGTGAGAAAATCAAGATTGCTCAGGCAGCTTTGGCTTTACCTAACGCGTTCAATCTCGCCATTAAACGGGATTTCAAGCGACTTGCCGCATTCTTATGGAGTATCTTTTTGCTGACAGCCTTATCGACGCGGGAATTCACTTGTGAAACGAGTTTCGATGCCTGCTCGATATCGCCATTTGCGAGAATTTCCCGGATCTGCCGCAAGCTGGAGCGCAGAAAACCCTTGTTGCGACGATTCACTAATTCGCGCCGCACCGATTGCCGCTGATGTTCCAGGGCTGAGTAATGATTTGCCATTGTTCTCCTAACCTGAATTGTAAAAAGGTTATTTTAGAGGACTTGAGCAGTCGCGGTCAAGAAGCGATTCCAGCAGTCTGGCGGACTACTGCACTTTTTCGGCAGGTTTAGTGC
This sequence comes from Acidobacteria bacterium RIFCSPLOWO2_12_FULL_54_10, assembly GCA_001767075.1. GTDB lineage: Bacteria > Acidobacteriota > Terriglobia > 2-12-FULL-54-10 > 2-12-FULL-54-10 > 2-12-FULL-54-10. Next base: position 15,323 of record MEKX01000047.1, on the reverse strand, counting down.
GCAGAAACTGAATAAAAACGGGGGCAGAATCGATTAGCGCGACGTAGCCTTAGGCTCGGCTTCTGGTCCCAATGAATTGATCTTATCCTGCGCTAAGGAAGACTCCGGCGTATTGGGAAACCGTTTAACGAGGTTGCTCAATTCCTGAATCCCCTGAGTTCGGAGGTTTAGATTGAGAAGGGCAAACCCTTTCTTCAATTGAGCCGCAGCAGTCTTATTGCCATTGGGATATTGTTCAATCGCTTTGTCGTATTCCTGAATTGCCTTTTCAAATAAGCCTTGCTGGTAATAAATGTCGCCAATATAAAATTGCGCGTTCGATGCCAGGGGGGTATCGGAATAATACCGCAGATAATCTGTAAATTCCTGCATCGAAAGCGGATAATTGCCGCTGGTGTAGTCCCGCAAAGCAGTGTTGTATAAAACGTCGGGTGGTGGTGGCGGCGGCATCGCGGGGTCGCCGTACCCTGGGCCTCCTAGCGAACCCATAGAAGAAATGGTTTGTGAAGCAGTTTCGATCTTAGTTACTTGCTGCGACAATTTGTCCAGCCGCGCCCTGAGGTCTTCGATGGACATCTGCAAACCTTGTAACTGCGTGCCCAGGTTGTCTACTTTTTGCCCTGAATTCCCGAGCGAATCCTGGACCGCGCCCTGCAAGGAAGTGATGCCAGTGGATAATTGATTCGAGCGATCCGTCGACTGTTCCAGCAATGTACGCAGCACCACGATTCTTTCATCAAAGCTTCTTTGCAACTCCCGAACCATGCCCTGCAAGAGTGCGACGCTTTGCTGGAGTTGGATGACTTCCTTATCCACTGCAAGCCCGGCTGGAACCAACCCTGCAAGCCAAAGAACTAAGAGAAAAATTGTTCGTTTCATAGATTTCCTCCTTGCAGAAAAGGTTACGCTCCGGGAAAGACTCGCAAGATCAGCCATCTTCCTGCTAGAGCACTCCATCCGGGGTTTCAGTAAATCAGGGAAAGGCAGTTTTGTAATGCGCCTGCCTTTCCCTTTATATCATTTACTGGCCACAATTCGTACAAACCAGGTGGGCCCGCCGGTTTTGCTGCCAGCAGCTTTCATCCGTCTGAGTACAGAATGGCCGTTCCTTGCCGTAACTAATCGAGGTGATCCTGTCACTGGAGATGCCCAGCGAGACCAGGAAGTCCCTGGCCGAATTGGCACGCCGATCACCAAGCCCCAAGTTGTATTCAATGCTTCCGCGCTCGTCGCAATGTCCTTCAATACGGATGGACACATTGGGGTTTGACCGCAGGAAACTTGCACTGGACGTTAGGGACTGCTGACCATCGGAGCGTACGTCGGATTTGTCGAAATCGAAATACGCATCCTGGATTTCCCGATCGAAGCGCTCCCGAAGGGTAGCCTCTGGAGCCGGAGGCGGCGGCGGCGGTGGCGGCGGCGGCACAGTCACCGTGATACGGGTTGTGGCATTGCTGGACCCGCCAGCTCCACTGGCGGTAATTGTGTACGTTGTTGACTCCGTCGGAGAGACGGACCGTGAGCCTTGGGCATCCACTCGGCCAACGCCGGGTTGAATATCCAGCCCGGTAGCATTTTGGGAAGTCCAACGCAAATTCGAGCTTTGGCCACGTTCAATCGTGCTAGGCTCTGCCGTCAGCGTGACGGACGGAGCGGGAGCAGCCGGCGGTGGCGGCGGCGGTGGTGGCGGTGGCGGCGGCACTTGCCTTCGGCAGGCGCCGGCTACCGTCAACAGGAGTAACAGAAATAAACCCACAAACCGCATTTTCCCCTTAATCATCATTAGCCTCCTTAAATTTTCTACTTGAATCTAATCATTGCTAAATTCCGATTGCAACTTACCTGCTGGACCACGCAGGCTCGGTATTATCGCCGCGTGTGGTCAACTGCCTTTGCTTGGAACCGTCAGCGATCATCGTCCAAATTTGCGACATTCCCGTGCGATTCGAAGTGAAGACGATGTGCCGATTGTCCGGAGACCAGCTAGGATGTTCATTTTTACCATTGTTCCGGGTCAGTTGCACAATATTGCGTGTTGCCACATCCATTATATTAATGTTGTACTCGCCATCTTTGTACAACGTAAATGCGATCAACCGTCCATTCGGCGACCAAGCTGGGTCTAGGGCTTGAACTCCTTCCGTAACCAGCGGCGTAACGTTTGCGCCGTCATTATCCATCATATAGATTTTCGGGCTACCACCGCGATCGGAAACAAACGTGATATGCGTTCCGGTTTTTGGGTTCCAAGATGGCGAGATGTCCACTCCCCGGGCAACCGTCAGACGTTTGAAGTTCTTGCCCTGTAAATCCACTATGTAAATCTCTGGATCACCGGTAACGGAAGACGTGATCGCCATCTGACTTCCATCCGGGGACCAGGTCGGCGTAGTATTCAGCCCCCGCCGATTAGAAAACGGAAGCTGCTTCCGAGTCAATAAAGAATAAATCATTATTTCCGGATTGTCATTTTTGTATGTCGTAAACGCCACCTGCGTACCATCCACGGAGATCGCCGGAGTCAGGCATAAAGTGTCCAGGTGAGTGATTTGCTCCTGATTGGACCCATCATAATCCATGATCCAAATCTCTTTAACCCTGGGATTGGTTCGCCGGACGAAAACAACTTTGCTTTCCGCAACGCCTGGAACCCCCCCTCCCAAACGGAAAACAATCTCGTTGGCGAAACGGTGAGCCGCCTGGCGAACGGCGCGTTCCGTGGGTTCTTCGGCGTATCGCTTGCCCAGCACCACGGGTTGAGTTGCGTTGCGGGGATCGACGAGATAGGCTTCAATCAACACTTGCTCACCCATCGTCACGGCATTCCCCAGAACCACCATGTGGGCGCTGACCGGCGGGCCGCTCCATTCCTCCAATTTCAATTCCGCCGGCCGGGATGGCAGGGAAAGCGGATAAAAGCTCTTGCTGGCAAGATCGAAGAATCCCGCAAAATCCAGGTCATTCCACAAGGTCTCATCAAAAGTCCTCATTAAGGCGGACACGTCCCCGCCTGCACGCATGCTGGATACTGCCAGGCGTATGCGATCCACGCCTATGCCGGTTCCGGTGCGGATGGCGTCTTCCTGGGCCAGGAGATGGATGGCAGGCGCAGACATCAAAAGCATTAGCGTTAATGCAATCCAAAATTTCTCAGCAAAACGCATGATGCTTTCCACTTTCTTGCAAAAATGATGGAACCTGTATCATCGCCGGAAATCGAACCAAAACTCGACATCCACTTTTGATCCCGGATACTCGGGAGGCAACGAGGGCATAGGGCTGGAGTCGAAGACGGCTCGCAGGGCCGAGCGATCCAGCGACGTTATGCCGCTGGAAGACGTCAGTTCCACATTCGCCACGCTGCCATCTCTCAAAATTTGAAAGGCGATAAAAACCCGTGGCGCCGACTGGATGCGAGGATCGACAGTCCCCCTAAGCCAATTGTTGCTGATGCGACTCCGTATGGCGGTTACATACCAACTGAATCTCGATCCAAAATCGCCTGAACCGCCAGAGAAATTAAATCCACCCGTTCCGGATTCAGACTGGAACATGCCAAAAGGTCCCTGAGCGGGGCCGCCTTGCCCGAACGGGATTTCGTTACCGGCTTCCTGCGGAGGCTCTTTCTGGGAGCGCGATGGCGGCTGTGCGGGTGGCCGGGCTTGCGCTGTTTGGGTTGGCTTAGACGCTTCTTCTTGCGAAGCTTGCTCCGTTTTGGCAATGACTTTTTTCTGAGACTCCGGCACGACTTTTGCATTGCGGGCCGGGAGTTCTACGGCTTTTTCCGGAGGGGGTTGCACTTTCGGCTTCGGAGCCGGTTTCGCCGGTTCTGGCTGGTGCAAGCCGGGGCTTTCCGTTGCTACGCGGTTTTGCGTTGGCACTCGAGGCGCAGGCAAAGGCACGCTGGCGGCGCTCACCAGGCGCACGGTTGCTGCACCTCCAGTCCCTGCGCCCTCACCCCAACTGCTTCCTTGCCATTTCCAAAACGTCGAAACTAGGGCAATGACTGCCAGCGCAATGTGGGCAGCCGCAGAGTACATGAGCGGCTTTCGGAGATCGTCCCCATGCACTCCCGTGATAGCCCAACGTGCTGTGTTGCTTGCTGACATTTAGTAATACCCGCGTTTCATCGGCGCCGGTTCAGCGGCTCGGTGACCATACTTATCTGCTCGATCCCCGCTTGCCGCAGCTCATCCACTACCATCGCGACAGTGCCGAAAGGAACGCTTTGGTCTGCGCGGAGAAACACCGACGTGACGCCAGATTTCGGATTTTTCTCCTTCAACTTGGCAACAAGATCATTGATATTGACCGGATCGTTGCCAAGATACAGGCGCTGCCCGCGGTCAATGCTGACCACTAAGCGTTCTTGGGAAATCTCCCTTACCGTGCGTGTCTGCGGCACATCCAGTTCTATACCCGATTGCAGAATCGGCGCAGTCAGCATGAAGATCACCAGTAACACCAACAGTACGTCAACGAAAGGTGTTACGTTGATCTCAGAAAGCGATGATTGCGTTCTTCCTTCGGAATTCGTGAAAGCCATTTTCAGATACCCGCCCGACGAGATGTCTGGCATTAATGATTGATTCATTCCCCGCCTTAAAGGTTTCCCGTGGCGGGTGGTTTGCAGAGCGACACGGCAGCCCTGTTAGGTAGAGTTCCGCTCGGCCGCGTTGAGGAATTCAAGAGCAAAGCTATCCATTATTTTGCCGAATTCCTTGATTCTGCTCAAAAAATAGTTATACGCAATCACCGCAGGAATGGCTGCGAATAAACCCGCGGCAGTGGCCACGAGAGCCTCTGCAATGCCCGGACCTACGACCCGCAAACTGGCTGCGCCGCTAGACCCGAGACTCAGGAAAGCACCCATGATTCCCCATACCGTTCCGAATAATCCGATGAAGGGAGTTACGGACCCCGTCGTTGCTAACCAGCTCAACTTCTGTTCGAGTACGCTGAGTTGCTCGCTGGCGGCGATCTGCAATGCCCGTTCCAAGGATCTTATATTTTTAACGCCCCCGCCGGGATTCCCGGCTTGAGCAGCCATTTCCCGAAAGCCAGCCTCGAAAATGGCGCGCAGTGGATTGATCGGAAAATTTTCGATGGCCGTGTTGAGTTCCGGGAGGCTACGAGACTTCCGAAATGCCCGCAAGAATTTATCACCCTGCTCCTTGGCCTCCTTAAACGTCTGCCACTTCACATAGATGATCGCCCAGGAAATAACAGAAAAACTCAACAAAATGAGCAAAACAATTTTTGCAGCCGGGCCGGTCTGGGCAATCAAACTGGGAATGTTTGCAGACGGTGTTTCTTGAAGAAATAGAGCAAATCCACTCACCCTTGCGAGGCCTCATTTTTCTCGTAAGATAATCCCCGCTGCAAAAGTAACACAGGGACCATACACCGTCAATTTGAATCGTCTGTTGTCTAATAACTTCGCCGCTGAAGTGACGAATGTGTCACTAGAACGCGAATTTCTTTGGCTGCAATCTGCCTTCGTCTTTAGTCTGATGATTCATTGCAGATGATCCAGCACGGACTTCGCTTGTGCCAAGGCACCGCCAGATTTCTGGTGAAGAGGCACGCGCAGCAGGCCAGCGGGAGTAAACTCCACTCCTGGGTTTCTGGAGATGAATTGGATCAGTCGCGCTGAATTTAACGGCGTGCTTGGATGAAACTGCATATGAATGTGCCCGCCCTTCCGGTCAATCGAGCGAATCCACAGGCGTTCGGCTTGGAACTTCAGTTCGGAATAGGCCAGCAGATTCTTGACCGGAGCGGATAAGGGGCCGTAGCGGTCCTCCAGTTCTTGTTGCAAGCGGTCTTTCTCTTCCGCTGACCGAATGTTTCCTGCCATCTTATACATCTGGAGGCGTTGATGTTCCTCCGGGATATAGCTGGGCGGTATACGGATGTCGATGCCGAGTTGAATGGAGGTGGACACTTCCTGCGGGACTTCCGTGCCTTGCATTTGCTGAATGGTTTCCTCCATCATCCGGCAGTAAAGCTCGAAGCCAACGGCATTCACTTCGCCGTGCTGCTCGCGCCCTAGCAGATTCCCCGCCCCCCTTAATTCCATGTCCAGAGCCGCCACGCGAAAGCCGGAACCTAACTCCGTGAACTCCTTCAAGGCACTCAGGCGGCGGCGCGCGAGTTCGCTGAGTTCGCCTTCATCGGGCACCAGCAAGTACGCATAAGCCCTGCGATTGGATCGCCCCACTCTGCCTCGCAACTGGTAAAGTTCAGACAGTCCCATGCGATCGGAACGATTGATCACGATGGTATTGACGAGCGGAATATCCAGCCCGTTCTCGATGATCGTTGTCGCCACCAGCACATTGGTTTCCTGGCGCACGAACTGGAGCATCACCTTCTCGAGGTGCCGTTCATTCATCTGGCCGTGAGCTAAGGCGATACGCGCCTGCGGTACGAGTTTTTTGATGCGCGCAGCCATTTGGTCGAGCGAGCCAACCCGGTTGTGGACAAAATAGACCTGTCCGCCGCGGTCAAGTTCCTGCTCGATGGCGGTTTTGATAATGCCGTCGCTGAACGGCGCAACCACGGTCTGAATCGACAACCTGTCTCGCGGCGGTGTTTCGATCACGGACATGTCGCGCAGACCTACCAGCGCCATGTGAAGCGTGCGAGGAATCGGCGTTGCAGAGAGCGACAAAATATCCACCGACTTTTTGATCTCCTTAAGACGCTCCTTGTGCCGGACACCAAAGCGCTGCTCTTCATCGACGATCAGTAACCCCAAATCGTGGAAGACGACATCTTTCGAAAGCAGTCTGTGCGTACCGATGATGATGTCGATTTTCCCTTTCTCCAGATTTTTGAGAGCCTCCTTCTGCTGGGCTGGTTTTTTGAAGCGGCTGAGCATATCGATGCGAAGCGGGAAAGCGGCGAATCGCTTCTGGAAGGTATCGAGATGTTGCAGCGCCAGAATCGTGGTGGGTGCGAGCACAGCCACCTGCTTGCTATGACTCGCCGCTCTGAAAGCTGCCCTCATGGCCACTTCGGTTTTTCCGTAACCCACGTCTCCGCAGACGAGCCGCTCCATGGGAACGGCTTTCTTCATGTCCTGCTTCACATCTTCAATCGCTTTTAACTGATCGGCCGTTTCCTCGAATTCAAATGCTTCATCGAATTCGCGCTGCCAATGGTCTTCGGAAGAAAATGCAAAACCTTGCGCAAGTTTCCGGCCCGCGTAAAGCTTCAGCAGCTCACCGGCCATCTCCTCCATAGCCTTGCGAACTCGTTTTTTTGTGCGCGCCCAAGTGCTGCCGCCGAGGCGATCCAACTTCGGCTTGGCCCCCTCCATGCCCCTGTATTTTTGGACCAAATCCAACCTCGCCAGCGGAACATACAACCGCGCCTCTTCCGCATACGCGACCTCCATGAACTCCATGCGGATGTCATCCTGGGAGATTTCCTTCAGACCCCGGAAACAGCCTACGCCATGCTCTTTGTGTACGATAAAGTCGCCTGGCTCCAGGTCGCGGAAGTCGGAAAGGAAGGTGGAGATTTTGGAAGATTTCGCAATGGGCAGAGAGACTGGGGCATCAAAAATATCTTGATAGCCAAGAACCATGATTTTGTGCCCGGCCATCGTGACTCCATCGGGAATGCGACCCTGGGCGATCCAGCAAATAGGTTTTTTGTTCTCGGTTCCCTCGGTTCTCTCGGTTCCTGCGGTTGCGAAGGGGATGGCCGATTCGGCGAAGAGTTCCCCCAGGCGCTCCGTCTCACCTCGCCCGGTGGTCAAGACGAGAATCCGGAAATTTTCTGCGATGCGCTTCTTGATTTCCGCAAGGCACAAAGAGACGTTGCCGTGATATCGGGGAGAGGGGCGCGTGCCGCACTCAAGATGAGGAACTCCAGCGAGTGGCGCTAAGGCGATTTCCTCGGCAATGATGCGAGAATGCCGGTCCCATTTTTCGGTGATTTCCTGCCATTGCAAAAAGTAGCTGGATGGCGGCGAACTCAGAGGGCGCAGCTCGCGCACCTGCTCATACTCCAATTCTGATTTAGATAACAGGCGTTCTAATTCTTTTTCGAGGTCCTGCGGCTCATCGAGAAAAATCACGGCTTGATCGCAAAGGTTCATCAATGAATGCTGGAAGGGAACAGCCAGCGGCAAGAGGAACTCCCACCCCGCAAAAGGTTCCCCTGGCGAATAGATACCGCTCGCATCGCCATCGATTTTTCTGTAAAGATCATTGAGCCGATCGTGGCGAAGCGGAAATTCCGTGACGGGAAGAAGCGTGGCCGAGGTGATTTGCCCGACGGAGCGCTGCATCTCCGGATCGAATTCGCGGATGGACTCGACATCGTCGCCAAGAAGTTCCAGCCGCACAGGACGCAGTGATTCCGGTGAAAAGACATCGACAATGCCGCCACGCACCGAAAACTGGCCGGCCATCTCCACCGGTTCGTGAGACGTGTAGCCGACAGAAACCAGGTGATCCACGAATTGTTCTAGAGGAAGCGTCTGTCCAAGCTGAATCGTTTTCAGCAAACGGCGATAGAAATCCGGGGATTGCAAACGTGTTGCGACCGACGCAATCGGCGCGACAACTAGAGATACCTGGCCCGCCGCGAGTTTCCCCAAACCCACGGCTCTTTTTTCGGCGATCTCCGGATGGGGCGAAAGGCCCTGATAAGGACGGACGTCATGCGCGGGAATGAACGAAGGGGGCTTACCTCCCAGAAGCTCCGACCAACCTGCCAGCAGGTCCGTTATGACTTCGGCATGATCGTTGGAACGCGCAATATACAACAACGGCTTGTCCACCAACTGTTGCAGCAAGACGGCGTACAAGGCTTTAGCATGGCGCGTCAGACCAGAGAGGCGGACGGTTCGCTGACCACGCCGCAATTGCTTGAGCAGCGAATGGAATTCTTCGGCATGGGCCACTTCCAACAGGAGATCGCTAACCGGATTCTGGATTTGAGATAGTTTGGCCATAATGCAAGAAATGCTAAGAACTATTTCAGAACGCCTTCCCTTCTATTCTAACGTGAGAGCGTGACCACCGCCGTATGATCCGATGTTGCCGTGCTAGAATTAACATCTTCGGAATGATGGAACAGAATTAGCAGCGAATTAAATTCTATGTCGATATCCAAAAAGACAACGCGCAACAATGAGATTTTTGAGCAGGCGCAGCGTTTGATTCCAGGCGGCGTTAATTCTCCGGTGCGAGCATTCCGCGCGGTGGGTTTGCCGCCGCTGATTGTTTCCCGTGGGCGGGGTTCGCAGATCGTGGACGCTGACGGAAATCACTACATTGACTACATTGGCGCGTGGGGGCCGCTGCTTTTGGGGCACGCGCATACGGACATCGAGCGGCTTGTGCATCAGGCGTTGGAGAAAGGCACAGCGTTTGGCTTGACCACCGAAGCAGAAGTCCATTTGGCGGAGTTGATCACGCAGGCCGTGCCGTCGATTGAAATGGTCCGCCTGGTGAACTCCGGAACGGAAGCCACCATGAGCGCGATCCGGCTGGCGCGCGGCTATACGCACAGAGACCTGATTGTAAAATTTACGGGCTGCTATCACGGACACGTGGATTCGCTGCTGGTGAAAGCCGGCTCAGGCGTGGCAACGCTGGCGTTGCCGGATTCAGCGGGAATTCCACGGCAATTTGCAGAATTGACGATTTCCCTGCCCTTTAATAATATCCAAGCTGTCGAGGAGGCTTTTGCGAGCCGACCCGGACAGATCGCTGCGGTGATTGTCGAACCCGTAGCGGGCAACATGGGCTGCGTACCACCGCTGCCTGGATTTTTGCAAGCCCTGCGGGAGGTAACCGCGCGCGACGGGGCATTGCTGATCTTCGATGAGGTCATGACCGGATTTCGATTGAGCCGGGGAGGAGCGCAAGAACTGTATGGAATCCGCCCCGACCTGACGACGCTCGGCAAAGTAATTGGCGGGGGACTGCCCATCGGCGCTTATGGCGGGCGGCGCGACATCATGGGCTGCGTATCTCCTGTAGGGCCGGTCTACCAAGCGGGCACGTTGGCTGGGAATCCGTTGGCCGTGGCCGCCGGGATTGCGGTGCTGGTGGAGCTTGGAAGACGCGCCGCGACGATCTATAAGGAATTGGAAACGCGCTCGGCACGACTGGCGGAAGGGCTGGTGGATGCTGCTCGCAAAGCCAATGTGCCTGCTTGCGTGAACCGAGTGGGATCCATGCTCACGTTGTTTTTCACGCCCGGCCCGGTGGTTGATTATGAAACAGCTTCCGCCGCGGACCGCGACCGATTTGCTGCATATTACAGGGCCATGCTGGAACGAGGGGTCCTGCTGCCGCCTTCGCAGTTTGAAGCTGCCTTTGTTTCCGCTGCGC
>MEKX01000047.1:0-4950 GCA_001767075.1 Acidobacteria bacterium RIFCSPLOWO2_12_FULL_54_10 | reverse complement strand
GCAGTAACCTCTTGCACGTCTCCAACGTCAATATGGATCAGGCCTGGCCGTTCCTCGAGGACGGATGTATTGTGATGCATTGTAATGATTAAAAATACTGCTGTAACGAAAGTAAGTGGGAGTATAATTTTTGCGAGCAGTGGTTCAAAAAGGAATTTCTGGCGGCATGGTTCAGTCAGACTGAACATGAGATTATTCTTCCAAAAGAGCAGACTTGGATTGGGAAGTCCCGGATGGGGGAACTATGAACGATTCCAATGATGATGCCCTGTGGGGAATGACTGGCGCCGTTTTGCGGCGGTTAGATGCGAAGGTCAAGCCAAAGAAAGCAGCGCCTGCCGCGGAGAAGGACGCAGATTCCCAAGCAGACGATGTGAAGAAAAGTTTTCCCGCAATCAGTTTCATAAAGTCGCCCCAGGAAATCAATTCGCTCCACAAGCTGGCCTATAACTATCACGCGCAGAAAAAGTATGCTGATGCAGAGAGAGTCTATCGAGAGGTGCTCCTGAGGCTGGAAGATGCTCAAGGCCCCATGCGTGAAGAATTAGCGCGCTTGCTCAACAATCTGGCGCGTTTGTACCAAGAACAGGAAAAGTATGCCGAAGCGGAACCGCTCTATCATCGTTCCCTGGCCATAGCAGAGGAGTGCTACGGGAAAGAACACCCCAAAGTCGCCCGGCGGCTCGTCAATCTGGCGGAGCTTTGCTTTGTGTTGGGGAGACGTGCAGAAGCAGATGACTCATACAAACGAGCGCTGGCGATTGTAGAAAAGGAGTATGGTCCAAAACACCCAGACACCCTGAAGATCGCGCGGGGATTTGCGGCGGTCTTGCGCAAAATGAATCGATCTGCTCGGGCAGAGGCCCTGGAGGTCCGCTTCAAGATTTCCCGCGTGATTTATGAGCGGCGCACCGGCAAACTTCGCAGAAGCCTAGAGCGAAGAAACAACCTCAAGAAAAAGCCCGTTCGAGATAACCGGCAACCCCGCAAGCGGCGTGCCTCACCCACCCGGCGGTACTCAGAGAATTTAACGACAATATGGCGTGGCGGGCAGGATGCGATTTGAAGGGGAACGTGGAAGGCCTACTGCCGCGAGGTTCGGGCCATTTCCTTAATCATGTTCAGCAGTTCCTGCCGCTGCTGGGGAGAAAGATGGGGCAAATAGTGCTTCAATTCCTGCAAGTATTCCGAGGGGGTACCGGAGTTGCCCGTAGGCGGAGGCGCCGGCAAAGCTTTTCCATCGCCATGAGTGAAGAAATCCGCCAGGGTCACGCCCATGGCCGTGGCCAGCCTTTGAAGAGTGGCGAAGGAAGGAACGGTGTGGCCGTTCTCCACACGCGATAAATAGGACCGCAGGATTCCCGTCCTTTTTTGCATTTCACCTTGTGATAATCCTTTGGACTGCCGGATAACCCGGATGGATTCCCCTAGATTCATTTCTGCTCCTGTCCGCTGAAGGAGCCGGTTTTTACGGCTTCCGCTTCATTCTCCTCTGCTTCTTCTTTTATAAGGGTTTGAAGCTGTCTCTTCAAGCTCTCAAATTCTCTTCGTCCCTTGCGATTGGAATCCCTATCATATCCGCCATCCGGCTGAATATAACGAATGACTCCCTTGCGGTCGATTAAAAATGTCACAGCCGTCATATCCGCGTCGGCGCGATCGAGCCAATAGCGGTTGACCGTGGCCCAGGAGGAATCGATACCCACCGGGAAATTGAAACCCATAGCCGTCGCCAGCCGCTTCACCTGGCTTGCGGGAACCTGTGTCGGCATGGGCGAGGGCACATAAACGCCGACGGTGACTAAACCCTGGCTGCGAAATTCCCGGTCTAAATCGACGATGCTGGCTGCACCGGCTGGCTGGTCGCTGAAAAATCTCAACAGGATTACCTTTCCGCTCAACTGATCAATTTCCAGCCCCGGCGAATTCACCCATTCCTTCAGTTTCCACTCCGGGGCTGGCTGCCCGATCATCTGAGTTCGTCCAGTTGCCAGATCCGCCATGGAATCCTGCGCGATGCTAATAGATACGCCAGCAAGGTGAATGAACAAGAACCCGGCGAAAAACAAAACCGCCCGATTGAAAGCGCGTCTATTGCTTTGATTGCTTGCCATAGAGATGCCGCCTTTGCGTTTTTTCATCATGATGCATTTTGCGCGATTCTAGCATAACCGAAGTCTCCAGCGGTCATCTGTGTTATTTTGGGACAGAGACAGCCTGCGTGCGCCAAGCTTGCAAGCTGTTTCTTACACCGTCCGATGTACAATTCCCGCGATCTCGAATACGAACTCAGGAAATCGGTGCGAGGGGAAGTTCGTTTCGACGCTTACTCGCGGATTCTCTATTCCACCGACGCAAGCATATACCAGATTGAACCCATCGGAGTCGTCATACCCCGTGGAATCGATGATGTTTTAGCGGTGATGGAAATTTCCCGCCGCCATCAGGCGCCCGTGTTGCCACGCGGGGCCGGAACGAGCCTGGCAGGTCAAGCGATTGGCCAGGCCATCGTGATGGACTTTTCCAAATACATGAACCGGATTCACGAGGTGAACGCCGAGGCCCGCAGCGTGCGCGTGGAGCCGGGAGTAGTGCTGGACGAACTGAACCAGCAACTGCGCCCTACGGGATTGTTCTTTCCGCCCGACCCGGCCACAGCCAGCCGGTGCAACATCGGAGGGATGATCGGCAATAACGCTTGCGGCTCGCGCTCGATTGTGTATGGAAGAACCTCCGACTACCTGAACAAACTGGACGTGGCGCTGGCGAGCGGCGAACGCATCACCGTGCGGCCATTGTCAAAAGACGAGCTGCTCTACAAGGTTCATGGCGATTCGCACGAGAGCCGTGTTTACCGGGAGCTGGTTCGTTTGACACAGGAAAACAAAGATGAGATCGAGCGGCGCTTCCCAAAAATCTTGCGGCGCGAGGGCGGGTACAATCTGGACTCGCTTAATAACGCAGATGGATTCCATCTGGAGCGGCTGCTGGCGGGGTCGGAGGGAACACTGGCGGTGGTGCTGGAGGCGGAACTGCGGCTGGTGGAGCGTCCGCAGGCAACGGTAGTGATGGTTGCTCATTTCCGGGAGATCATGGAAGCGCTGGAAGCCACGCAAACGGTTTTGGAGACCGGCCCTTCGGCGGTGGAACTGCTGGACAAGATGATTCTGGATTTGACGCGAAGCTCGCCAGCCTACAGCCGCCGCATGACCTTTGTGGAAGGCGATCCGGCAGCTTTGCTGGTGATCGAATATTCCGGGGACGACCGTGAAGAATTGCAATCGCGCATGGACGAGGCCGAACAGCGGCTGCGCCGGGCGGGGCTGGGATATGCGTTTCTGCGGGCGATGGATGCCGAGGCGCAGGCCAATGTGTGGAGCGTGCGCAAAGCGGGCCAGGGCCTGCTGCTGGGTATGCCCGGCGAACGCAAACCTACGACGATCGTGGAAGACACTGCGGTGGCACCGGAAAAGCTGCCTGCTTATATCGCGCGATTCATGGAGATCATTCGCGACCATGACACCGAGGCGGCCTATTATGCGCACGCCAGCGCAGGTTGCTTGCACATTCGACCGTTAATTAATCTGAAAAAATCGGAAGACATCGCCAAGCTCAAATCCATCGCCGAGGCGGTGTCGGATTTGGTATTGGAGTTCGGCGGCGCTTTAAGCGGCGAACATGGCGACGGCTATTTACGCAGCCCGTTCAATCGGAAAATGTTCGGACCGCGGCTGTACGAAGTATTCCGCGAGGTGAAGCGCGTCTTCGATCCCTTGCGGTTGCTGAACCCGGGCAAGATTGTGGACGCGCCCGCGCTGACAGCAAATCTGCGAATGCAACCGGCCAATGACGAACCGATCTTGATCCAGCCGGGGAAGAAGCCGCTGCAATCGGTTTTCGATCACAGCCGCCAGGGAGGATTGCTGGGCGCAATCGAGATGTGCAGCGGCGTAGGAGCCTGCCGCAAGCGCGGCGAGGGCACGATGTGTCCCTCGTACATGGTGACGGGCGAAGAAGAGCACTCAACGCGCGGGCGCGCCGTGCTGTTGCAGGCTGCGATTTCCGGGCGGCTGCCGCACAGCGCGCTGGCCTCCGACAGAATGTTCGAAGCCATGGATTTGTGCCTGGAGTGCAAAGGGTGCAAAGGAGAATGTCCGGCCAACGTGGACATGGCCAAACTGAAGACCGAATTCCTGGCGCAGTACTACCAGCAGCACATGCCGCCGATGCGCTCGTTTTTGTTTGGAGAGATCGCCAGGGTCAACGAGGCAGCTTCCATACTTCCGTTTCTTTTTAATTTTGGGGCGCGCAATGCGCTGGCCAGATGGATGATGGAAGCGGTTTGGGGGATCGACCGGCGGCGGGCGCTGCCGCTGCTGGCGAAGGAAAAGTTTTCGCAATGGTTTGATCACAGGAAATCCCTTGCCGCGGCAGATGCAGAACGTACCGCAGTTGGGTTGTTCGTAGATACTTTCACGGAATTTCACTATCCAGAGGTGGGGCAGGCGGCGGTGCGGGTGCTGGAAGCTGCGGGTTACCGCGTGATGCGGTTACAAACGCAATGCTGCGGAAGGCCACTGCTGTCGAAGGGATTGGTGAGCCGTGCCATCGAGAACGCGCGCGCGAATGTGGGCATACTAAACCGAGCGATCAGCAAAGGGCTGCCGATTGTCGGATTGGAACCAAGCTGTCTGCTGACGTTTCGGGATGAATATCCAGATTTGTTGCCAGGACCGCAGACGCAGCGCATCACCGCCAATAGTTTTTTGCTGGAGGAATTCCTGGACCCGGCGCGAATGCAATCCAATCAGAAACTTTCGCTCGAACCGATGCCGCGCAAAGCACTGTTTCATGGTCATTGCCATTTGAAAGCGCTAGTAGGGAGCGGGCCTTCCATGCGGCTGCTGGCATCGGTGCCGAAGTTGCATGAAAGGCCCGCTCCCGACTAGC
>MEKX01000046.1:18525-25593 GCA_001767075.1 Acidobacteria bacterium RIFCSPLOWO2_12_FULL_54_10 | reverse complement strand
TTATTGCTTTTTTAGGCGATTATGGCCATTTATCAGCAGGAAACTTTACGAAATCAGGTGAAATACGAGTACATTTGAAGTTATTAACTTTAATCGTTTAAGGGTGTTTGCTCCTTGAATATCGGGGAGTTAAGAATTAAAATAGGCGCGCTGTTTCTCTTATGACTAAAACATTTTCAGCGAAGATTATTCGTCGCCTGCGCAAGCCATTGCTTTTATTTATTGCGGTGGCCGTAGTTGCCGAAATCAGCTTCTCTTTTATCCTGCCCAATACTCCTCTGTTTCATTGGATTGATACGTTCTTTTTCGTTTTGATCGTCTTGATCTTGGGATTTTGGTTCTACAAGGAAATTTCAACTACGGTCAACACTCTCGCGCAGGTCGCCGAGGAACTGTCCCCTGGAATATTTGACGGCGTTTCGCTGGAAAAGGGCGGCTTGCAAGCTTTAAGCACTGCGGTTTCGGAAATTACCACGGAAATTCGCAATAAAGAGCAGACCTGGATGGGTGACATGGAGCGTCGCAATGAAGCCGTGCGCCTCATCTCCCGGAATCTGCAAGAGCAAGCCGCTAGCTTTGAAGCAGCTTTGAACTCCATGAATTTGCCGGTTTGTCTCTTTGATGCAAACGGGCATGTCTTGCAGGCAAATCAGTTTTTTTCCCAGGTGCTGGGCATCGCCGTCGACGGTTTGAAACGACAAAACTTCCTCTCTATCGTCGCCGAAGCTATGAAG
The DNA here is from genome assembly GCA_001767075.1 of Acidobacteria bacterium RIFCSPLOWO2_12_FULL_54_10. Lineage (GTDB taxonomy): Bacteria > Acidobacteriota > Terriglobia > 2-12-FULL-54-10 > 2-12-FULL-54-10 > 2-12-FULL-54-10. The sequence goes on along the minus strand of MEKX01000046.1, from coordinate 24,859 downwards.
ATCGTATCCGAGCCTCAAGAACTGATTAAAGCTGCTGAATCCATCAAACAAAAACCATCTCAGGCCGCCGACTTTAGCTTTCCCTTGAAAAGTGGTATTGGCCGGCTTCGCCTTTACTGTACTCCTGTGTTTGGTGATCTAAGCAGCTTGCTGGGCATTATTATTTCCACAGGCGACGAATCCAGCGCATCCGCCGTCGAAAATCTGAAGTCGGAATTTATTTCCACTGTCTCCCATGAATTGCGCACGCCGTTAACAGCCATCAAAGGCGCTTTGGGCCTGGTTCTGGGCGGTGCCTGTGGACCCGTTCCGGCTCCTATTCAGGAGATGCTGGGCATTGCCAGTTCCAACACGGACCGCTTGATTCAACTGGTCAACGATATTTTGGATATCTTCCGCATGGAAGCCGGCAAATTGACGCTGAGCCCTGTCTCGATTAGCGCGGCATCGTTGATTGAGAAAGCATGCGAAAATCTGCGTCCGCTGCGCGAAAAAAAGGGAGTTCTTTATGATTTTCAATTGGACAAAATTCTTCCTAACATTTTGGCGGACCCGGAGCGCACCCAAGTAGTCTTTGAAAAAATTATTTCCAATGCGATTAAATATTCCCCTGCTAACAGCCAGGTTCGCATTATCGCGCGGCATCTATCCGATCAGCCTCAGTTTGTCCAGATTTCCGTCCAGGACTTCGGCAAGGGAATTCCCCAGGGTGCTCAGGCAAGAATTTTTGAGAAATTTGAGCAGGCCGAGAGCACTTTAACCCGCGAGCATCAGGGTTCCGGTTTAGGTCTAGCCATATGCCGCGCCATTGTGGAAGGACACGGTGGACGCATTTGGGTTTCCAGTGAAGAGGGCAAGGGGAGTTCGTTTCACATTACTCTGCCCGTTGCGCAACCATCGTTATTTGTGGCTGCGACTCCATCCGCGAGCGCCGTGCTTTCCCATCCGGCCATCAAGCCTCATTATCTTGTCATGGTGGTTGACGATGAACCGGATGCGCGCAAAATAATCAGCAGCATTCTGCAGTCTGATGGCCACTTCGTCGTTGAAGTAAACAACCCTGCCCAGGTGACTGATCTCGCGATACGTCATCGCCCGGATGTGATCACGCTGGATATGCTCATGCCTGAAGTGGACGGCTTGAACGTGCTTTATGCCTTAAAAACAAATGATCAAACTCGGCGCATTCCGGTGATTTGTATTTCTGTATCCGAGGAAATGTCCGCTCGGGCAATGAAGATGGGCGTTGTGGAATGTCTCAAGAAACCGGTTCCTCCGGCCACTCTGTTGCAGTCCGTTCATTCAGCTTGCCAAAAAGCTCCCTCGGGCAAGCTTGGTTAATAGTTTTTCAAGCTAGGAGAAGTAGTGCCGGAAATTCGCAAGGTTTTGCTGGTGGAAGACGAAGAGGATATTCGCAAGGTTGCTCAGATCAGTCTTCAGTTCCGGGGTAATTGGGCTGTTGCAGTGGCCGTCAATGGGGAAGAATGTCTGGCAATGGCGGCTAGCGATCCTCCGGATTTGATTCTGCTGGATTGCATGATGCCTCGCATGGACGGTTATGAAGCTTGTCGCCGTCTTAAACAAGATCCTGTTCTCAGCCATATTCCAGTTATTTTTTTAACTGCGAAGACCCAGGAGTCTGAAATAAAAAAGGGATTAGCGGTCGGCGCCGTCGGCTATTTGACAAAGCCGTTTAATCCGATGAATCTGGTAGAAGACATAATGAAAGTTCTGGAGGAGCATCAGAAGCCGGACTAACGCCGATCCGGTTTCTTCTTGTGTGAAGAACTGACCATCATGGAAAAATATTCAGCCGAGAGCATTTTACGCGCAGCGCCGCTGGGGGTCATGATGACCGACCTGGATTGGCGCGTTTGCTTTGCCAGCCAGCCATTGCTCGACACGCTAGGCATCACATCGGAAGTGATCTTAGGCGAACCTTTGCTGAATTTGCCAAACAAATTGGGTCGCGCCGATCAATGCAAGGAACTGATTTCCGTGCTTACGCAAATCACCGGACACCCTCTCAGCCAGGTGATCACTAAAGTTGTGCCCGTGCATGTTCCTGAGAAAAAGTTTATTCGTGTTTCGGTCAGCCCGTACAAAGCCTCGGATACTGCCTCTGGTTATTTGCTGTTGTTCGGCGATTCCACTGCCGAAGGTGAGATCGACGAGATGAAAAATGAATTCATCTCGGTTGCCTCCCATGAGATGCGCACTCCCATGACTTCCATCAAAGGTTCCTTGGAACTTTTGCTCGGTGGTTATGCAGGCGAACTGCCCGCTGAAATGACCGAATTATTGGGCATTTGCCTGACCGCCGTGGATCGCTTGATTCGCCTGATTAACGACATGCTGGATGTCGCCAAAATTGAATCGGGAAAAATGCAGTTGCATATGGACCGTATCCATGTCGTTGATTGCGCCAAACGGTCCATCCGCAGCATGAAGTCCCTGGCAGAGGCCAACCATGTCTCGATTCTTGTTGACGAAGGCGAATCTATTCCGCAAGTTCGCGCGGATCGAGACCGCCTGGAACAGATCATCACCAACCTGCTGGCCAATGCCGTCAAGTATTCTCCCGCGGAGGGCATCGTAACCGTGCGGATTCACTTAGCCGACGGCTCCGTTCGCATCTCCGTCATCGATCAGGGACAAGGTATCCCGCCGGATCAGATTGGTAAAATTTTTGACCGCTTTCAGCAGTTGGAGGGCGCTAAGAAGGGCACTGGATTAGGCCTCACGATTTCCCGCGCATTGGTCGAGCAACACCACGGCCGCATTTGGGTGGAAAGCGCTTTTGGAAAAGGATCGAAGTTCCACTTCGAATTGCCTGCCGTTGGTCCCGCTCAAGGATGATTCTGCAAATTCCGCAATTTCTTTTGTTCTCGTCCGGACGTCTCAGCTCACCGCCATGGTCGCCAGGAGTTCCGCCATCGGCCCTTCCGATGACCTTTTTCCGCAGAGCACCGACCGCCGCTGGCTCATATCCATGGCAACGATATTGACATGATTCTTGTTCTTGCTGTTTGCTTCGCTGTTGCAAAACGTGCGCAATACTCTCAGCACTGTTTCGCCTTCGGTTAAAGTTTGAAAAGCTAAAATGAATACAAAGAAATTGCTTTTCCATCCGGAACGGTTCTTGGTAATCACTGCTTGCGTCTGAGCCAGGATTTCCCGGGCCACGCTAGGACTCAGCGTAGAACAGGATCTCAAACCTACCCAGTAATTGCCGGCCCACGTGCCGCCCGTCAACGTCCACGTCCAGGACTTCTCAATATTCTCCTGCAATTTCAGTGAAGGATTTTGCGTCAACAGGTTCTTTATTTTTTCCAGGAAATCCGAATTTACGGTTTGATCGACCGCCACGTTTTTAGGAACCGTGTAGAGGCTCGCGGGTTTTGCTGTTGGCATCTCCCAATCCGGCTCAGCCTTCGCTGCGGCAACAGCAGGTTTTTTCCCGCTTCTTACATCGTCGTATTCTTTTTTTCGCTTTTCATCCGAGAGAACTGCAAAGGCCTCATTCAGCTCGATCATCTTTTCTGCGGTGGCATCTGAGCTGCTCCCGGCCTGTACGAGATCCGGATGGTATTGATGAGCGAGTGCTCGAAATGATTTTTTGATTTCGGTTGCGGTAGCATCCGCGTTAACCCCGAGTATTGCATAATAATCCTTCGATATTGGCTTATGCGATTCCATAGGCACGTCGCATGAGGCGGGTTACTCTTGCGTTCAACTCCGCTACATTGAATGGTTTTCCAAGGTAATCGTCGGTTCCCACCAGGTAGCCGCGCAGGCGGCCTTCCTCGCTGGGATTGGCCGTCAGCATGATGATGGGAATGAATGCGGTTTCGACATTGGATCGCAATTTTTGGCAGACTTCAAATCCGTTCAGGCCGGGCATCATGATATCCAGCACGATTAAATCCGGATGAATCTGATTCGCCATTTTCATGCCTTCTAGGCCATCAATAGCTACTTGGGTCTCTATCGGGAATGGCAACTGCTCCAATGATTTCGCAACGATCATCCGAATGGATGCATCGTCGTCCACTACCAGAATTTTAGGCTTCTTTTCCAGAAACGCCTGATCATTTCCCGTCACCGGTTGCGCGGCAGGCCCCGCTTGCGTCGCCGGCGCGGTTTGGGGCTCAACCGCCGCCTCGGATGCTGGCGCGTTTGTTATTACCGGCTCCCCATCGCCGCTGTCTGTTGCATGCGCAGGCAGCAACGGAACATTCACTTGCAATTGAGCCTCATCGGTTATCGGAGTCCGGCAATAGGGGCACACTTTCCAACTCGGCTTTAGCTGCTGCCTGCATTCAGGACACATCACTTTCAATGAAGTCAGGCAGTTCGGGCAAATAGAAAAATCTTCATCAACGGACGCTTTGCATTGTGGGCATCGGTTGCCGCGGGTGGACGGATCATCTTCCAATTGCAGTACGCGCAATAACTCGTTCAGTGTGGTCGTTCCCTGGCGAATTTTCTCAACTCCCTGATCCAACAGGAACTTCATGCCATTCTCTTTCATCACCCGCTGCACTTCATAATCGCTGGACTTCCTCACGATCAAATCCCTCAGCGTATTCGTCATCGGCAGAAATTCATGCAGCGCCATTCGTCCGCTATATCCGGAATCACCACACTGCCCACAACCCTTGGGCTTGTAGAATTCGAGGCCTTCGTTTTGCAGGTTCAGCCGCTCAACCAGGCCCGGCGGCGGGTCATAAGCTTCCTTGCAGGCATCGCACAACTTGCGCACCAACCGCTGCGCGGTAATCAGTGATACGGATGAAGTAATCAATACGGGATCGACTCCGAGATCGAGCAGGCGGCTGACCGTTGCAATCGAACTGTTTGTGTGCAAGGTTGAAAAAACCAAGTGTCCGGTCATCGCGGCGTGGAAAGCAATTTCCGTAGTTTCCAGATCGCGCATCTCACCAATTAGTATTATGTCGGGGTCCTGGCGGAGGATTGATCGTAAAGACGCTGCAAAGGTCAATCCCGCTTTGATGTTCACCTGAACCTGATTGATTCCCCCGACCTGGTATTCGATTGGGTCTTCTACAGTGACTATGTTTACGTCAGGGCTTCGGCGGTAACCCAGGCAGGCATACAGTGTTGTGCTCTTGCCGCTTCCCGTCGGACCGGTCACCAGGATCATGCCCTGGGGCTGATTGACGGACCGCAAGAGCAATTTTTGATTCTCTGGATCCAGATGAATATTTTCCAGTGTGGGCAGATCGGTGCCCGAAGAAAGTATTCGGAGTACGATCTTTTCGCCGAACAATGTGGGCAACGTGGATACTCGAAGATCGTAACTCTTGCTTTCTCTTTGTACTTTAATGCGCCCGTCCTGCGGCAACCGTCGCTCTGCAATATCCAGCCGCGCCAGGATTTTCATTCTCGAGGAAACCGGGTTTGCCAGCCACTTCGGCAACTGCATCATCGGGCGCAGCACCCCGTCCACGCGGATGCGAACCTGCACGTCGTTCAAGGTCGGCTCTACGTGGATATCCGTTCCGCGCTGCGCGATTCCGTCCTGGATAATCAAATTCACTACCTTGATGACCGGCGCCATCTCGGCCTGCTTGCGGCCGTCTGACGACAAATCAATGTCAGCTTCTTTCCCTTCTCCGGCCACGATCTGGAAATCCTTGGCGTCTTCCAGGTTTTCCGTGAAAGCCTTCAGCGAATCCTCGACTTCATAGTGTTTTTGGATGGCGTCCAGTATCTCCGTCCGTGTGCACACCAGTACCTTCAACCCGCGCCCCACGGTAAACTCGATTTCCTGCATGGCCTTGTAATCGGTGGGATTGGCCATCGCCAGTAGCAGTGTTTTTCCTTCTACGCGGATCGGAATGCACAGATACCGTCTTGCTAATTCCGCCGGCAGCAGTTTTACGGCATCTACATCAATCACCGTTGTTGCCAGGTTTACGCGAGGAAATCGCGCATAGGCCGCCAGCGAATCCGCCAAGCCCTCTTCGCTGACCCTTTCGTCCGCCAACACAGACTCAATGAGAGAGCGATTCTCGCTCGAAGACTTGACGATGGCCTGCTTGATCTCCTCCTTGGAGATCCCGCCAGCCTGGATTTGCTTTCGCTCGGTCTTTTCGCTCATTCTTTCCCTTAACGTTCTCAGCAAGTTACGACAAGGTGCCGGAGACTATTTTATAGTGTAGGGCATTACGCCCGCAAAGCATAGCTTCTCGCCCAGTTATCGGCTGTCCGCAAAATGATCTCTTGCGCGGCACATTGCCATTCAAATCTAGTTGCTGGCTGTATCCGATTCTTCTGGAAGCTTGCTTGTATCCGCGTCCCCTTTACA
>MEKX01000046.1:0-18492 GCA_001767075.1 Acidobacteria bacterium RIFCSPLOWO2_12_FULL_54_10 | reverse complement strand
TTTCACACATTTTAGCCATAAAATTCTCCCGGACTCAATCCACCAATTTATCAGAATTTCGCATAAATAGCCACAGCGGAGCGATATCAGGTAGTGAGCTAATTGTGCGTTGCTATGGGAATCACTTTATCAATTTTGATTCGGAGTAGTGGCATTTCTCGCATTGCATCTGGCGGCGGGTTCCACCTAGTTCCCCAAAGATTGCATCTTGAGAACTGCTTTTCACCCGGAATGCCAATTCGCCGCACTTCGGGCATCCCTCACCGGGGCATCTGGCCAGTCGTTTCTCAAGTTCGGCAACCCGCGCGGCAAGCGCGTCAAGGGTTTCCGGCATGTCGCTTATTCGTTTCCACTTTGGCCATTGTTCAAGAATGGCTAGGAGGTCTTTTATGGCAAACATTGTAAGTCTCCTTAAACCAAGGCTTGTTTCTGCTGGAATTTCAGTGTGTCGCGTAAATACTGGGCAAATTGTAATCGGAGTACATGAAGGTAAGCAACATATTTTGTTGGAAGTGTCAGACGAAGAGTGTGTGAAGTTCGCCAGAGAACTGGCTGAATTTCTGGTGGTGCCCGACACCAATTCGGCCAGCGAGAGCGGTACTGAATCATGCGGCACCTAGCAGTTCGGGGATAGACCAGATATGGTCCGCGATGCCAGCGGCCATTGCAGGAGTCATACGGAGCGATTTATGTATACGGCAGAAGTTATACCAAGCGAAGTACAAAGCCAGGGCTGCTTTCAGGTTCGCCCACTTTTTAGAGAAGGCGTTCGTCAAGCGCGTCAATCGGCGAAGCTGCATCCGCATGGTGAGATTTTGCCGCTCAACGTGAGACGTGCAAATCCGGTTTTTGTCAGGGTTGCCCATGACGGGTGTTGGGACCGCTCCGACAACGTCAGCAGGGGAGTACCGCGCTTCGCCGTCGCGGGCAGCCGCGTAAACCTTGACCAGTTGGGCATAGTCGCAACGGTCAATGAGCGCGTAGTCAATCGCAGTCGGATAGGCTTGAAAGCCGTCCGTCGTAATCTGGAATCTCCGATCCGCTGTCGCGTTTCGCAGTTTCCCAACGAAGGCAGTGGTAGAGGCTTGGTCCCTTCTCCCAAGATGGAAAGCCAGCACCAATTTACTGTGTCGCTCAATCGCAACGAAGGTGTAAGCATCGCCCAGGTCTTTCCGGTGAACCTCATCCATCCATTTGTTCTGTTCTTTCTTCCCGACGTAGCCCCAAATCTCATCGCATTGAACATCAGAGACGGGCACGTTACGAACACGGTTGACCATGAGCTTTTCGCACTTCTCGCCAGCTACGGACAGGAGCGAAAGAATTGTAGTGTGGTGAATGTTGGAGAGCCGCGCTGTGCTATTGATGGAGCAGCCTTCCAAAAGAAGGTTGAGCACTTGAGCCGCTTTATCGAGCGGCGTATACATACCGCCCAATTGATTATTGGATTCAGAGAACGTCTTGCGACACTGGCGGCATTGGAAACGCTGCGTTCCCTTGCGATTCTTCCCGCATTTCTTGCAGAGGGTGTTGCAATTGTGACATGTCAAAGTGAGCCTTGCCTTTCTTTGGCGATTGGCTCACAATGGAGGTTTGAGGGTCCGAGTGAGCAATCGCTTGGATTCGGCCCTGCCGAGTGTTATCAGCACCCGGCGGGGCTTTTGTTTAATTCCTCATTTCTTATCTCTGTCTGTATATGGGCTCTGCCTAACGGCGGGAAGCGGCTTCAGCCGCTTCCCTTTTTCAAACTTTTTCTTTTTCCGTATCTTCTTCCCCACCGCATCAAGTTCACTAATCCCATCCACTTCAATTGCCCCGATCTCATCAGACTCAACCATTCGTTCCATCGCCGTATGAATACTGGCAAGAGGATTTTTGAACTTGGACGTGTCGAATCCAAATTCTTCGATCTTCAATCTGATTTCCGGTGCAGTGAATGGCTCATTATCGTGGGCGGCGTTGAACACCATCCGAATTGCATCGCTCAGCGACAGGGCACTTATATCAGGCATAGCACCGGATTTGATAGCTCGCAGCGCCGCTACAGTCTGGCGAAGCTGAAGTTTTCTCATCGCCAGGGACTGTTGTATTCCCTCAATCTCAGCCAATTCTTTCTCGGCAGATTTGAGGGCTTTCTGGTAAGCATCCATGAGTGGAGAATATCACATGAATAAATCTAATGTCAAGAAAAAAGATAAATCTATAGATAAATCATTGGCTGGCTGGGAGACCGCAATTCGGGAGGCCCGGCGGGGAATAACCGGGGCACGGCTAAAGATTAAAGAATTGAACAAGGCAATAGCCGTCTTCAAGAGCAACTTGCGCCGAGAAGAGCCGTGGCCGGGATAACCAGCAACGCACAATTAGAGCACTACCTGAATTTACCCTTTCTTGACACTGATAAATTCACTGCGTAAGATGGACATGCGGGGTGGAGCAGTCTGGTAGCTCGTTGGGCTCATAACCCAAAGGTCGGTGGTTCAAATCCACCCCCCGCAACCAAATCGAGCTTCCCTGCTCTTTCTCTCACCCCTTTATCAGAAGCTCTGGTACTGCTAGCTCAAGCTCTCTCGTATTGATATTTCATTACTTACCATCATTTAGTAACAAAACTAACTGTTAAGAAATGAATGCTTCCTGCTAAAATACTTACAACGTATGCAACCAACTGCCTCCAAAGCAAGCGACCATCTCAAGGAAATTCGCAGACGCCTGCGCATCACCATCCGCGAAGTCGAGCAATTCAGCCGGCGCATCGCGGAAGCCGAAGCAAATGATGAGTACTTCATTTCCAATGCTTGGCTGGCGCAAATCGAAAACAGACAATCGACGCCTAGCATTTACAAGTTATTCAGCATTAGCACCATCTATCGCCTCAAATTCACTGACTTGCTGCTTCTTTTTGGTATGGATCTGGAAAAGATAACCGGCCACCAGGTGGCTTTGCCATTGCCGGAAACTCATCTCACCCAGCTCCCTGTATATGATGCAGAGCGTCCCGTGGCTTTCCCCGTTCGCTTCGATCCCGGTTTCAACCTGGGCAAAACCAATCTGCTTTCGCGCATGGTGGAAATCTGGGGTGAGATTCCCATCGGCATCATTCAGCATCTCAATCTTCGGGAAAACTTATATGGCTACATCGGCCATTCCGACACATATCTGCACCCTCTGATTCGTCCTGGCTCTTTCGTCCAGATCGATGACCGCCAGACCAAAGTCCACAAACCACCCTGGCGAACCGAATTTGAGCGGCCTATTTATTTTATTGAGCTTCGTGAAGGCTATGCTTGCGCCTGGTGTGAAATGCAAGGCAAGGAGTTATTCCTGATCCCGCACCCTCTGTCCGGCTGCACCATCCGCCGCTACGCCTATCCCACCGATGCCGAAATCGTCGGGCGGGTTACTGCAGTGGCGATGCGCATTGTCCAGACGGAAGATGCAGCTTCCCCTGACGAGACTCCAAAATTGCCAAAGCAATCCTGATATTGGAAAAAAAGAACTCTTTCGATACCGTATCGGAATCCTGCGGAACCACGACTCTGTAGGGTTCCAGATTTTTCCAAGCTTCTAATACGGTCGAAGAATCCTGCTGTGTCGACCGGAAAAAAACCTCTAGCTGCTCCACTAAATTTTCAAGCGACATGCGCAACAGCTCCTGGAATATCTTTTTATGCGAGGATTGCAGCGCTGTCTCGGCGATTTCCCTGGAAAAATGAACGCTCAAGCCATCATGAAAATACAGGCCTGAGTTGTAATCTCGTGTCGAAGCAAGATAGATCAATTTCGCGACATCACACGGAAACACCGCCAGCGTGCGCGACTGCAAATCGTGCATCGCGGTCGTCACATCGGGCCGTCTGAATTTGCCGCTTGTCTTCACTGTTCTTCAGCGCTCCCTATAGTGCAGGCTTCATCTTCGGCACGGTCTCAGCATCTTCCGCCTGGAGCAGTTGCACAGCCACCTGGAATAAACCTTCCGCAGCGTCATACGCTCTGGATGCCAACGCTTGTGCCGCCGATGGTCCCTGGAGCCAGATCAAACCACAGGCAACCATCCACAGCAGTTGAAAACTTCCATAGCTGATTGCTATTTTTATTTCTGTGGCAGCAGACACGTCTTCCTTCGTGCGCACCGCCATCCGGTATTCATGCACGGTTTGTCCAACTGCCTTGCGCAGTTCCCGCAGCCACAGGATCGTGATTCTCTTTCTTTCCCTCTGGTATTTCTTTTGAATCGCCAGCGAATGCCTGCCGATAAAATCAGCGTCCAGCCGGGAAAACAGATGTTCCACCAGCATTCGTGATGGAAGTTTCCAACCCCTGGAACGCGACCCATCGAAGCGATACTCTTCGCCCATTCCGCCTTCTGTCTCAGTCCGGCTCGCCATCTGATACACCAGGGCCAGCAATAGAATGGCGCCGGCGAAGATAATGATCGTGCTCATCATGATGTGAATACTCGCGCAATCTGCGCCCGGGCAGCCGCAAGCGCCTTGCCGGTCTGCTCCGCTAACGCAGCGTAATCCTGTTCCAGCCTCGTATCTCCCTCCGGCTGAGGGCTGGGTTGATAGCTGCGCAGCGCAATAGCCCATATTACCATCACGCCCAAGTCGCCCGACTGCCGAAGCATATCTAGCCAACTATTCGAAGCAGGCCCCAAGTAGAATCTCGCGGTCAGGACCAAAACATACGCGCTGATCCGCAACCCATATCCGTACAATAAACCTGCCAGATTCTTCCCCAACGGGATTTTATAGTAGAGAATCAGCAGTGCCAGCAGTGATAGCAACGTAGCTTGGACGACAAGCATATTTCGCTCCAGTCGAATAACGCTTCGGAAGAAACTCCCCGTTTCGCTGCTCCAAAAGTTAGCGAATGCTTGTATCAATGCAAGAAAAAATATGGCGCTGACTACACGCCTCGCCATCCGCAGCACGCCGCGATAATTCGCCAGAGTCTTGTTAAAGATTTCCCACGTCACGCCATATCCGGCACACACCAACAGGAACTCAGTCCACCAGAAGACGAAAAGATAATCACTGGGCCTCGCCGTATAAACATAAAAACGGATCAGTCCGACCAATAAAAATGAGAACAGAAATAAATAGAAGGCTATATATTGCCGCGACAAACGCGTCCGTATACCAAGAACGATCACGAGCGCGTCTACACCAAGCATGCAAAACCAAAGAGAGTAAGTGAGCATATTTTCCACCAAGTAATCTTAACAAAAAAAGGGAAGACCAGATGGTCTTCCCTTTTATTTTATCCTATTGATTCTAAATACGTTACAAGTATTAGCTAGCTTAGCAGTCCAGCCATCCGCATTCCGGAGGCCACGGCCCCTGTGACGGTTCCACGTCCGTCGAATTCGCTGCGGGCAATGTGGTCATTGCAAACGTCAATACGGCTAAAAGAAAGAGTCTCCTCAATAACATGATCTTGTCCTCCAAGGGGGAATTTTGTTGTGCGCTATCAGATTAAGAGTTCTCTTAAAATTGCTGTCAGGTAATGAAATACTGCGTTGTATAAGAAGCAAATGCTCCCATGCCTTCCGGATATTTCAGCGCACGACGTTGAACGGGAAGCAATGCGAGAGGCGGGTGAATTGATTTTAAGGCCTATATTATATAGGTTTGATGAGTATATCACTTCACGGTTAGCGAAGTTGATTTCTGGTAATGCTGCGTTGTATAACGAGCAACTGGGAAGTTTGGCCACCTATTCTGATGCGCGCTATTCCGAGCGTTCTTGTTTCATGTCTTCGATACGCGCACACAAATCGCTCGGCTACACATCCACTTCCGCTTGATTCAATAGGCGTAGTAAGTCTTCTTGGAGCATCACTACTTCCGATTTTCCTGCCCATTTGAGATAATATTTCAATGGTGCAACTATTATTTGGATTAATAATTACCAAACCATTTCGCCAGGCAACCTGCACATACTAGTATTGACGCTATGCACAAACGCGCCGATCGCCAATTCTTAATCTCTTTTATCCACGTTTCATTGCTGTGGATCTTCTTTGCATCGCTCGCGTCTGCTCAACTAACACGCGGCTACGTGTCAGGAACGGTCATCGATGAGAGCGGTGGCGTGATCGCCGGGGCGTTGGTCAGAATTACCAATATCGGAACAAATCAGAAGCGCGACATGGCTGCCAACCAGGCAGGCATCTACCGTTTCCCGGCGCTCGAACCCGGACTTTACTCGCTGGAATTCAGCGCTCCAGGTTTTCGGCAAACAAGAATTGATTCGCTGCGCATTAGCCCTGCTGAAGAGATTGTCCAGAATGTAGTTTTGTCCGTTGCCGGCAGCGTAATCACCATAGATGTGCTGGAAAATCTGCCGGAAGTCGCCTTATCCAAGGCAACGCCCTCCATTGAATTGCAAATGGATCAGCATTCGCTGGAGGTTCTGCCTGTCACAGCGGCCACTCGCGATCCTTCCCTGCTCGCTCTGCTCGCGCCCACTGTCAGCAGAGGCGCTGGGTTCAATGAAATTTCCGCTAGCGGCCAGCGCACCCGTCACAACAATTTCCTTGTGGACGGCGCCGACAACAATGACTTGTCCGTCACCATTGCGGCCAGTCGCATCCTTCCAGAGGCTATCGAAGCAATTCACGTGCAGTCGCACGCTTACTCCGCCGAATTCGGCCGTAGCATGGGAGCACAGGTCTCTGTGCTTACTCGCAAGGGCAGCAATCCCTTTCACGGAAGCCTGTGGGATTATTACCGCGGCAACTGGATGGAGCCTCTCAGCCTTCCCAACGAGCGCTTCGGCTTGAAGGATACGCCCCGCTATGTTCATCATCAGGCTGGGGCGAACTTCAGCGGTCCAATCAAAAAGGATCGGTCTTTTTTCTTCGGCTTGCTGGAGACCAACCGCCGCCGTGAAGCCCCCGACACGCGCAACGCTCAAGCAGCCGTCATCCCTACACCCAAGGGTTTCGCAGCTATATCCGGGATTCCTCTGGTCACGGGCCAATCACTTGCCAGCCGCCAGGCGGTTTTGAATGCTTTGATTTTTCTGCCGGATATTTACCGGGTAGCCGTTTTCGATGAAAAATCTCTAACGGCACAGAACATCAACGGCATCCCCGTGGAGGTGGGAACAATCAAACTCCCGCTGGCTAATCCGCATGATTTTTGGTTTGGACTTGGCCGGTTTGACCATCAACTCAGCGGCGCCACCAGCCTCACCTACCGCTATCTTTTCGACAAGCGCTCTCAACCCGATTCCGCCGGCAATCGCCAGTATGGCAGCTTATTCTCTGCCTCCAGAGAATTCCTCGCCCAAAATCATGCCCTCAGCCTGACTCATGCTCTATCTCCTTCGTGGATCAACGAATTCCGCTCTGCCTTCGTTCGGGAAAACATTTCCTTCGCTGAAAACGATCCACGAAGTTCCACGGTCCTGATCAGCGGCGCCTTTACCATCGGCGGATCTTCTACCTTCCCTCAAGGCAGTATTTCCAACGTTTTTCAATGGCAGGATGTTTCCTCCATTCAGATCGGCAGGCACTCGCTCAAATTCGGCGCGGACATCCGCCGCAACCGCCTTTACAATCTTGCTGCCTTCGATTCCAAGGGGACTTGGACCTTCAACAGCCTGGCTGATTTTCTCAACAACCGCGCCTTTAATCTGCGCCAGTCGGTCACGGACGCTAGCTATGACGCGCGGCAGACCAACCAGTTCTACTTCTTCCAGGACGATTTCAAAGCATCCAGAAATCTCACGCTGAACATCGGCATGCGTTACGAGTATTCCACTGTCCCGTTCGGTTTTTTCGGAGCTGCTACAGCGGAGATTGCGCAAGCGGGTGTCCCTCGTCCGGCCAAAGCGGACAACAACAATTTCGCTCCGCGGTTCGGCGTCGCTTACAGCCCCGCTCCCGCCAGCGGTTGGCTGCTGCGCCTCCTGGGCAACGGCCAGACCGCTTTCCGCGCGGGCTTTGGCATTGGCTTCGACGTGCTCTTTTACAATATCCTCACCAACACCGCCAGCAATTATCCCCGCGTGTTGCGCAGCGATATTTCCGATCCTCAAACCCGCAATCTTTTCCCTGCTCTCGCTCCCAAGCAAGCCGTTCTGCCGCCATTAAATCCACTGGCTTCTTTCGGTAATACAACCGAGGACATCCAAAATCCCACCAATCATTCCTGGAGTTTTTCCTTGCAGCGGCTTTTGCGGGATGATTTCTTGTTTGAGATGGGTTATGCCGGCAACCGCTCCTACCACCTTCTTCGATTCGGAGAGCGCAATCCGGGTATTCTCACCGTGCCTCAAGTGCAGTCAGGGATTATTCCTGCTTTGCAGAGCCGCCGCCTCAATCCGGCCTGGGGCTCGCGTTTTACCGTGGAATCATCCGCTCTGAGCAAGTATCACGCTTTGTATCTCCGTGCCAGCAGGAGAGCCGCGAATGGCCTGCTTTTCGGAGCATCTTACACCTGGAGCGCAACACTCAGCGATAACGACGAGGTTTTTGGTACTCCAGAAATCGTTTTATCCAGCCCGCAGGTTCCCCAGGATTTCCGCAATTATCGCAATGAATGGAGCCGCTCGGTCTTCGACCATCCCCACCGTTTCGCCGCTCATTACTCGTACGATTTTCCTGCTCTTTACAGTTCTGGCAGTTCTTCGTTCCTGAAATACATTCTGAACGACTGGCGCGTGAGCGGCATCACGGAGTGGCAATCCGGCACGCCCTTCACCGTCCGCACCGGTGTGGATAGCGGCGGTTCTGGCGTCGCTCTCGGCTGGCGACCCGATTTCAATCCCGGCGGCATTTTTCAGCTTGACCCTTCCGATAACAATCTGCGAACGTTTCGTTCCCCCATCAATGGCCAGGGAATCTTTGTTACTCCGCTCACCCCCGGCGGCCTTCCTCTTCATAACTCTATGCCCTTCGGCGGCAATCTCGGTCGCAACACCTTGCGCGGTCCCGCTTACTTTAACTGGAACCTCAGCCTTTCAAAATCGATTTCCATCTCGGAGCAAGCTTCCCTTCAGCTTCGTGCCGACTGGTTCAATCTTCTGAATCATCGCAATTTCGGCAATCCTGTCGCCACCATGAACAGCGCCGCCTTTGGCACAAACACATCAGACCCAGGCAACCGTACCATGTTGCTGGGTCTGAAGCTTTCCTTTTAGAGTGTTTTCACAATCACTGTAGACTGACCAGCGTTACATCGGTCTCGTCAAAACCCGTCACTGGCTGGCTGAACAGCACGCTGAAAAAGATTGGAGAATCTGGAGTCGGGTCCGCCTGCTCCGGATTTTGGTCGACGGTTACCGACGGCCCGCCCGGCTGCAAATTCAGGAACTGCGACGGGATGAGCACCGTATCCGAGAATCGAATCTCATCAAGCAATCCCGTAAATCCAAAGCCCGTTCGTCCCGAGAGTGTCCAGCCAACGCTGTTGGGCAAATCCGGAAAAGTGTCTGACACCGTCCCCTGGTGTACTCCATCCTTTGTGGAATCGTTGTTACCGGCAGGAAGCCGGTTCCTCGATACGTCGGCCCGCTCGCCGAAGGCGTCCCGTGATTGCTCGCGTTCCCCAGCAAATCCAAGATTGTGCCGATTCCCGATGGGAGCGTATCTGCTGCCCCGTTTTCAAAGCGATAATAGGCAAATGGACTCGCCGTCCCCGTCGCATCAAACGTCACAGGACTTCCTGCCAACCCCGTAACCGTCGCCGTAACCGTATTCGCCCCTGGTTCTGGCCCCAACGTCAGCGCTCCCGGCGGCACCACCACCGACGCTCCTCCATCATTCGACGTGTACACCCCGGCGGCATCCTGCGGCGCGCTCCCGCCGCCGCCGCTGATCACTTCACCACCACCGGATTCACCACGCCATCGCCGCTCAGCAATCGCCCATCATCCCCCCGCGCCGTCAGACGAACCTCCGCCTCCACTCCCCCCACGTTCTCCACCACCAGCCGCGTCGGCTGCTGAGCCGGCGAGGAATAAGAACGTGATCAATGCGGCAATATTTTTCCAAAGGTTCACCACTCTGGAAATTGCATACTTAATTGGTTGGAGAAATGCGAGAGTTTTCCAGTAGCATAGGCTTTCTGCTCAAAAATCTGCTTTCTGGGCGCGTACTGTATTCCCAAGGCAACCGCAGGAACCGAGAGAACCGAGGAAACCGATAAAAAACACACGTCCTTCTGTCTATAGAAAGATCGATTTTGCATCTACTACGGGAGGATCGCTCATGCCTCTTTTTTACAGCGTCCGGCTGCCGAGAACATAAAGCTGAAAAATATTTCTATCGCTCTAGGTGCAAGTCAATAAATAATTTACCAACGCCAGGCAAATGAACATTCATTTTTCATCAGTGGTATAGTAAATGAATAATGGCTAAATTCGACGAGTTATGGAGCAATGCGGCCACTCTTCAAGCTGTGCTTGATAACGTCTCTGATGGCGTGTTGACGTACAGCCCGGATTTGGTCATCACGGGCGTAAACCGTGCTGCGGTCGAAATCCTTGGCTTTTCACCTGAATTCATTGTGGGCCGGCATTGTTCGGAGGTATTTCGGTGCGGTACGTGCGAGCCGGGATGCGGGTTCTCGGTTGCATTGACCACGATGCATCGTAGCGCAAATTCTACGGTGAGAATCCATACGGCGGACGGCGCTGAACGCCTGGCCATCATTCACACATCACCGATTCAAAATCCAAGCGGCCAACTGGATGGCATCGTTGTTACCTTCAAGGATGTTACCGAACAGATTGAGCCTCAAAACCGGTCGTTCGTCACCGAATCCCCTAGAATGCGTCAGATTCTTGGATTTGTCCGCAAGGTGGCGAGCAGCGAAGCGACGTCAATTCTCATTGAAGGGGAAAGCGGCACGGGAAAGGATTTGATCGCCAAAACAATCCACTATCAAAGCATGCGCCAAGCCCAGCCTTTCATAGCCATTAACTGCTCCGCCATCCCGGAACAATTACTCGAAGCGGAATTGTTTGGTTATGAAAAAGGCTCGTTTACAGATGCCAAAAACCAAAAGCGAGGGCTGATTGAACTGGCAGACAAAGGAACCCTCCTCTTGGATGAGATCGGCGAAATGCCATTGATTTTGCAAACCAAGATGTTGCGTGTGCTCGAGGATCAAAGAGTGCGGCGGATCGGAGGCGTGAAGGATTTCTCCGTAGATGTCCGGGTCATTGCTGTCACCAACCGAAACCTGCTGGAGGCAGTTCGTGCCGGGGCTTTCCGCCAGGACCTTTATTACCGGCTCAATGTAATCCAGATCTACATTCCACCGCTGCGGGAGCGCTCCGAGGACATCTTGCCGCTCGCCAATTATTACATTTCCCACTACAACCACAAGTTCCGGCGAAAGATTCAAGGTTTATCTCCCGATGCGGAGAAACTTCTTCTGCGCCATTCATGGCCGGGGAATGTGCGTGAACTGCGCAATGCTATTGAACGCGCCATGATTCTTGAGGATATGAACCACATTCGCGTCTCCAGCCTCCCGATTTCTCTGAATCGTTATGAGACAATTACTTCTCCAGTCGAAAGAATCGATATTCCGGACACGGGGATATCTCTCCAAGAAAACGAAAAGGACCTGATCGTGCGAGCCCTAGCCAAGACTTCCGGCAATCAAACGCATGCCGCAAAATTGCTCAACGTTACCAGGGATACGCTGCGTTATAAGATGAAAAAATATCAATTGAACTGAGCTTTCTCAAGCTTTTCACCTTTCTTTAAACCAATCAATTCACTCCATCAAATACCAAAATCCCGGTTCTTTCACAGATTGATCCAGTTAAGATAGAACTTACGCAGAATACGGACATTTAGGTGAACCATGCAGATAAGTATTCTTGAAGTGAATGATTGGGAGATTCCATTTCTAAAGGAAAATCTCCCAGCACATCAGGTCACTTTTTCGAATTGCAAGATTCATGAAGTGGACCCGAAAACCATCAGCGAGACTGAACTGCTGTCAGTTTTTATTTATTCGCGCGTGGATCGACAAACTATAAATCTAATGCCTCGGCTCCGGTGGATCGCCACCCGCTCAACAGGGTTTGACCATATAGACTTGGAAGCGTGCAAAGACCGTGGCATCCAGGTTGCCAATGTTCCGAACTACGGAGAAAACACGGTTGCCGAGCATACTTTTGCCTTGATTTTATCTTTGTCTCGACACATCCATAAATCGTACGTCCGTGTAACCAGTGGAAATTTTTCCAGAGAAGGTCTGTCCGGTTTTGATTTGAAAGGCAAGACCATCGGGGTCATTGGCGTGGGACGGATCGGTTTGCATGTGATTAAAATCGCGCGAGGTTTCGGCATGCAGGTTCTCGCAACGGATGTCCGCCAGGATTCTTTCCTGGCCGAACTCATGGGCTTCCAGTACGTTTCCCTTGAAGACCTGCTGGCACAGTCAGACATTGTGACGCTGCATCTTCCTTATTTGAAATCGACCCATCATTTTCTTGATGCTCGGCGCATTGCGATCATGCGGCAGGGAGCATTGCTGATCAACACGGCACGAGGCGGACTTGTGGATACCGATGCGTTGCTAGCAGCCTTGAACAGCGGGAAACTGGCCGGTGCAGGTCTCGATGTGCTGGAGGGGGAGCATTACATCTCTGAGGAGCAGGAAATGCTTCGCTCAGAACAACCTGTTGAAGTGCTTCGCGGAATTGTGCGCGATCATGTGCTGCTTAGACATGAAAATGTCGTCTTCACTCCTCACAATGCCTTTAATAGCCGCGAGGCAACCCAGCGCATCCTCGAAACAACTATGAATAATATCCGGGGATTTCTTTCGAATGCGCCCGTAAATCTAGTGGCATGATTGCGGTATTGTATCTTTATCGCGGAATGTTTCAGCCATCTCAAGACTACGCTATGCAGAATCCCGATAGCCGCTCTATTTCCGGCAATCAATACCGTCCATCGAAAGCCTCTCGAAATCGCCTCATGTTTCCGAGAGAGCATGGAGCATGGGGCATGGTTTCATTGCCATTTCTGGCGGGTATGTTTGTCGCCGGAAATTGGATGAATCTGCGCACACTCGCAGCCGCTTTGGTTATATATGCCGTGTTTCTTCTGCGTGAGCCCTTGCTCTATTTTTGGCGGGCGCATTCCGCCAAATCGAAATTTGGCAGTACTAATCCTGCCGTCGCAATAAGTTCTGAGGAACACAATTTGAGAAACAGCGCGCTTATATCACTGATAGCATATGGTCTGATCGCAGCCGTATCAGGCGCAAATTTGCTAACTGTTCTTAATCTCGCACCACTTTTTTTAATAGCTTTGGGCGCATCTGTTCTTATGCTGGTTGCCCTTTATTTTACGGTCCACAACCGGCAACGGAATCCGTTCCTTCAAATTGCAGTAGCTCTTGGATTAACTTCATCTTCGCTGCTCGCCTATCTAGCAGGTAAGGGGCAATGGGATGAATCCGCATATTGGATATGGCTGCTCAGCGCCGCCAACAGCGGGGTCTCCATTACCGTTGTTCACGCCAGGCTGGAAACCCTCCTGGCTTTTCGTAAACCAGAGCTTGCCACTGTTGCATCACGCAGAAATGCCTGGATCGCTCAGGCAAGTTTGTATGTACTTCTGCTCGGATTATTGTTAATAGGAAAACCCTGGTTGACAATTCCTTTTGTGCCACCCGTTCTCTTGCACAGTTGGGAATTGTGGTGTCTGCGTTCCGGCCCTCAGAAGCTCTCCATGCATCAAGTGGGATGGATGCAATTAGGCGGATCGGTTTCTTTTTGTCTGCTTTTAATTCTTGTTCTCAGAAATTGATTTCTCATTGCATCCCTGGCAAATGCGGTTTCAGCGCCTCCGCAACAGCAGCAGCCATTATTGCAGCGCCATCGTCGGTCGGATGAATTTCATCAGCAGCATACAACTCTTGCGGAACTAGTTCCTTGCCATCCAGTAAATAGAGGTTCGGGTCCGATGCCTGGAGCTTCTTGACCGCTCTGCTGACGGCATCCCGATACTGCTGGTGTGTGTATCCCGTCTGGTTTTTCTCCCCCGTGGTATCAGCGGCTCTCCACAGAGGGGTAATGCAAAGAATTGGAGTCTGCGGATGAGTTTTGCGAATCGTGCTAACGAATGTTTCGTAAGTAGTCGAAAATTGTGCGGGTGTTTCGCTCGCACGGCGATAGGAATTGGTTCCAAACGCCAGCACAACAGCATTAAAATCGTTCCGGCTGGCAATGTATTCCGCAACGGGCTTATCACCCCAAGCGCTGCCGGCGAACCCCAGATTAATCGGCTCACAGCGCAATTGCTCACAAGTCACCCAAACATAATTACCTCGAGCCTGAGCGGTGCCTACGCCCTGAGTAATGGAATCCCCATGGAAAAGGACACGCGGGCCTTTATGCGGCGGAGGACCATATGCAGATCCACCCGTGATGCCCACTCCATGCACTAGGAATGACCCGCTGTAAGGAAACAACACAGCCAATTCCACACTGGCGCCGGAAGGGTCATCATAAACGGCCACCTCTTGAACTCCCGGTGCAGAGGAAGGTTCCACCGTGCGTAGATATTGGCCGTTCTTGTACACATCAAAAGCAGTCGCCCTGGGAATTTGAGGCCTAGGCGGGCTACCCTGCGGATTTCCTTGCTGGCCTTGACCTTGTTGTTGTCCGCCCTCTGGACGGTCCGGTGGTGGAACGCTGATGCGCATCGAAATCTTCTGCGCATTGGTAGCTATACGCAGAACGACATCAGCCGGGGCCAAAGCTTGATTTGCGGTCTGTTCTGGAAACTGATCCCGCCATTGCTTTGGGACTCGCACAGGACGATATGCACCATCCGTTGGTTCCCATTCAGCTACATTCAACCACTCTAATTTCTGGTCGTCCGGCTGCACCCAGGTAGTTTGCGGCGGAGGCGGCGAGCCGCATGATACATGAATTAGAAGAGCTAAAACAAGCGCGACTATGGAAGCTGTGCGCGTTCCCATTTTTCTCCTTTCAGTTCTTCAAATTCCCTATTGGCACATCAACAAAAATCTAATAATTCGACGCCTTAAACACGATTTTGCCCCCGGTCGAGGTCATTAGCGTTTTAATGGTGCCGATCTGATTTTCTGGAATCGTGAAATAGTCCTTGTCGATGATGATGAAATCGGCGAGTTTACCGTTTTCCAGCGAACCGATGTTTTTCTCGTTCAATAGTTGTTCCGCTCCCCAGATCGTTGCCGCTTTCATCAAGGTCACCCGGTCCAGCGCTTCCTGCCGCGCATAGGTTACGCCATCATGCGGCATGCGGCGCGTCACAAAAAACTCCAAGTATCCCCAGATGTTTCCATCCCATTGTTCCGGATAATCCATGTCCTTGTACTCGACCGGAACTTTGCCAACGTGTGCATCCGTATTGAACACCGGATGAGCGCCGGCATCCACCAGGCCTTTCATCGGCGCCAGCCAGTTCATGTACTGTTCTCCGTGAACCTTAATAAAAGCTCCGCCCTTTATATCTCCCTGCACCTGATAGCCATTGAACGCTGGCATCATGTTGTACTTGGCCATCTGCGTGACCTGATCCGGGCGGATGATGGGATTGTGCTCTGTGCTGATCCGCAATGAACGCACCTGCTCCAATGTCATTTTCCCGGATGATACAGCTTCATCCAGCATATGAAACAATGCATCATATGTGCCATCGCTGTAGCCGTGCATGAATCCGATGCGCAGCCCGGATTGCAAAGCCGCCTTTACAGTTTGATAGCCATTTTTGGATTCGTAATCAATCGGCGTGGCACAGTCGGGACGAACACCGGCATCGCGTACCACGGGATCGGTCGGGATGACCGGAAGCTGCTTGGCCTTGGTGCAGGTCAGTCCGCCTTCCCAACCTTCGTTGGAAACGCCCGCATTCCATATAAAGTCGTTGCCTATGCCGCGAAAATCGCCCAAATCCTCATAGAATAGATCCGCATATAGCGGTTGTAATTTAGCTGCGTCAGCCCCCATTTCCGACAAACGCCCGCCAGCGCTGCCGCCACCCTGCCACCATGCCCAGCGAACCGGCATTTCTCCGCGTTGATAGAGTTTGTTGTAGATATTCATGATGGATGGCGTGCCGTAGTAGTGATTGCCAAAAGTAGTGATACCTTGTCCAGAGACACAAGACAACAATTCTCTTTTGAGAAAATCCAAAGCCTCTTCCGTGCGGCCGCGGAAGAGAATATCGTAGGTCATCGGATTGCGCGCACCCAGCCCGTCTTCTTCCTGGCCTAATATCGCCATCATCTGCTCCTTCGCCCGCGTATTATGGGCTCCCGGCCCGATGGCTTCGTTGGACATCACAATCAGCGGATTATTCGGCGCAAGCGAATCCAGATATTGTCGCGTGATCGTTCCTGTTCCGCCGCCTTGCTGTGTAAAAAGCGTCTTCAACACGCGACGGTTTCCGGGTATGCCGGTATTGCCCGCAAATAAATACGCCCAGATCCATTTGCCCTGTCCGCGTTGCTGCGCCGTATCCCGAACTACGCGCTCCAGCGATCGCAGCAGGTCCGCGCCGTCCTGTCCTTTGGCAAGAACGATCTTCAATTGCGGATCATTGTATTTTTGGGCAATCATATCGCCTTCGGCGCCCAGCCAGTGCCCTATCGCCCAAAGATGCGGGTGCGTATGCCCATCGATCAGCCCAGGCAGCACGACTCTGCCTTTAGCGTCCACGACCTCGGTTTTAGGGCCTGCCAGAAAACGAATCTGATCGTTTGTCCCAAGAGCAATGATCCGGCTGTTCTTTACCGCCATCGCTTGCACTTCGGTCAATTGACTGTCGATGGTGTGAATCTTGCCGTTTACAACAATCATGTCGGGATAGGCATTGAGAAGTTCCAACTTCCTGGAAATATCTTGGTCGCCTTGACCGTAAACCTTTGACGCTATCACGTTCAAAGTCAATACAGTGAACAATAGCAACGCAATTGAGCACATGCTTTTCGTCATTATCTTCTCCTCGTTTTGCACCTCTGGCTGCGAAACACCATTCGAGATGATTCAATAAATCGCTCAGTGAGAGCCTATTATGGTTTCATACACTACGGTTTGCCTCACCAACTGTCAAGCACTTTCTTCCGTGATTATTTACTTGACACCCGTTAAGCATTTTGTTAGTATTTAGTCATGGACAAGGTTACTTCTTCCGCTTCCTCGGTTTATCAGAATCCGAGATTGTCTTTTCAACTTCCTTCACAATTTCTTTTGGAAATAGTTTCCGAAGCACCTGCTTGTCCGTCATCTCCGTTAATTTCTTTTTTCTGTGAGGCATAATATGGCGATCACCTATGAAATGAATTTGGTAAAACTGGCAGACACTTTTCACAGCGAAGATGCTTGCAGGGATTATCTCTGCGAACTTCGTTGGCCAGAAGGTAACCAATGCCCACGCTGTGAATCAAAAAGCGTTTCAACAAAAAAGGCACGCGATCAATACGACTGCAATTCATGTCGCTACCAATTCTCCGTAACTAGCGGAACCATCTTCCACGATTCCCACTTGCCGCTCTGGAAATGGTTTCTCGCTGTCTATTTGATGATGGATTCCAAGAAAAGTATATCGGCTAACCAGATTAAAAGAATGCTGAAGGTGAGCTACAAGACGGCTTGGTATCTCTGCCATCGTATCCGCAAGGCCATCGAAGAAGAAACGATCAAACCACAATTGGATGGCACTATTGAAGTTGACGAAACTTTCATCGGTGGTCGTTATGACAAGCGGAGAAAGAGGCAACCGTGGGACAAGCAAGCAGTCATTGGCCTTTTGCAAAGAGACGGGAAGTTCGAGGCTCGAAAGATTCCAACTCGAAGCCGTCAGATTCTTACCGGCATCGTTAGAGAGCGAGTCGAGAAAGGCTCCAAAGTGTTCACGGATGAATTGGCCGCATATAACTCCTTGGCAAATACCCATAAGCATCACAGCGTAAATCATAGTGCAGAAGAATGGGTTCGCGGGGATATTCATACTAATAGCATTGAGAATGCTTGGTCTTTGTTTAAGCGGTCTATCATTGGCTCTTTTCATAAAATCAGAGAGAAGCATTTGGATGCCTATCTGGATGAGTTTGAGTGGCGGTTTAATAACCGCGACAACCCCTACCTGTTTAGGGATACGCTGAAGAAGCTAATTTCCTCCGAGAAAGTTGAATTCAAAGAACTCGTGCGAGCTTCTTGAAATGCAGAAATTACCTCCGCTCCACACTGGTTTCCACCTCGCTTGAGGTCGGCGGATGATCAGGATCAAGCCAAAAATAGATAGATTGGCCTCTGGTGCAATCCATATATTCGTCGATATGAAAGCTGTAGGCCCGTTTAGACACATCTCCGATTCGCGGTTGTGGCTCTGTGGTATGGTAAATGATTTGTCCGCGAACAACAGCCGGGGAATTCCTGTTGCGAGTTAGAATTATTTCGCGGGATTCATCCGGTTGCATCTTGTAAACATCAAATATCGCAATTGACGAACCGCTT
>MEKX01000045.1 GCA_001767075.1 Acidobacteria bacterium RIFCSPLOWO2_12_FULL_54_10 | reverse complement strand
TGAAAAGGTTTGTCTACGATGCCGCTTCTGTTTTTCGGGAACAGCGCCGCCGAGGCTACGTCAGGAACGCTTGCCCTTGCTCGTTTACGCTCGCTGGGTTTTACAAAGTTTGACAAATTCACGGCGTCGCGTATATAGTCGTTTTGCATCCAAAATAGGATACAGCATTACCGCACCAGGAGGAGACGCCATGTGTATACCGGGTCGATGCGCATTTTTTTGGCTTGCCGGCATTGTTGCCTATGTGAGCCTGCCTGTTCTTGACGCGTTGGCGCAGGCCTATCCTGCAAAGCCTGTACGCATCGTCGTAGGCTACTCGCCCGGCGGTGGCGCCGATACAACGGCGCGCATGCTGGCGCAGAAATTACCCGAGCATTTGGGCCAGCCGGTCGTCGTGGAAAACCGGCCGGGTGCGAACGCTGCGATAGCCGACGAACACGTAGCGACGTCGCCCCCGGATGGCTATACGCTGCTGCTGATGACGGCGTCGGAGACCATAACACCGGCGGTCCGAAAGCTTCCGTTTGACCTGGAGCGTGATCTGGCCCCGGTGTCATTGGTTGTGACGGCAACGTTCGTGCTCGTAGTCCATCCGTCGGTGCCGGCGCGCAATGTCAAGAAACTAATCAGTCTCGCGCGGTCGCACCCGGGCAAACTCAGTTACGCGTCTGCAGGCGTGGGCGGTGGGGCCCATCTTGCAGGGGCGCTTTTCAATTTGATGGCTAATGTGAACACTATTCACGTGCCGTACAAGGGCGGGGGGCAGAGCAGCATCGCGACGGCGAGTGGTCAAGTCGATATGAATTTCCTTACCATTCCCTCGGCGCTCCCGTTTCTGTCCTCCGGCAGGCTTAGGCCGCTTGCAGTTACCACTGCAAAGCGCGCTACCTTGATGCCAGAAGTACCGACTCTTGATGAGTCCGGATTGGCGGGATACGACCGCTCCAGCTGGCACGGCGTACTTGCACCCGCAGGTGTGCCGAAAAACATCATCGCGCAGCTCAACGCGGTGATCGCCAAAGTCGCAAATACCTCTGAGATGAGGGAGTTGTTCAGGAGGCGGGGGGTCGAGCCACAGACAACCACGCCTGAACAATTTGGAGCCTTGATTCACCGCGAAATCGCCGAGAACGCCAATTTGGTCAAGTTGACCAGAGCGAAAGCCGAATAGGCGGCAGTCGGGCTGCCGAACGGGGGCCCAGGCCCCGAAGGTTTTTCACATCCGTGCAGGATCTCATTGCGCGCGTGATAAGGGACCGCGGAAATGGGCAAGCGTATTGCAGTGGTGGGGGCAGGCGCCGTGGGCGGCTATGTTGGCGGGCACATGGCGCGCGCGAGGCATGACGTCACGCTCATCGATCCATGGCCGCAGCACGTGGAGTACGTCCGAAACCACGGGCTGCAACTTACGGGCATGACGCCGCAGGAGCGGCATACCGTGCGGGTCAAGGCAATGCACGTTTGCGAGGTGCAGAGTCTGTCGAAGCAAACGCCAGTCGACGTCGCGTTCATCAGCACCAAGTCCTACGATACCGAATGGGCGGCGCTGCTGATCCAGCAGTATCTGGCGCCGGACGGGTTCATCGTGTCGCTGCAGAACTGCTTCAACGAGGAGCGCATCGCGAACTACGCCGGCTGGGGCCGCGTGGTGGGGTGCATTGCGAGCTCGATTGCGGTAGATCTGTATCAGCCGGGGCACATCAAACGCACCGGGCCGCTTGGCGGAGAAAAGCATATCGTGTTCCGCGTCGGGGAAGTGCATGGTCGGATCACCAAGCGTGCCGAGGAAGTCGCACAACTGGTGTCCGCCGCCGACAGTGCGAAGGTCACCACTAATCTGTGGGGCGAGCGCTGGTCGAAGCTAGTCATCAACTCGATGCGCAACGGGCTGTCTGCCGTCACCGGGATGAGCGGCGGTGAGCGCGATCTGAACGACATGGTGCGCTGGGTCGGCATCCGGCTGGGCAGCCAGGCCATGCGAGTCGGCCAGGCGCTTGGGTTCCAACTCGAATCGATGCAGGGCATGAAGCCGGAAACGCTGGCGCGTGCCGGCGAGGGGTCGCAAGATGCGCTTGCCGAGGTCACCGAGATTCTGAGGACGATCGCCCGCGAGCGTTCCGACGACCAGCGCCCGTCGTTGGTCCAGGACATCATGAAGGGGCGCCGCACCGAGAATGATTTCATCAATGGTTTCGTCGCGGCGAAGGGCGCTGAAATCGGCGTGCCAGCGCCGCTGCACACCGCGCTGCACGAGCTGGTAAACAGGATCGAGCGCCACGAAATCAAGCCCAGCCCCGACAATGTTGCGAATCTCTGAATGGGAAACTGGACTTGGGGTGTCCCGGGCTGTACGAAGGGTCAACATTCACCGACTGGCCTGAACGCGGAATGATTCACCGCAAGCACCATGGCGTGCTATACATCGCCGAGGAAGAAAACAGATTTCCGCGCAAAGTTTCGTGTCTTTACTTTGTTTTTTCTCGTTCCTTTATTGTTAAGTGCTGGAAACGGTGTCGGAATTGGTCAAGTGCACGCGCTACTAGCGGCGCCAGGATATTGAAGACCCTGAGCGTCCGAAAGCCTTACTTGCCTGGCGTCGCAGCGCCCGCGAGCAGCGGCTGCTCATGCGCTTTCTCGCCCTCTCACCGAAAGCCCGGCCTTATTACGAGGGGCTCGAACAGCATCGCCTGAACGCCCGCCACCACGTGCGCAAGATCGTCGCGCTGGCCGAGATCTATGGCGACGACGCGGTAGCGCGCGCCATCGAGGACGGACTTGTCTTCCGCGCCTTCAGCTGCAAATACATCGCCAATCACGCTTCACTTCACTCATCACTGTCCGACCCCGAATGATTTTGACATGCGGGAAGGGATTGACTATTCTGCTGTCAGACCAAAAAAACCTGCTGTTGGAGAGCGAGGCAGAGGGGAACAGGGAGGCTAGAATGAATGATGAACATCCCGTGGTGATTGTCACCGGGGCCGGTTCGGGTATCGGCAGAGCCTGCGCGCTCCGTTTTGCCAGCGAGGGCGCCCGCGTCGTAGTGGTTGATTCGTCTGAAGTCGATGGCCAGGCTACTGTCGATTCGCTCACGTCACGTGGAGCCACGGCCATCTTCTGTCACACCGACGTCTCGGTGGAAGAACAATGCATGGGGTTTGCCCGGTCGGCCGTCGAAAGATTCGGCCGTATTGACATCCTTGTGGGGAATGCCGGTATTCGAATTCGCGGGACCATCTTGCAGGTGACCGGTGAAGACTGGGACCGGATTTTGGGGGTTAATCTAAAAGGGGTTGCTTTTTCCTGCAAAGCGGTGTTGCCTAAGATGATTGAACAGAAATCCGGCGCCATCGTGCTCATCGGTTCTACGGCCGCTCTGACCGCCACCTCAAAAGCACCGCTGTACGAGGCAACCAAGTACGGCGTGATAGCCCTAACCCGTAATTTGGCTACCGAGTACGGCAAAGACGGAATCCGGGTGAATGCGATCTGCCCGGCGTTAACTTTAACGGAGTACCATATCAAGAGAGCCCAGTCTCAGGGAATTTCGCTCGAGAAGTTGAAGGAAAGCAAGAAGGGATACGGTCTGCTGGGAAGAACGATTGAGCCGGAAGAGGTCGCTGCAGCCGTCTACTTCATGGCTGGCAAAGAGGCTGCCATGATTACGGGACAATATCTGCTGGTCGACGGGGGATTCTCTGTCGGCGCTAAGACGCTTCTGTAGAACGGCTCCTGCTCCCTTGGGTGAGGGGCTATGAGGGCGGGAAATTATGAACTTTTCGCTAAGTCGTTGTTCAAGTCCTTGACGACTTCGTCAAAATCTGTGACCCCGGGATAAGCTCTCGTGAAACCAAGCTCTTGAAACTTTTTTTTCGCCTCCTCCGGTGTCCTTGCCCCAATAGCTAAATTGCCACCTATGTATGAGACAATGCCTTCTAAACCAGCCTCAATAAGCATGTCCCCATAATTCCGCAAATCGGACTCGGCATAACCCAAAAGGGAACTCATCAGAATCGCATCCGCCTTCGTCTCAATTGCAGCTTTAATGAATTCTTCGGTCGCACAACTACATCCAAGGTTAACCACGTTAAAGCCATCATCGTGAAGAATGCGACTAAGAAATGAGATGGCAACAAAGTGCGGGTCCCCGGTCCCCACCGTACCCACAATGACGGTCTTTCCCTTCATGGTGCTTTCCTTTTCCACGATGATTTTTCCCACAAATCTTCAAACCACGACACTCGTCGCCTCTTTTCGCCGCAGATCCTTAACAAAGTAGGAAACATCCTCTAACACGTCCCTATAATTTAGGGACTTCCGTCCACCAGCTCTTTCCGCTAGCTTCTCCCGGTGAAAATCTAATATCTCTTTCGTCAACGGCAAATCGCCCGGATCCAAGATGCGAACCGCTCCTCTAGAATCCCTTGCCGCCTGAACACAACCCTTCAGGTGTTTTGTTGGCAGAAAGGGCGCGTCAAATACTCCCGCTTTGCACGCCCTAAGAATCGCGACAGCCACATCCCCATCCAATTCCAATATGCGGTCCACGATACATCTGACCTCCTTCTTGAACATCTCGGTCTCTAATGCCATCTCCTTCGTCCCTTCGTATGGGAAAGGTAACCGACTTGCGAGCTCTCTCGTCTGTACCGCCGCCGATACCCCCATGGCGTTCCCTTTGGCATTTGCAATTCGCCAAGACTCCACCGAACTCTTGATCACCACAATGGCTGCTTTACCCCAGGTCGCCGCTGCTGTTTGCCAACCATTGATTGCTAACGCCCTTCCTTCGTCCTCGGGAAACGCCCCCGACCACTGGCAGGCTTCTGTATTAACCAACACGTTTGTGTAGCCAAATTTTTCAAAATATTCTTTGCCTATTTCAGGAATTGCCCGGCACACAGCCACGTCTTGTATCAAGTCACCTTGGAGAACAAGATCCAAGACCAGATACCTTGGCCTGCTGTCATTGCCTTGTTGAGCGAGATAGAGCAGACCCTCCACTACGCATTGTGCAGTGTCGAGACACGGTATTTCCATCACCGTATGATGGCCATGAACGAAGCGCACGATATCTGCCCCTCTCGACGCATAATAGTCAACCAGTCTGTCCACATACTGATATCTTCGAAGAGTTGTTTCCAACGGAAAATCTTTGTGATAGCAAACATTTCCTGACAATGCCCCGTAAAGCTGCTCGGTAAAACCAGCAGCAATTGATTCTTCAGCCAGGAGCCGGGGTTCAACTTGCCCATTGTTACTGCGATTTGGTATACGTAGCGCTTCCGTATAGCGCCGCATCTCCTTGACGCCTATATTGACCATCGGGAAGCCATTCAAAAGCTCTTCTGGAGGACCGTCTTTCCTCTCCTCGAGGAGACGCTCGATGACTTGATATTCACCAATTTGAGAATGGGCATCGCAAGGCACACCAATCGCGTCCGCACCAACTTCCTGCAAAATTAGATCCCGCTCTATCTGGAGATCAACGGTGGGTAATCCAGACCTAGGAATCACTAAAGGCTTCCCCTCTCCTACTGCCCTGTCAACTTGTCGGGCCATGATCTTGGAGTCAGGCAGATTCTTAACATAAGCGACCGCTGCATCGAGATCCTCCACGTCTCTGCCCGTTTTCCAGAGAGACAAGACCTCCTTTCTCTCGTCAAAGAATTCCTGATCCGTGAGCCGCTTATTTTCAACTGTTGTTCGCATATATAGTCCTCTTCATTCCTCGATCTCGGGATTCCTGTTCCAACCTGTTGGGGGCACGGCGATGCCTGCGTTCACTTGGAGCAATTCGGCCACAGGTGCGGCGGATTTCCAACCCCGCTCGACGATGAATTGAATCGTGTGGGTTTGGCAATGGCGGGCGCGACGAAGTTTTGAACGGAATTCGTGTCGACGGATGAGCGCAGTATCACGATGTGTCGCGGCGCTGCAGCCAGCGTTACTGGCTGAAAGGCGCGCTACATTGAAGCGCAAGGCCTTAGAGAGGCTGGGATTGACCATCAGCATCGCGAGCAGCGGTGTGCAACGGTCGGGAGCCGCCGTGAACCCATTTCAACGTTGCCTGCAGTGCCGGCGGAGTTGTCAATCAACCACCGGCTGCGCGGATGCTTCCAGGGCGGCCGCAGTACGATGTGCGATAATGTAATCGGTTCCGTTCGAGTGGAAACAGGACGAGCAGCCCGATCAGCGATAATCAGGCGCAGCCGTCCATGCAGGCTTCGCAATCCCGCCAATAGATCGGCCAGCTTCAACAGGGCCAGAATGAATGTGCGGCCCACTGTCATGTCCCTCCTTTTTTTGGGCATCGCTGCCCGGCGCCTGATTGGATTATAATTTGCATCCAATAGGAAGTCCACCTGGGAAGCGCAATAGCGTGAACCCCAATAGGCGAGGCGGCAATACTTAGAATATATGATGATCCGTTCAAGCGATGATATAGCCGGCTTCGCCAGCAGGTTGACTGACCGAGACATACCGGCTCGGGCGCGAAAACTCGCGACAGACGCGATAACCGATTGTGTCGCGTGCAGCCTTGCGGGGTGCCACACTGAGCTGGCTGGATATCTGTTGAAGGTTGTCGGAAGCACTCCCGGCGAGCACAAGACCGGGGCATTGTTGCTGGGCACACAGCGCCGCGCATCTATGTACGACGCTGCGCTCTACAACGGAGCGATCGCACACGCGCTCGACTATGACGACATCAGCCACCCGGCTTATTCTCATCCGTCGGCAGTGCTCGTCCCGGCGATCCTCGCCGTGGCGGAAGGGAGCGGCGCATCAGGCGCCGAAATCGTGACCGCGTTCGTCATCGGCCTGGAGACCTTCGGCCGGCTTGGCCGCGCGCTGAACCTTCAGCATTACAAGAATGGCTGGCACGCCACCTCGACTTTTGGGTCGCTTGCCGCGGCAGTGGCGGCCGCGCGGATACTGCGGCTGCCTGAGCAACGGATGCGCATGGCGATGGGAATCGCCGCCTCCGCCGCCGGTGGCTTGAGGGCCAACTTCGGCACCATGACCAAGCCGCTCCACGCCGGCTACGCCGCCCGCAATGGCGTCTTGGCGGCCCTGCTCGCGCGCGAGGGCGTAACCGCGGCAGAAGACGTGCTCGTCCACAAGTATGGGTTCGCTAATACCTTCAACAATGGGCAAGGTATTGACTCCGACGCCCTCCGGCCGCGGGGAACCACGCTGGAGATTCTGACCGACTATGGGATTGCACTGAAGGCGTTTCCCTCGTGCGCCGCGACCCACACTGCTGTCGAAGCGGCGCTTATCCTGCGTAAGAAACTGTCGGACAGGCTCGGAGATATCTCGAGCGTGAGGGTTGGCGTGTCCGAATTCGCGCTGGAACCGCTGATCTACGTGAAGCCAGCCACACCCCTCGAAGGCAAATTCAGCATGCATTATTGCGTTGCCGCCGCATTGGTGAACGGCGCGCTGGGTCTGAGCAGCTTCAGTGAGGCGGGTATTATCAATCCTGCAATCAACGAGCTGATCTCCAAGATCAGCATGGAGGTCGACGGCCGGATACGCGATGACCGCGAGTTTGCCTCGATAGTGACGGTCGAAACAAGGAATGGCGAACGCGTCGAGCAAATAGTCCGGGTTGCACTCGGCAAGCCCGCACGCTGGCTGAGCACGCTGCAGTTAAAGGAAAAGTTCATCGATTGCTGTCATTACTCGGGCTGTTCGATAGATTCGAGCCACGTTTTCGCGGCGCTGCAAGAGATCGACAACGCGACTTCGGTTGACGGCATATTGCGGCTACTGCAAACGCGATAAACCCGTAGCACAACTGGCAACACGGGGTTCACCATATGTCCACACGCAACGCACGTCCAAGGGCCGAGAACAGATACGCAAGCACGTCGCGACCAGGCGTGTCTGATGCAAGGCGAAAATCGGCCTCACCCAAGAAAGCAACCGCCGCCACATTGGCGCCCCGCACGACGCTGGATGACACCGTATATGGCCG
>MEKX01000044.1 GCA_001767075.1 Acidobacteria bacterium RIFCSPLOWO2_12_FULL_54_10 | reverse complement strand
CCCGAAGTACGCAAGACGCGAAGGCACTTGGTGGTTGGTGCCGTCATTGGTTTCCTGGGCGTTGACCTGCTGATGTTTCTCCGGTTTTTCTTCCCTCGTACTCTATTCGAACCGCAAACAAGTTTTTCCATTGGCTACCCGACCGACTTTGGGTTTGGAGTAGACACACGCTTCCAGCAGCAATATCGAATTTGGGTTGTGCGGAGCGCGGAAGGAATTTTTGTGATTTATGCGCGGTGTACGCATCTCGGCTGCACCCCTGACTGGAAGCAAGCGGAGAACAAATTCAAGTGCCCGTGCCATGGAAGCGGATTCGATAGTGATGGGATTAATTTTGAAGGTCCCGCGCCGCGTCCCTTGGACCGGGCGCACGTAGAAGTTTTGCCGACCGGACAGATACTCGTGGATGTCAGCCGTTTGTACCCGTATCCCTATGGCGCCACTGATTCCATTTTATCGGTTTAATCAGTAATTAGGTAAGGTATGACCGTTAATACTGGGTGATGATAAGGTGTTGCTCTTTTAAGCAGGAGGCCTGAATGGCGGAAGAAAAACAACAACAGCCCGAAAGTGAAAGCAAGGGTGTTGGTCTTCTGGATAAAGTCAAAGAAGAAGGCAAAATTTTACAGGAGAAATTCCAGCAGGACTTGGCAGCTCTCAAGCAGCCGGAAAAAACGCAATTATATAAATCAGTTTTCCGGGTCAAGCATGAAGAGACGCCGCGCAGCCGGTCTCTGGGAGTGCTCTCCAACGTGTTTTTGCACCTGCATCCGGCCCGGATCAACCGTGATGCTGTGCGCTATAGCTACACATGGGGGATGGGGGGCATCACATTTTATTTATATATAGTGCTTACATTTACTGGCGTGCTGCTTATGTTTTATTATCATCCCAGCAAAATTCAGGCCTTTCGCGATATTTTATATTTGGCGCACGACGTACCTTACGGCAAATTGCTGCGGAACATGCACCGGTGGGCAGCCCACCTGATGATCATTACCGTGTGGCTTCATATGCTCCGCGTGTATCTGACCGGTTCTTATAAAAAGCCGCGGGAATTCAACTGGGTGGTCGGAGTCCTGCTGTTAGTGCTCACGATGTTGCTATCATTTACGGGTTATTTGCTCCCCGACGACCAGTTGGGATTCTGGGCAGTAACCGTAGGAACGAACATGGCCCGTGCCTCGCCCATGCTGTGGCATGAAGGACCCTTTGGAACCTGATGGGAATGACGCCGTATAACGACGTTCGTTTTGCCCTGCTAGGCGGCTCCATCGTGGATTCCAATGCTCTGATCCGTGCGTATATCTGGCACTGTGTCGCGATTCCAATCGTAGCCAGCGCATTTATGATTGTGCATTTCTGGCGAGTTCGAAAGGACGGCGGAATTTCCGGTCCATCTCCGATGATGCTAGAGAAAGAGATCAAGCCGGAAAGACCGTAAGGCTAGCGAAGATACTCTGAAGGGGGAGCGGTATGGATTGGCACCAAATCTGGACGATCGCTAGTGCGCCCGACAATGTTCCCATTGTGGCTTTGCTGTTCTTGGTGCCTTTTTATCTGTGGTATGGCATGCGGCAGGCGCTGGCAAATGATCGATTGATTGCTCAGCTTGAATCTGATCCGGCCATGGCCAAAACTCACCACAGAAAGACATTTCCATTCCGGCCAGAATGGGCGCGTGAAGTGCACGTCTGGCCTTTCCTTCTTAAAGTTGAATTCTTGGCCACGATCATTGTTACGATCATTTTATTTATCTGGTCGATCACGCTGAATGCGCCATTGGAAGAACCCGCCAATCCCAGCCTGACCATGAATCCATCCAAGGCTCCCTGGTATTTCCTGGGATTGCAGGAAATGCTCGTTTACTTTGACCCGTGGATGGCTGGCGTGATATTGCCAACTCTGATTGTCGTGGGATTGATGGCCATTCCCTATATGGATACAAATCCATTAGGGAATGGATACTACACATATAAGCAGAGAAAATTCTCCATTTTAACGTTCCTATTCGGATTCGTCGGACTTTGGGTCTTGATGGTTATCATCGGCACATTTATTCGCGGGCCCGGCTGGATGTGGTTCTGGCCGGGAATGACCTGGGACCACAATCGCGTGATTTTTGAAACCAATCGAGACCTGGACCAGTTATTCGGTATTACAAATCCCTGGGGCCGCGGGATATTTGGCGCGATTGCAGTTGGAGTCTATTTTGTTTTAGCCAGCGTAGTCGTTCACAAGCTGGTAACCCTGACGGAATTTAACCGAAAGATTTACCAG
The DNA here is from genome assembly GCA_001767075.1 of Acidobacteria bacterium RIFCSPLOWO2_12_FULL_54_10. Taxonomy (GTDB): domain Bacteria; phylum Acidobacteriota; class Terriglobia; order 2-12-FULL-54-10; family 2-12-FULL-54-10; genus 2-12-FULL-54-10. The sequence continues at coordinate 6,901 of MEKX01000044.1, read as the reverse complement.
AGAATGACGGCGCTCCAATACGGGGCTCTACAGTTTTTTATGACCTTCATGTTATTGCTGCCGGTCAAGATCGTGCTTCGATTGATGTTCCGCATCAAGTACATATGGGTAACGCCCTGGTTCAATATTTAACGTACGCAGCAAAAGATCGTTTTCATAGTCTTTATTAGGGAGATATCAGGATGCCGGAAAATCCTTCCATTGAGAAGGACCCTATTGTCAGCAGTTCGCTGAGCGGGCCTTTGCTCATCTCGATGTTAATTCTGACTGCCACGATGCTGTGGGCGTTGTACGACGAAGTCTACGGGCAGCGGCCATGGAAAACCATGCAGTCCCGTTTTGTAGACCGCTATTCAGAGTTTCTGAAAACCAAGAAAATCCCTGAAATCGCGGAGCGGGAAAAGCAGATACGGGAATCGGCGGAATTTCAGCAACTGGAACAAACCCTCACGGAAGCTGAACAAACGCTTGCCCCTCAGTTGACGCAAATCGATCAAGAAACAGCGCTGTTGACCAGGCAAATTGCCGTGTTGAATAAGGCTTTTCAGGAGGCGCGCGGAGAAGTTACCGCGCTGGTTTACCAACTGGAGAAAGCCAGCAGCGAAGGGAGCAAACAGTCGTACCAGGAAGATATCGATGAAGTTCAGCAGCGGGCTTTGCGAATTGATCTTCCAACAGCAAATGGCGATGAGAGAAAAGAGTTCCAGTATTTAGCTTTGGAAGAAGAGTTAAATCGGCTAAAGGCTCGAAAAGCAGAGCTTCAGGGGCAGCGCATTGTTATATCCGAGAATCCCGGTTTGCTCCGGCAGCAAAGAGATAACTATTTAAGAGAACAGTTAGCCGATTTGAACGTGGAACAGCTCAACGGCGTATTGAATGGTTTGAGTAACTTCCGCGTAGAGATCAAACAGATTCATGTGAAAGACATTGATCTTGTTGACCGCTGCGAATCCTGCCACCTGGGCATACGTGAACCGATCACGCTGGCTGCGGCTGATATGGGTGGAGAGGCAGTATTTATCAGCCATCCAAAGAAAGAACTGTTGGAAATCCACGATCCTGCCAGGTTCGGATGCAGCGCCTGCCATAATGGCAACGGGCGAGCTACGATCAGCGCGGAGGCGGGTCACGGACGGAATGAGCACTGGCTTTGGCCATTGTATGACAAGGAGAATGTGGAATCCGGTTGCCAGCAGTGTCATACCAAAGATATGTACCTGGAAAATGCTACTACTTTGAACGATGGGAAAGAGCTGTACCAGCGGCGCGGTTGTGTGGGCTGCCATCGTTACGAGGGCTACGACACAGAAGGCGAGACGTTACAGGCGATTCGCCAGACGATTGATCAGAAGCAGCAAGAGCGACGTGATAATTTTCTGGAAGCAGAACGGTTGGTTGGGCAGGCGGACCGAGCTGCAACGAACGAGGAAGCTCGTGCAATGTATGAACAAGCCGATGGGCTGCGCGTGGCCATCAGCGGGATTGATGCAGAAGTTTCGCAGATCAACTTGCGAACCAAGAGTTTGATGAGGGAGCGGAAAAAAGTCGGACCCAGCCTGAAGGAAGTGCGGATGAAACTCCGGAAGGAATGGATTCCTGTGTGGCTGCAAAATCCTCCCGATTTTCGCCCAACAACCAAGATGCCTCGATTCCGTTTAACGGATGACCAAGTAAAGGCAATCGCCGCATTCATTTGGCAGTCTGGCGTGCCCGGGCCTGTTCCGGCATCACAACCTAGAGGAAATGCCCAGCAAGGCAAAGAGCTGTTCGAGACCAGGGGCTGCATGGCATGTCATTCCATGGGAGAGGGGACTGAGAACACTGGCGGTACATTTGCCGCCAATCTGACGCGCGTAGGCGAGAAAGTAAACTACGATTACCTTGTCCGCTGGATATATAACCCTCGTTTAAGGACAAGACCTTACTGCCCTGAAGAGAAACTGGACCTCGGGCCTGAGGACTACGCAAAACACAATTTGCCTTTCACGTTTGATCTAGATCACTCCACTTGCCCGAACGATGGCGCTGAGTTGCAAGTGCAGCAAATGACGGTCATGCCCAGTTTGCGGCTGACTTGGGAAGAAGCCAGAGATATCGCCAGCTACTTGATAAACCTTCGGCAGAAAGAACCAAGCGAATATGCTGCGGCTGAGTATTTGGATGACCCAGCGCTTAAGCAAGAAGGGCTTACCTTAGCTCGTCTCTATGGGTGTGCTGGATGCCACGAAATCGCCGGTCTCGAAGACGAAGGCCGCATTGGGACGGAGCTTACTAAAGAAGGCAGTAAGCCGATTGAACGGCTCGATTTCGCGTTGAGGACTATTCCTGCCGAGAGAGAAGGCTGGTATACGCACAAGGGTTTCTTCACCAATAAGTTGAAGGACCCATCCGTCTATGATCAGGGGAAAGTAAAACCGCCGCTCGAGAAACTTCGGATGCCGAATTCCAATTTGCAGCCGGAGGAGATCAACGCTATAACCACATTCCTTTTGGGTAGCGTGGATTCGGCTTTACCAACGAGCTACTTTTATAATCCTGACCAGCGAGGTCTGGACATACAGGAAGGTTGGAAAGTAGTCGAGAAATATAACTGTATGGGTTGCCACGTGGCTAGAATTGGGCAACGCTCAGTTATTATGGACCTGCCCAGGTATCAGAGCCCTGATTGGAAAGAACAGGTTCCTCCACAATTGATCGGAGAGGGAGCGCGTGTCGATCCTCTCTGGCTTGCAAGCTTTTTGGCAAATCCATCTATGAGTGATACGGATACCAACCGCAATGGAGTACGTCCATATCTTCGAATTCGCATGCCTACCTTCTATCTTTCTGACGGAGAAGTACTGGCACTGGTGCGTTTCTTCGAAGCGTTGTCTTCCCAAGCACGGCCCTACATAGCGCCTCGGACGGAACCATTGACGCCGCAAGAATTATCTTTGGCGCGAGCCATTTTTACCAGTCCCGGGGCTCCGTGTTTAGAGTGCCATGCGACCGGAAATCCAACGCATGACCAGCGTGCAACCGCTCCCAATTTCGTCGTGATGAGGACTCGGTTGAAGCCCGACTGGACACGACGCTGGATGATCGACCCACAACTGATGGCTCCAGGCACCGCCATGCCTTCTGGATTATTCCGGCAAGAGAATGGGCGCTGGGTGTTCAACGCGACAATCCCAGCCGGATTTAGAGATTCTCGGCAGGATCATGCCGATCTACTGGTTCGTTATATGTTCCAATTCACGCCGGAAGAATTGCGACGAATCACCGGTGGCGGATAAAGCCGGGAATATTTCATAGCAGTTTGAGAATTATTGTTAGTGACCATGAGGATTGAAAACTACCCGAACTTTTCACCGGGGTGCCGATCAATCCTCTTGGTTTTTCTGCTCAAATCAAACCGACTTGATTCTCAATTTCGAAATTCCGACCTAACGCGTATACTTCTAAGAAGCATGGGAAAGACTGCGTAAAATCAGTCTGCGAAAACCCAATACTGCGAAACTTGACCCAATTACTCCAGAATTGATTCACACAGGACTGTAATCATGAATAGATAACTAGCTCATTAAGTTATAGTTAACATCGCCCTGCCGAATGGCATACAACGTGCCAATACATTCACTTATTTCGATGTTAACAATTTCCAGAGAAGCTGATTATGCAGTCCGGTTGCTTGTCCACCTGGCTGCGGCAAATCCGCAGAGAGTTTCGTCCAGAACACTAGTGGAGGCCGAACAAGTACCAGAAAGTTTTCTGTTCAAGATACTCCAGCGATTGATGCGCCATAGAGTGATTCGTTCTTACAGGGGAGTAAATGGAGGGTATCGATTGGCAGTCGATCCGGAGAGACTGACGTTATATCGTTTGCTGGAAATCGTTGAAGGCCCTATCGGGTTGAATGTATGCGTTCTTTCAGGACAGGGGTGTGAGCTGAGTGCGGGATGTGCTGTTCATGATGTCTGGGTTGCAGCGCAAAAACAGCTGCGTGAGACTTTGGAAAGCGCCACAGTGGCGGTCCTGGCACGGCGCACCCTGGAAAAGAGAAGAAGACTAGACGAAGTATTTTCGAAATCAGCCGGTTCTCAATTTGCGAAAGAGACCGGATACGGCAGTAAATCGGTGTGCCAGATATCCGCACCCCGGGGGAGTGTTTAGAAACGATCCTAGTTTCTGGAGAAATGACGCGGAGAGAAATCCGATGAATGAATGGAAAGGAAGCGGCGAGGGCAGGTTTTTTGCGGTGGTCATGTGGTTGGTGCCAATAGGCGCTGTAGCGCTGGGTATGCGGCATTGGCTGCCGTCGATGGTATCAGAGCATGGTGCTGGCGTTGACAGAATGCTTCACTACCTACTTGTGGCTACGGGTGGCTTGCTAGTCATTTCACATCTTGTTTTCGGCTACTTTCTGTGGCGTTTTAGCGCATCCCCCAAGCCCACATTTCGATTGCCGAGTAAAAGCAGCGAGCGGAAATGGTCGTTGATGCCGATTATAGCCATGTTATTCATTGCAGAGGGCGGCGTTTTGGTGCTGGGATTGCCCGTCTGGGCGAAATTGTATGGGGCCCCACCGCCCGATACCGCAGTGATTGAAGTTACTGCCGAACAGTTTGCATGGAATGTCCGCTACCCAGGCGCAGATGGGAAGTTTGGCCGGACTTCCTCCCAACTCATTACGTTATCTAATCCACTTGGCATGGACCGCGACGATTCCATAGCGCGAGACGATATTGTCTTGACGAACGAGATTATAGTGCCGGTGAACAAGGCGGTGCAGATTCGGTTGCGCGGGAAAGATGTGCTGCATAGTTTCTTTCTTCCGCACCATAGAATCAAACAGGATGTGGTTCCAGGCATGACGATTGATACTTGGTTTGTGCCCACGGAAACGGGGATTTTTGAGCTGGCTTGCGCAGAGCTATGCGGCTTAGGCCATTACCAGATGCGTGGAATTGTGCGAGTAGTTTCCGAGGACGAGTATCGCCAATTTTTCAGCGAACAGCCGCCCTTCCTGTAAGACCTGGTCGTAGAAGTTGCTTGTATTGGTGAGACTTGAATTTTATTTGTTCTGATAGAGGAGGTATCCAGCATGACGGTAGCGCATTCTGGCGAAGCCGTTCATCATGAACCGCAGAGTTTTATCAGCAAGTACATTTTTAGCAAAGATCACAAGGTAATTGCCCTGCAATACATGTTGACGGGCGTGGTTGTTGCCGTGATCTCTGGGCTGCTCGCCATGTGGATTCGGCTGCAACTCGCGTGGCCCGGAGCAAACTATCCAGTCCTGGAGAAATTATTCCCGGACGGTATGGGTGGCGGCGTCATGAAGCCGGAATTCTATATATCGCTCGTAACCATGCACGGAACATTGATGGTTTTCTTTGTGATTTCCCCTGTGTTGCTGGGCGCTTTTGGCAATTACCTGATTCCCTTGCAAATTGGGGCGCGGGACATGGCATTTCCATTTTTGAACATGCTTTCTTATTGGGTTTTCTTTCTCGCGACCATCATTATGCTTTCGTCTTTCTTCTTGGAAGGAGGGGCCGCGGCTGCCGGCTGGACATCGTATCCTCCGCTCAGCGCTGTTAAGCAAGCCATACCCGGCTCTGAAATGGGGCAAACGTTTTGGCTTCTGGCGATGGCGCTATTTATCGTTTCCTTCACGATGGGTGGTTTGAACTATTTCGCAACCATCGTGAATATGAGAGCAAAAGGCATGACGTATATGCGCATGCCGATGACTGTCTGGTCTCTCTTCCTCGCCACGATCATCGGTTTGCTATCATTCCCTCCGTTAACAGCCGCCGCCATTTTATTGTTGTTCGACCGGCACGGTGGCACCAGTTTCTATTTGCCCGCTGGCCTGTTTTTTGGAAACCAGGTTTTACCGCATCAGGGAGGCACTCCGCTTCTATGGCAACATCTGTTCTGGTTTTTGGGCCATCCCGAAGTTTATGTGCTCATCTTGCCAGCGCTTGGGATTGCTTTTGATGTACTGGCGCCGTTTATTCGCAAGCCCATATTTGGTTACCGCATCGTGGTCTATTCATTCTTTACCATAGGCTTTTTGGGCATGGTGGTTTGGGGTCACCATATGTTTGTGAGCGGCATGAACCCCTGGCTTGGCGAGTTCTTTTCCGTGGGTACTTTGCTGATTACCATTCCTTCAGCGCTGATCGGGGTAAGCTTGCTGGCGAGCCTGTGGGGAGCTAGCATTCGTTTCACTACACCAATGCTTTTTGCTTTGGGTTTGATTGCGTTTTTTGGACTGGGTGGCTTTGGCGGGATCTTCCTGGGCACGGCGACCTCGGATATCTATCTTCACGACACCTATTTCGTTGTTGGCCATTTCCACTTCATGATCGGCGGCGTGACATTGTTGGGAATGTTTGCCGGAACCTATTACTGGTTCCCGAAGATGTTCGGCAGAATGATGAATGAAACCTTGGGGAAGATCCATTTCTGGTCCACCTTGATCCCCTTCTATTGCGTTTTCCTGACGCAACATTTTTTGGGCTTCGGCGGGATGCCTCGCCGCTATTATGCTTTCAATGACTTTCAGTACCTCGATCCCATCCGCGACATCAATGTCTTTGTAACAATCTGTTCGTTTGTGCTTGGCACGGCACAACTCCTTTTCCTTTATAACTTTTTTGTAAGCATAATTGCGGGTGCGAAGGCGGAAAGAAATCCATGGAAAGCAACCACTTTGGAATGGACCGCACCTTCCCCGCCCCCGCACGGCAATTGGGGTGCAGAAGAACCTGTGGTGCATCGGTGGGCCTATGAGTATAACGTGGAAGGCGCTTCAGAAGATTTCGTTCTGCAAACGGCGCCTGCGAGCAAAGCTCCGGTCACTGCATAGGAGAAAAATACAAGAGGATGGAAGAAACATTAGTTTCAGTTC
>MEKX01000043.1 GCA_001767075.1 Acidobacteria bacterium RIFCSPLOWO2_12_FULL_54_10 | reverse complement strand
CCACCCTTTCGGTTCTTTCCCAGCGAAGGAAGCTTTCCACTTTAGTGCATTTCTTCCGAAAAGCTGGCGACAACACTGGCCACCTCGTCCGAGAGAAGGAGTTAGCGGGGCCGGAAGCGAAGGCGGCTCCGGGGTCTGCTTCCCAGACGCAACCCCGCCAGCCGAAGGATGAGCGGAACTCCCAGTCGGTTCCCCTGACCGGCCGCGAACAGGCAGTGCTCTGCCATCTAGCCGAGGGCATGAGCACAAAGGCCATCGGCGAGCGACTCTATATCAGCCCCATCACCGTTAAGAATCATGTTCAAAATATCTTGAAGAAATTGCAGGTTCACAGCCGCGTAGAAGCGATTGCTCTGGCGTTCCATCGGCGTCTGGTCTAGCCCCCCCCAATCCGTAGCCCATCATATTCCCAGATCCAAGCTCGACAGCGAAGGCCCAATGTCCTGGTCGATTTGGACTACATCTGTAAATTGAGCCATTCGGATTATTGACCCCATTTTGACCAACCTCCTAGACTGAAGCTCCCCCTTAGACTTGGTTCGGCGGGCAAGTTCGGATAAAGGATTGGACTGGACCGGAAACAGAGAGGAAGGAGGATTCAGAAGCGCTATGACAAGTCCCCAGCATTATGACGTTGCCATCGTCGGCGCAGGACAGGCAGGTCTTTTCTTAGCCCGACAACTGTTACTTTACTCAGATAAGAAAATTCTCTTGTTGGATTCCGCCCCAGAACTCCCTGGACCCCGGCAAAAGCTCGGGGAATCAACCGTTCAGATCGCCGGATTCTACATGTCCAAGGTGTTGGACCTGGAGGAATACTTACTGCGAGAGCATTTTCTGAAATACAACCTGCGCTTCTACTGGAAGAGCACCGATCAGAGCAACCGCTCGTACGAGGATTACAGCGCGTGCTATATCAAGACCCCTTCCAACATCGCCGGCTATCAGGTGAACCGCAACACGCTGGAAGCCGAACTGCTCCGGCTGAACACTGCCAATCCGAACTGCACCCTTCTGACGGCCATCCGGGACCTGGAGGTTTCGCTCTCGGACCGTGGACCGCATTCCATCGAATTCCGGTCCAACGGAACGAAAGCCTCTGTGACGGCCGAGTGGGTGGTGGATACCTCCGGCCGCGGCAGATATCTGGCGCGCCGATTGAACCTGATGCGGCCAAGCCCGATTCACCACGGCTCCTCCTGGCTGTGGGTTGACGGACTGGTCAACATCGAAAAGCTCACTGACCTTTCGCCCCGCGAGAACCGTTTGAGAAAAGACCGCGCCATAACCGGCCACTTCCCCGTCTGGCTGGCGACCAATCACTTTGTGGGCGAAGGGTTTTGGTTCTGGGTCATTCCGCTGCAAGGGAAAACCAGCCTCGGCGTGGTATATGACACCGCCTTGTTCCCGGCCACGCAGGTCTCAACCGCTGAGAAGCTCCGGGATTGGGTTTGCAGGGAGTTTCCCCTGTTTGCCCGCGATCTTCCCCATCGCAAAATCCTGGACCACGGCTTCTTCCCCGAATATTCCTATGACTGCGCCCAGATTCTGAGCACCTCCAAGTGGGCCATCGCCGGAGAAGCGGGACGATTTCCCGACCCCTTGTACAGCCCCGGCGCCGACGTAATTTCCCTTCACGATTCGCTGATTGCCGACTTAATTCTGACGAAGGACGACAGCCGGCTCGCCCAGAAAGTCCCTTTGTATGAGACCCTACTGCGTGCGGCCGTCCAGGCGCTTATCCCGGGCTACGTGGTGAGCTACAACGTGCTGGGAGACCAGGAAGCTTTCATCCTGAAGTACGCCTGGGAACTGACGATATATTTTACCTTCTACGTCTTCCCCTTCATCAACAATCTCTTCACGAACCCGGATTTTATCCTCCCATTTTTCATCAAGTTTGCCCGGCTCGGCCCAATTAATGAAAAGTTGCAACCCTGTCTCAGCGACTTCTATCAGTGGAAGAAGCTCCAGGGCAGGCCCCCGTCCGGCCCAACGTTATTTGATTTCACCCAGATTGCCCCGGTGCGGAACGCGGAGACTCTTTTCTACCGTGTGGGAGTCTCCCCGGAGGAGGCCTTGAGCATTTTGGATGCTCACCATGAGAATCTCAAGCAGTTGGCTCGCTTTATCGTGGCGTACATGGCCTCCCGCGTTCTGAATGACGGGCGGCTGTTGACCAGCCGCGCCTTTGTCGAAAGCATTGACTTGAGTCAGATCCAGTTTGACCCGGAGGGATGGCGTTCGCGCTGGGCCTCTCTATCGGACCGGACGGAACCGTACCCCTGGCCGTTCGATCCGGCCGTGCTCAGTCAGTTCCAAACGGCGCCTTTACAAGTCGTCTCATAGGCATACATGGTCCTCGGTGGGTGCCTCAGGAAAATGAGGAGGCGGGCCAGAGGTTTTCAAAATGCTCCAAGAACCCTTCCTCCAGAAGTTGGCAAATAAGGAAAACAGGTGAACCAAATGACGATGGCACAGAAACAAGCAACCGCGGATGAGATTCGACAGAAGGTCAAGGAATTGGTCGCGGAGATCACGGAGCGCAGTCCGGAGGAGATTTCCGACACGGCGCTCTTTGCCGAGGATTTGGGAATTGACTCCCTCATGACGATCGAAATGCTCGTCATGGTGGACAAGAAGTACAAGATTCATATCCCGGAGGAGGAATTCGGCAAGATCCGAAACGTGAACGAGGCAGTGGGTATCGTGCAGCACTACCTTCCTACGGCGGCGAGGTAGTCCAGGTCCCTCTGTCCACCGCTGCGGGTTTGACTTACGAGGCGATTCGCTGTCGCAAAGCCGAACCGGAAGGGATCGCGGGTCTCACGCCGCCGTTTCAACCGACCGTCTGGCCGGCAGGAGCTTAAACAATGCTGAAAGAAACCACAATGCAGGACCTCGCGCCCGGCCTCGAACGGTGTTTCCTGTTCGATGCGGTGGAAGGAACGTACGAGATCACGGGAATCACCGGCCGCGTTCCCGAGTGGCTCCGCGGCTTCTATTACGTCAATGGTCCGGCGCGGTTCGAGCGCAATGGCCGTCGCTATCAGAATTGGCTCGACGGCGATGGGATGGTCAGCTCGCTCCACTTTTCCGACCAGGGGGTCCGCTACACCAGCCGGTTCGTCCAGACGCAGAAATTCAAGGAAGAAGAAGCCGCCGGCGCCTTTCTCTTTCGCGCCTTTGGCACAGCCTTCCCCGGCGACCGTTTGCAGCGAAACCTGAAGCTGGCGTCTCCGAGCAACCTCGGCGCAGTTCGCTTCGGCGACACCGTTCTGGCGGTCTGCGAGCAGGCCCTTCCGGTCGCCTTGGACCCGGTGACGCTGGAAACCCGCGGCGAGTTCGACTTTCACGGGAAGCTGAATGAGGTCAGCCCCTTTGCGGCCCACGCCAAAATCGATCCCGCCAACGGGCATCTGGTCAACTTCGGCGTCTCCTATTCCCCCCACAAGCCGGTCTTAAATATCTATGAATTTGACAGGACGGCGACCCTGCTCCGACGGTCCCGCCATCCGGTCGAGTGGCCGCATGCCAATCATGATTTTGCGATTACTTCCCGGCATGCTGTTTTCTACCTAAGCCCGTTGTTCATGGACTTCGGCCGCTTCTTGAACGACGGAGTCTCCGTCATGGACGCGCTCTGCTGGGAACCCGAACGAGGCAGCCGAATCTTTGTCGCGCCGCGGGATCCAAAAACGGAAGCGGCCTTTGCGGTGCCCGCAGGAGCCGGCCATTGCCTGCATACGATCAATAGTTACGAAGAGGAACGGTTGCTTACCCTGGACATCATGGAGTCGGAGGCGCCGGTGTATGAGCAATATCAACCGGTCCCCGAACTGTTCACTACGGTCGGCCGCTCCCGCCCAGTACGGTACCGGATTGACCTGGAATCCAGGAAGCTGGTGGAACGACTCCCCATGGACTACGACCTGACGCCGGACCTGACTTCCATTGATATGAATCTTTTGACCCGGAGTTACAACGATTTTTGGCTGCTGGGCATGTCGGCCAGCGGTAACCGGGGACGAAAATTCTCCGATCAACTCGCGCATGGCTCGTGGCAGGCTGGAGGCGTATCGGACATTTATCAAACGGCGCGTGGCGAATACCTGAGCGGCGAGCCGGTTTACCTGGCCAATCCGAAGGATCGAGGGCAAGGCTTGGTGATTGTGGAGCACCTCAACGCCCTCAAGGATGAGGCTGCCTTTCTGCTATTTGATGCATTCGATCTGAAGCGGGGGCCGATCGCTCGCCTGCCGTTGCGGCACCGGCTGCATCCTGGTTTTCACGCCAGCTTTTTCGCGGCATAAATCGCCTGCCGGAGCAATCGGGTATGCAAGGTGTTCGACCGGACCTCGAATCTATGGATGACCGCCTAACCGCAGCGGTTGAAACCGACCCCGGGCGCAGGAACGGGCAGCCACGGAGGGTGAAGTATAAGTGGATCCCCGTAGTTGACGAGGAACGCTGCACGGGCTGCGCGCTGTGCGTGGGAGTCTGTACCCCGGGGAGCCTGGACCTGTTGAGCGGGGTGGCGGTGCTTTCGCACCCGGATACCTGCGGGAGCGAAGATCACTGCATCGCCGAGTGTGCAAACGACGCCATTCACATGCGATGGGTTGCCATGGAAGGAGACCGAGGTGTCGGCAGGTGGAAGGCATAATTTGATTTGTCGATGAGCCGCGAATGACTTCAATCGCCAACAACAACTCGAACTCCAAGAACTTCGCGCGAATACTGCTGATCAAAAAATATTGGTGGGCGCATTTCCTGATCGTCGCCGGGATTAGCGTCACCGGGTTAGTTTATCTTGGCGTCGCGACTTATACGGGGGCTCCCCCGCTGTCCGATTTCGTGTCATCCACGGGGGAAACCGTGATTCCCCTTCCCCAAATCAACCGTGGAAAGGAAGTGTTTCACCTCAGGGGCCTGATGAGTTATGGCTCCTTCCTGGGCGACGGAGCGGAACGCGGGCCGGATTTCACTGCCGATGCTTTGCACCGAACGGCTGTATCCATGCAGTCCTTCTATGAACAGGAGGTGAAGGATCGTCCTCTAACCCAATACGACAAGGATGCGATCGCGGCGAGGGTACAACGAGAGCTCCATGCGAACGGATACGCAGAGGAAGGCGGCCATATTCGCATGAACAACGCCCAGATTCACGCCTACCGTGAGTTGAACGATCATTACACGCGGATGTTTACGGATCCCGAATATCCAGAAGCATTTCATCCCACTGGATATATCTCCCGCCCAGAAGATCTCCGGGCATTGACAGCCTTTTTCTTTTGGGGAGGCTGGCTTTCGGCGGCGAACCGGCCGGGTCAGGACTATAGTTATACACACAACTGGCCGTATGATCCGGCAGCCGGTAACACCCCTACTTCCGCGACCATTCTCTGGAGCGTTCTTTCGATTCTCGCACTGTTCCTGGGTATTGGAGTGGTCCTGTACGTGTACGGTCAAATGAAAACCCTGCCCGGTGATCCGTTCAATGGGACCAGCGGGATGGCGCTTACCACGGTAGACCTGGAAAAAGGACGCGAATACGTTCGTCCCACCCAGAGGGCCACGTATAAATTTTTCGCCTTCGCCATCGTCCTGTTCCTGTGTCAGGTCCTGGCCGGCGCGATCAGCGCAAACGATTTCGTCCGTCCGGAGCAACGGTTTGGAATTTCTCTATCCAGCGTCATCCCCATCACCGTTGCTCGCAGCTGGCATATTATGCTGCAAATATTCTGGTTCTTTCTGTGCTGGATCGGTTACACCATCTTTTTCCTGCCCGGGCTTTCGAGAGTCCCCAGGGGGCAGAGGTTCTTGATCAACCTGCTATTTGTTCTGTGTGTCGCCGTGGGCGCAGGGGTGCTGGGAGGAATTTATCTCGGACAGATGGGATACCTGAGCGACGGGCTGGCGTACTGGTTTGGGAGCCAAGGCTGGGAGTTCATGGAGCTCGGCCGGTTCTGGCAGATTCTCCTGTTGGGCGGGTTCGTCCTCTGGATTGCAATCATTTACCGCGCCGTGAAGCCGTGGCTCAAGAAGAACAATATATGGTCCGTTCCCGCGTGGCTTCTTTACGGCAGCGGGGTAATGGTTGCGTTCTTGTTCTTCGGACTTTTCGTGACCCCCACGGCGAATTTTGCCATCTCGGACTACTGGCGCTGGATGGTCGTACATATGTGGGTTGAGGTAACGTTCGAGGTGTTCACAACCGTCGTGATCGGGTACATGCTGGTTCAGTTGGGTCTGCTCTCCCGCCCGATGGCGGAACGGGTTATTTTTCTTGCCGTGATGCTCTTTCTGGTCACCGCGCTGATCGGCATTTCCCACAACTTCTACTGGATCGGCAAACCCACCGGGATCATCGCGCTGGGAAGCGTCTTCTCTACCCTTCAGGTGTTGCCCCTGCTCTTGATTACCCTGGATGCGTGGCGGATGCGGCAGGAACAGGCCCGGGCCAACGAATCCCTGCTCCAGGGAAAACAGACATTCGTGATGGAAGGTGTCTGGCTGTTTATCCTTGCCGTCAATTTCTGGAATATTTTTGGAGCGGGAGTATTTGGCTCGTTGATCAACCTTCCCATCGTCAACTACTTCGAGCATGCCACCTACCTCACTGGCAATCATGCTCACGCCGCCATGTTCGGGGTAAAAGGAAACGTGGCGCTGGCCGGACTGCTGTTTTGCTGCCAGCATTTGTTCCAGAGATCCAGCTGGAACCCGAAGCTGATTCGAACAGCTTTTTGGTCCCTGAACGGCGGATTGGCGATGATGATGTTCCTCGATCTGTTTCCGGTAGGACTCTACCAGCTCTCGGTCGTTGTCAGGGACGGGCTCTGGCATGCCCGGTCCCAGGAGATCATCACGGGACCCGTGTTTCAGACCTTGACGTACCTCCGCTCGATCGGAGGGGCGGTGTTCCTCTTTGGAGGCGTATTGCCTCTTACCTGGTTCGTTTTGTCGAGGGGACGCCGGCTGGTCCGCGAAGTCGAAGTCGAGGAAGGCGAATGGTCAGTCTACGATACGGATTGGGCGGCTCAGGAAGAGCCAGGACTGTGAGCATGATTTTTCTGACGGAATGAGAAGGAACGGCTGGCGGAGGTCAGGGCAAAATGGCGGAAGAGGATTTTTCGCATAGCAATTCGGACCGCTGGAGCCAGGTTCGGCAACTCGCACGCATCCAGGGATGGCGCTCCTGGCTTTCCATCCTGGCCGGCGGGGGCCTTGGGTTTCTGAGCTTGAGCGGCCTGTGCATCCTGCTGGCGCCATTCAGTGTCGCGAATCAGGTCAATGTTCTGCTGCACACCGTTCTCGGATGGGCGTTCCTCATCCCCTGTGCCTGGTATCTGGCGCGGCACGTCTTGCGCTATTGGCGCAGGCCCCTCAGTCACATTCTCATCCTGGGTTATATCGGCCTCGCCGTCCTTTTCGTGTGTGCTATCTCGGGGATCGTGCTCACGTTCCAGGCGGCCGTAGGAACCCGCATCAGCTACGGCTGGGACACGGTTCATATCGTAACCACCTTTGCAATTCTCACGTTCGTGCTGATTCACATTCTTCTGATTGCGCTTCGCGACCGGAAAGCAAGAGAGGCTGGCGACACGTCGCTGGTTCCGGAAGCGGCGGGTCATTTTGGCAGAGGCGTGCTGGCTGTGACTTTAGGGAGTGTGGTGCTGGTTGTGCTCTTGGCGTACGCCTACCGGGCTCCATTGCTCCACAACGAGCTTCCCGACGATTACAGCTACAAGTACGGGAAAGACCGGCCGTTCGAGCCCAGCCTGGCGAGGACAGCCAGCGGGCAGGCCATGGATGTCCGATTGCTTTCCGGTTCGCAGTCCTGCGGGACGGCCGGCTGCCACGAGGAGATCGTGAAAGAATGGGAAGCCAGCGCGCACCGTTACGCGGCCATGGATCCGTCCTTCCAAAAGATCCAGGCGAACATGGCGCAGCAGAATGGTCCGGAAACCACGCGCTACTGCGGAGGATGCCACGACCCGATTTCCCTTTTCGCGGGGGCCAAGAACCTGTTTACCGCCGTGGAGGATCTGTCTCCGGTGAAAGGATACCAGGAAGGCGTCTCGTGTCTGGTCTGCCATTCCGTCCGCCAGGTGGATGTAAAAGGGAACGCCAACTTCGTGATCGCCGAGCCTCCCCGCTACATGTTCGAGATCGAGTTTGATGAAAAGCAAAGCGAGACGAAGCGCTTCCTCAGAGATTTTCTGATTCGCTCCTATCCGCGCCCGCATGTAAACGGCCTCAGCAAGCGGCTCTTCAAGACGCCGGAGTACTGTGCCTCCTGCCACAAGCAATTCATTGACAAGCAAATAAACAATGTGGGATGGGTGCAACTCCAGAACCAGTATGACAACTGGAAAGAAAGCCGCTGGAACCATCCCGGTGAGCCGCAGAAAACGATCGAATGCCGCGAGTGCCATATGCGGCTCGTGGCTTCGGAAGACCCCGCCCGAGGCGACGAGCAGGACTACAACCGCACGGTGGACGACGGCAAGCACCGCAACCACCGTTTCATTGGCGCCAACCAGTTCATCCCCGCGTTGCTGAAGTTGCCCGGCTGGGAGGAGCAGGTGAAACTAACCGAAAAGTGGCTCCAGGGGAAACAGGAAGTGCCAGAAATT
The DNA here is from genome assembly GCA_001767075.1 of Acidobacteria bacterium RIFCSPLOWO2_12_FULL_54_10. GTDB lineage: Bacteria > Acidobacteriota > Terriglobia > 2-12-FULL-54-10 > 2-12-FULL-54-10 > 2-12-FULL-54-10. Next base: position 793 of record MEKX01000043.1, on the reverse strand, counting down.
GCACATAAGTGGCAAACCGGCCCTGCGGTAGGTCTGGAAATGATTGTTCCCGCGCGGGCGAAGCCGGGCGAGAAATTGGAGGTAAAAGTCATTATCACCTCCAACAAGGTGGGACACGATTTTCCCACTGGGCCGTTGGACATCATCCAGTCCTGGCTGGAACTGGTTGCTATGGATCAGCAGGGGAATGTGCTTTACACGACGGGTACAGTGGATTCCAAAGGCTTCATCCAGCCGGGCACTTTCATGTTCAAAACGGAGCCAGTGGATCAGCAAGGGAATCTGATTGACCGTCACAACCTTTGGGAAATGGTTGGGGTGCGCCATCGCCGCGCTTTATTTCCCGGATTCTCCGACACCGCCGAGTTCAGTTTCCAGATCCCGGTGAAGCCGCCGGGACAGCACCGGGCAAAGGCCCAGCAAATCACTTTTCCGCTGACCGCACCACCGCATGGCAGCGAAACCCTGCACCTTCGGGCGCGTCTGTTGTACCGGAAGATTGATCAATATCTGTTGAACTTTATGTTCGGCGAAGAAGCAGGCTTGACCTCCCCGGTCACCGAGACGGCTTCTGACACCCGAATTATCGAAATCTCCGAGTCGAAGCAAACCGCGGCGTCCAGTCGCTGGGTGATTGACTAATTCTCATGATCGGGAAGCCCTTGACGCATCGGAAGCGGCTGATCATTAGGTACATTCTCATCTGCATCTGCGTGGTGCTGGCAGCGTGGGGCGTTCTTTTGCTGGTGCGCGGACGGCCCAAGCCCTACTTAGCCGGAGAAGAAGTCGAAGG
>MEKX01000042.1:12030-21447 GCA_001767075.1 Acidobacteria bacterium RIFCSPLOWO2_12_FULL_54_10 | reverse complement strand
GCACGGTGCGGAGGTTGGTGACCCCTTCCTTCTTCGCCTTTTCGGCGACATAATCGAGCATCTTTTGGTCAATGTCAACGGCATACAGAATCCCGTTGGGGGCGATCGCTTTCGCCATCGGGATGGAGAATGTCCCGCTGCCGGAACCAATGTCGGCCACGATATCTCCCGGCTTGAGTCGCAGCTTCTCAATGACCTCGTTAACCTTCACGACCCGGGTGGGCCGCTCCATCCTCTCGATGTAGTCTTCCGCTGGACGTTGCTCCAGTTGGAAAGCAGAAGCGCTGGTCTGTCCCATTCCCATCAGCCATAGAAAAACTAAGCCATAAATTCGGAGCGTTTTTCGCTTTGTCATTCCTACCCTCCTAAAAGATGATTTCCGATTGCAACGGTGCGCCTCCGTCTTCGTGCGGAGAATTTGATGTGACGGAAATTGCAGTAAAACCGTTACAAGTTTCGATGAAAGCAGCATTCCATGTTATGCACTCTGTCGGCTCGATCTCACTTCGCCAAGACTTCCCTAACCGTTGTTTGGCACCCCGTTTGACTGTTCTTTGAACTACGGTCCTTATGAAGATATCCATAGGTCCCGCAATTCATAGACCAAACACCCTTAGATATCAATAAGTACAATTGCCGCAGATTGATATGGTTAAAGCGCATGTAATAATCAGAATGGGAAGTGAATGCGGATTTCTGCGCACATCATGGTAAGAATCACCCAACACATGGGTCTTGGGTTCTGTATTTCACGGAAGTATTTAATCTTGTAGTTCCTCATTTGTTCCATCTCCATAAGAATGCGCCGGGGGCGCACCCATGTCATGAATTAGGATCTAGTGGCAATGGTTGCGAACCCCCTTCATTTCATAATAAAGAGCCCTGTCGTTCGATTAGGATTGCAGTTCAGTCAGTTGGCGGCATCAAAACTATTCTAATGGACATTCCCTACTTGCATGTTTTCCTTGTTGTTCTCCCTTACCTGCAACGAAAAATCTCGCTCCAATTCATGCAATCGGGTGTACATTGTTTCCAGCAGCAGGGCCATAATGGAAAACCCTATTGCTATGCCCCAGCGAAATAGGAGCGCTCGGCGCACGCTGACCGGACAGCTTCATGAACTAAGTTCTCTCGCATACCCTTTCTCGTCGGCATGCCCAAGATTCGTTTTTCACACAGGAGGTATCCGCATGATAAAAAAGACGTCATTTCTTTATGTCCTGCTTTTCGTGCTCAGCCTGACGGCAACAGTTTGGGCTCAAAACTATCAATCGCCCGAAATGGTTCTGTTCAATGGCAAGATCATCACCGGGGATGACCATAGCTATACATCCAACATAGGCACAGTGGCTCAGGCGATGCACATCCGTGACGGCAAAATCCTGCACGTCGGAACCAATGACCAGATCCGGCCCATGGCTGGTCCTGCCACCAAGGTCATCGACCTCAAAGGCAAGACGATTATTCCTGGGTTTATCCTCACGCACGAACACCCTTACGACTGGAACTCGGTGGAGCCGTGGCCTGTAAAGGCTGTTTTAGGAAATGACCAGAAGATTATCGTCCGATTCCTGGAGGGAAGCCCGGAGGAAAACATTCAGGCTTTCCCGCGTGCCCTCACTGAGGCGCTCCAGAAGGCAAAGCCGGGCCAATGGATTTATTTCGTCCTGACTTTTGGAAAAAATTATGAGTGGTCTCCCGGCGGGAATATCGGCATGGGACGTGGCGGAATGGACCCCAAGGTCTACAACGTGATCCTCGAAAAAAGAATCTCCAAGCAGATGCTGGATGTGGCGGCGCCGAACAACCCCATCCTGATCCGCGACGTTTTCACGGACATGATTTTCAACCAAAATGCGCTGGATGAAAGCCGCAAGATTTTTCCGGAATCCGATGTGAACCCCATCAAAGATATAGACGGAATCGGCGGGGCAAACCAAATGCGCTGGGCTTTTCCAGATGTCACGATGCAGAATTTCTATCCGGAATTGAAGGAGATCATTCGCCTTGGCCACGAGTGGTGGGCCGGCTACGGCTTGGTGGGTTATTCTTCGAACGCCTACAATCCCCGCACGCACCAGGTTTACGGCGATATGGACCGCCGGGGGCAGATGGCGATGCGGGTGGCCTGGACTTGGAATTGGCGTGCCGGCTACTTCTACCCCGACAAATACTGGCTCTACGACAGCGCCAACCGTCTCGGCCAGGGTACTGATTATTTCTGGTTTGCAGGCGGAAGAACTGGGGCCGGTTCACGGTGCACCACGCTCAAACCCACCGGACCCGTTCCACTGATGGAGGGAGGCGCTGGCAGCCTCGATAATTGCACTTACGATCCCGGAGACCGAGCGGCGGACCTGCTCTATGAATGGATCAAGTCCGGGAATCGCTATGCGGGTGCCCATCATGGCGGGGATAAGGATGTCGACAATGTCATGGATATCATTGAGCGCGCCAGCCGCGACGCCGGCATTACGGAAGCAGAAATCCGCGCCAAGCGGCACACCGTCGACCACAGCGGCATGTTTCCCAGGCCGGATCAAGTGGACCGGCTGAAGAAACTCAACATGGCTCTGGATGGCAACGCCTTCGAGATTTACCAGGCGGCTCCCGCGGTGTTTGAAACATTTGGAGAAAGAGCCGTCGGCTGGGTGGTCCCCAAGAAGCGTCTCAACGACGCGGGCTTGATTAACACCTTTGAGATGGACCGCGCCCTGGGAAGCACCAATTTTACCCTTTTCGACGGCCTGACATGGTTCCAGAATCGCAAGAGTTGGGACGGAAAGACCTATGGTATGGACCAAGCCATAGATCGCGCTACCACCCTCAAAGTTGCCACATACCGGGGAGCGGAATTCTCCTTGAAGGAAAATCAGTGGGGATCGCTCGAACCGGGTAAATGGGCCGACTTCCTCGTTCTCGACCGGGATTACTTGACCTCCTCTCTCGAGGATTTCCAGAAGACCAGGGTCTTGATGACTGTGGTCGGGGGAAGGGTGATTCACCTCACACCGTCTCTGGCCCGCGATGCAGGCTTGCAGCCCTCTGGAGCGATGGTCACCCTGTCCGGTGCTCCTGGAGCGCAATGGTAAATCGTTCCAGCAGCATTGGCGAATCAAGCTTCTAAACCACCGACGAACCTGGGCAGCCAGTCTGCCCGATTCACTGTATTCCTAAGTTTGTCAAATTCGGTCTTATCGAACTTAAAGGAGCATAAAATCATGATTAGTTACAAAACCTTGATCCGTTCTCTCCTTCTTGCTGCAATGTTTGTGTCTGCCAGCTCCCTGCTGGCCCAGCAACCCGGAGATCAGATTTATTTCAACGCAAAGATCATCACGGTCGATAACGACAGCTTTACTTCCAACATCGGAACCGTGGCCGAAGCGATGCACGTTCGCGACGGCAAAATTCTGCATGTAGGGACCAACGCTCAAATCCGCGCCATGGCCGGTGCGAATACGCAGATGGTGGACCTCAAGGGCCGCACCGTCATCCCCGGCATGGGCAGCACGCACGAGCACCCCATGGATTGGGACCTGCTGGTGGAACCGATCCTCAAGAAAGTTCTCGCGAACAATGAAATCGTTTACCACGTCTTTGAGGGCGGGCCTGACAAAACCGTACAGGAATTCTACCCCGCTCTGGAAAAGGCCGTGAGTCGCGCCAAGCCGGGCCAGTGGATTTATCTAATTGTTACTTCCGGGCGCAAATATGAGCACAGCGTCGGCGGCAACTCCACGCTCGGGCTGCTCGGCCGCTATCCAACTGTCGTTGATGGCAAGCGCATCACCAAGCAGTCGTTGGATGTGGCCGCGCCAAACAATCCCGTGATTGTGCGCGACATCTTCGTCGCCACTCTGCTTAACCAGAAGGCCACCGACATTCTCAAAGGCCTCAGTTTCTATAATGACATGATGGCTGACCGCGGCGGCAGGGCCATCGTCAACGAACAGACCGGACTCGGTGCTGGCCATCGCTGGGCCGTTCCTGATCTGCTGTTCAAAGATTACTACCCGCAGCTTCGCGAAGCATACCGACTGGGACTGGAGTGGTGGGCGGCCTACGGCATCACCGTTATGGGTTCGGCCTGCTACAATCCGCGTTGCCTGATGACTTACAGCGATCTGGATGCTCACGGCCAAATGCCCATCCGCATGATGTGGGCCTGGAATTGGCGGCCAGATTACTTCTACAAAGATGACTATTTCCTGGCCAATTTGGTAGGTCAACTGAACAAAGGTTCCGATTATCTCTGGAACGGAGGCGGCTGGCCGGCTGGTGCGCGGGTCAAGGGCGAAGGCACCGCCGGGTGCGGTGGCAGCAGTTTGGAAATTGTCGACCCGCAGTTGCGCCAGGAGCTTCAGGGCAGGTACATGACGACCTCCAGCGACCCGGATCACTGCAAGCCGGACCCCAACAGCATCGCCTACCGGTACATCAAGGCCGGAGGCCGCGTCGCCACGCAGCACTATTCTTTCGATAAAGACGTAGACAACCTCATGAATCTGATTGAAGTTGCCAGCAAGGATGCCGGTTTCTCCATGGATCAAATCCGCGCCAAGCGCCACACCTTCGACCACAACGGGCTGCACCCGCGCCCGGACCAGATTCCCCGCATCAAGCAGCTCGGCATGATGACCGGCGGCAACGCATTTGAAATTTGGGATACCTCTTCGGAGGCGCTCAAATATTTCGGCGAAAAAGGCGTGGGCTGGGTTGTGCCCAAGAAATCGCTCACCGAGGGCGGCGTTTATAACAGCTTTGAAATCGACCGCGCTATAGGCACCACGGACCTCTCCGTTTTCGAGTGCTGCATACTTCCCATGATTAACCGCAAGGCGTGGGACGGTAAGATTTACGCTCCCACCGAGGCCATTTCCCGCGAGGTCGCCTTAAAAGCCGCTGCCCGCTGGCCCGCACGGTACGTCCTGCGAGAAAATCTCCTGGGTTCGCTCGAACCCGGCAAGTTCGCGGACTTCCTGGTTCTGGATCGCGAATATCTGGCCGTTCCCGTGGACGACATCGGCAAAACCCACGTCCTGATGACCGTGGTCGGTGGCAAAACCATTCACCTGGCGCCATCGCTCGCACGAGAACTCGGCACACAACCCGTCGGCGCACAGGCCACACTCGGCGGCCCCGCATCGCGCTGGTAATTGCTGCGTTCGCCGGATGCCAGTTCTGGATTTGCGGAAGGAATTCGCCGGGACTGGCATTCGCTTCACTACATGATTTGTTATTTCCCGCCCAACCGATTCTCCCTACCGCTTCGCATACATCTGCGCCACGAACTCGCCATATCCGTTGTAGAGCTGCCTCCGAACACCTGCGCAAACGAATTCATGGCGTCCAATAGCGGTGATTCATCTGTAACTGAGTCTGTTTGGCCCCGGTTTCACAGCCCCAGGTTGTGATGTAAACTGTCTCACGACGATTGGTACAAAAATTCGGTCGGGTAATTTACGAGCGGATCGATCCAGATGAACAGGCAGGATACCAAGGGGGTTCTGATGATACGCACGGGCCAGAACTTTGAGACAGTTGAGGGAGGGTGCGCGGGGCTCACAAGGGTTACAGTGCCGGTCCATGGAGAACGTTTGTTAGCGGGATGGGGGCTGATGGGATTGAGTCCTACATCCGCAGGCGTCGCTCTCTTGCTGGGTATTCTTGGTCTGGGTATGACGGCATGTGGACCGCGGCATCTAAACGTCATGTATACGCCCGAGCAGACCCTAATAACGATCGGTTATGCCGCCGACCGCTCCAGGTCGATTTTCAGGGCCGACAACGAGGCACAGGAGTATTGCGAACGCCGAGACAAGACTGTAGTGTTTCTCAAGCAGGAAACCGTCTATCAAGGTCAATATGATGAAGACGTCACCGCGGCTACCAGAGCCGCCGGACGCGTGGCGGGTGCACTGGGGAGCTCGGAAGCAGCCGAGGCCAGTAAGGCATTATCCTCTCCTACTGATTACAAAACCACTTTTGAATTTCTTTGCCAGTAAGCATTTTAGGTGAAACCTGATCGGCGATTTTGGAACCACCCGAAGGGAGAGGGAATCTCATTGAAGGTGGGTATTTGGATATGGCGATGGAGAAGTACAAACCGGAGCAGATCGTAATGGTGTTACGGCAGTGCGCAGTGCAAGATCGTTCCCGTGGCAATCACTCCCGAGTAACGGCGTTATGTTTACCTATCCGCCGTCGAAAACTGGATGCATGTAGGCTGTTATGGGTTAAAGTCGATATTCGAAATATTCTTTATTCTCCCTACCGCTTCGCATACAGGTGCGCCACGAACTCGCCATAGCCGTTGTAGAGTTGCGTTGGCCGCACCTGCCAGGTTCCCAGCACTTTCTCCGTTTTCTGCGACCACCGCGGATGCACCTCTTCCGGGTCCACGTTGGCAGAGAAGTCATGTTCATGGCTGACCACGTCGTGCCAATACGTCAGGTTCTTTGTCGGCAGTGATTCCAAAAATTCTATCCCTACAATGGACTTGACGCTCTTGAACCCGTATTTCCAGGGCGCCACCAGCCGCATCGGCGCGCCGTTCTGTATCGCCAGTTCATGCCCGTACATCCCCGTTACCAGGAACGCTAGTTCGTTCGTGGCTTCCGCCAGAGTCAGGCTGTCATTAAATGGCCACGGATACGACGTCAGTTTCCTCTGCCCGGGCGCTTCGTCCGGTCGATAAAAACTACGAAATCGCACAAAACGCGCTGACGCTTTCGGCTGAACGCTCTTGATCAATTCCGCCAGCGGGAATCCCGTCCACGGCACAGCCATCGCCCATCCCTCCACGCAGCGATGCCGATACAGCCGCTCCTCCATCGGCATTTTGCGAATCAGTTGCTTGACGTCCAGCGTCTGCGGCTTGCCGACCAAACCAAAAACGGTAATGGTCCACGGGTCGGTCTTGAATCCGCTCGCGAGCTGCCCCACCGCATCCTTCTGATCCGAAAATTCAATAAAATTGTTGTACGACGTCACGGACTCTTCGGCTGTGACCGGTCGTTCCAGCTTGTACTTTTGGTTCCGCTGCGCGAGCGGCTCGGCAGCGCCCTTTAGAGGCCAGGGAAGCAATTCAAACGCAGCGGTTGCACCCGCCGCCGCCAGAAATTTTCTGCGATTCCAGTAGACCTGTTCCGGCGTGGCTTCTCGTTCCGGAATCCTCCGCCATCTCTTGGGGATAAAAATATGCGCCATGCCGCCTCGCGCTTTTAGCGGTTTAGCTCAAAACGATAGCCGCAACGCAAACTGTATTTGTCGTGCGGTAGTGGCGGTTTGCGTCAGAACGCCCGCCTGCGTATTCCGCCGTCCGGTCGATCCCGTAAACAGAATGGTCGATCCACCCTGATTGCTGTTAAAGCTGGTATGGTTGAGGAAATTGAAAACCTCCGCCCGGAACTGCAATCTCCTCTTGCTGTCCAAAAGGAAATCTCGCTGGATGGAAATATCGGTATTGAATACGCTCGCGGCAATAATCGTATTCCGCCCTGCGTTGCCCATCGTGCCTGCTTCAGGGACGCTGTACATGCACGGGTCATAGTACAATTCCGGCCCGCCCAGCTCTTTGCCAGCCTCCACGAAAGTTGTTTGTCCATCGATATTCTTGCATCCAATGCTGACTCCGTCAGTCGCATTGTTTTTGCCGCCGGGGATGAGGTTCGGCCGCCCGGCAGCGAACAGATAGCCAGGCCGGCCTACGCGAATCTGGGGCGAGTAAGGAACACCGCTGCGCATGGTCAGGATTCCCCCAATTCGCCAGCCGCCCAATAATCCGGCTGCGATGCCGGAGTTGCTCCATCTCTGGCCGGGCCCGAAGGGCAGGCTGTAAAAATAATTCGTTGTCATTCGATGGCGGATGTTGAAATCCGAAAGGCTGCGGTCATTCGTTCGGAGCAGACCGAACTGGCTCGACGATCCGCCTTCGGAAAACTGGCTGGAAGCATCATCAATCGACTTGCTGAATGTATAGCTCACCTGCACGGAAAAGTTCTGGCCCACGGCTTTGCTCGCGGCCAGTTGCAGCGAGTTATAAAACGACTGTGCGTCTGTGCCGATGGTTCGGATGCTGCCGAAGTTTTTGTTGATGCGGTTGTCATCCGGTGGCGGGTTCTGATCGCATCCGGGCAAGCCGCCCGATGGCAATTTCCCCGGCACGCAGTACGGTGCGAAAAACAATGTTCCGTCGGCCCGCTGTACGGGCAGCGGGAACTGGTTTGTCTCAAAGCCTCTGTAAAGATGGTTGCCACGCGCTCCTACGTAGGCCGCCTGCATTCGCCATCCTCCGGCGACCAGATGCTGTATTGAAAAGTTGTATCGCAGCACAGTGGGGCTTTTGAAATTCGCATAATCCAATATCTGCGCGAGCAGCGGCGTTCCCTGCGCGGCTCTTACGGCATCGGGGAACAGCGTCGTGGCATCGAAATTCGGCTTGATGGCCACCTTATAAAATGGCACCGTGCTTTTCCTCTGGTCCACGATGTATTCAATCATGTGATCGTAGTAGATGCCGCCCCCCGCGCTGATCACCGTATTCCGGTTGCCGCCCGGCGACCAGGTGATGCCCAGCCTCGGTGAAATGTTCTTGAGCGATGGATTGTTCTTCAGGAACGGACCTTTGGTGGCAGTTGCATCAAGGAAGGTGTTTTCTATAAATGCAGTTTTGCCCGTATCTTCGCTAATCAGTGTGGAAAATTCGTATCGCAGCCCCATGTTAAATTGAAGATTGGGCCGCACGTTATAAGCATCCTGCACGTAGAATCCCGCCAAAGTTTGCCGGTACGCTGAGCGGTTGTTCGAACCCGGCAAGGCCACATCCAATGACGTGCTGTCTGGGCCGCCTTGCAGAAAGCTTTCCAGGCTGTTGAACGACCAGCTTCCGCCCTGTTGCCAGCCCGATACGATGTCCCACCGGTAGCGGTGTGCTTCGAACCCCATTTTCAATCCATGGTTTCCTCTGCGCATCACTACGTCATCCGCAATTTGAAACGTGTTCATGATGTTGACTTCCGGCGCGACCTGAAACGGCCCTATGGGGCTGAGTGCCGCTATGCTGAGCTGCCCGAACTGCGGCGCGGTTTTTACAAAAAACAGATCGCGCGGGATGTCGATATAGGACAAGCTGGTCGCTCTCTGCGCAGGACGGGTATACGCCAATCGGAAAGCGTTTAGTAAACTGGGATTGAAGATATGGCTTCCGACCAGCGTGGCATACTGCTGCCGCGTCTCATTCGGTGTTGTGAACAAATACGTCGGTGTAGATTGGTGGCTGGTGGCATCGTCAAAGGTGTACCGAACAAACAAGCTGTCCTTATCCGTCAGCTTGTGATCCACGCGAACGGTAAAGTAGCTTTCGTTGGTGGGTAGGAACTGTGGCGCGGCATTCTCGCTCACTCCGCCGCCTCG
>MEKX01000042.1:0-12010 GCA_001767075.1 Acidobacteria bacterium RIFCSPLOWO2_12_FULL_54_10 | reverse complement strand
GGTACAGCGGCCAGTATCGTTTCGCTTGAGGATGCACAGGAACGGTCCGGAGCACGCGGCCTTCCTTATCGGTGATGATTCCCAGTCGCGCTTGTGCATCTGGAAAATTGCTGATGTCGGTTTCTGACAGCCGGTCGCGCATCATTTCAAAACTGCCCATGAAAAACTTCCGGTCCTGCACGATGGGTCCGGTCAAGGTGAACCCGAACTGGTTACGCTTGAACGGCGGCGGCTCTTTTCCCGGATCATAGAAATTCCGCGCGTCGAGGTTGCTGTTGCGGAAATATTCAAACAGCGACCCATGAAATTCCGGCGTCCCCGACCGGCTGATGGAATTCAGTACGCCTCCGCTGCCCCTTCCGTATTCTGCGCTGTAGTTGGTGCTGAAGACCTGCACTTGAAACACGGCGTCCGACCCCAGTTGCACGCCTCCGGCGCTGCGGGGCACCTGATTGTCAATGTCCATGATGTTCGTGTTGTCCTGCAAAAAAACGTTCGACGTGGAGCGTCCGCCGGAGACCGTCAATCCCCCTCCACCGATACCGCGCGAGCCTGCCGCTGCCGATGGATCGCTGACCCCGCCTTGCAGCGTCGCCAGTTGGCTGTAGCTGCGCCCGTTTAGAGGCAGTCCGGCAAGCTGATCCTGGCTGATCTGCCCGGCAGTGCTTCCGGAGGCAGGCCGGGATTCTCCCGTCGGCGCGCTTCCACTCTGTGTTTGTTGTCCATGAAGTGAAACGGTCAGCATGGCTGACACGAGGAACATTGCTGCGACCGCTAGGGAAGTTCTCCCTTCAATCTGACAGGTCCGCAACAAGCTGGCAATTCTCAACATTCTGATCTCTTGCAGTCTGGTCACATTTCTCTCCTGGCATTCCCCCCTGAAATCACGGCTTTTCGTTCATTAGAAAGCTGGGGTGTTTAGTTCACTTAAGGATGACAATCCAGTAATTACCCTGGCACGCACAGTATACATCTATGCAGCTATTTTACTGGTGGTTTTTTGCGGGTTGCCCAGAGGTGATTGATGATGTATTTTGGCTGCCTATGCCTGACTCCAGTCTGAACTCCCGCTATTCCCCGTCGGGTGCAAAATTACAAAACTGACCCACATCCCAGGAATTGTTACAAAAAGATTATTAGTTGAAAACTATTTTGCTTTGACTTGAATGTGCCGATATATACATTGGAGCTTTGCAGGTTGATCGGAATAGATTCTGCGAGCGTTGATAAATGACAGAAAGATCGTTGCTAACTATCCTAGTGGCGGAAGATGACCCAGCGCAGCTCTTTGTCCTGGAACTGTTTCTAAAGAAATGGGGTTATGACGTTGTCAGCGCCGAGAATGGGTTAGAGGCATTGTGCCTGCTCCGCCAGAGCAACGCTCCGCGCTTCGCCATTTTGGATTGGCAAATGCCCGGCATGGAAGGCATCGAAATCTGTAACCGGCTCCGCATGGATAAAGGAAGTGAGAACGACCGTTCTCAACTCTACATTCTCATGTTATCGGCAAAAACCCAGGCGAAAGATATTCGAAGGGCACTGGACGCCGGCGCCAATGACTACCTCACCAAGCCCTACGACCCCCAGGAATTGCACCAGAAAATCCAGTCCGGCTTTCGTTTCTTGAAGTCGTACGCTCAAGCAGAGCTTGCCGAAACTAGCCAATTGTCCGCGTATCCATAAATCTCAATTTATTTCAGAATCGAAACCCCATCCCCATACTCACCTGAAAATTGTGCGTCGTCATAGGGGTCGCCCCTATTGGACGAACTAGAATAATAATTACATCTACATCACCATCCCCCAAACTCCTCTTGAGTTGCCTCAACTCCCGGCGTATGATTTTGCTCAAAGTTCCATTCGGTGGGCGCCTCTCGCGCTCGCCGGTTTGTGAAATGCAATTAAAGGAGTCGATCTCATGAATAAATACGCACAATTGATCGCCGCGTTTCTGCTTTCGTCTTCCTTCGTTTTCACCGCGCCCTCTGCTTCTGCGCAAACCGTTGCAGAGTGGCAATCGCGCATGGAGCGACTCAACGCCTATCCTGACGTGATTCTGGTCAACGGCAAGGTTTCCACCATGGACCTGCAGCTTCGCGAAGTCCAAGCCATCGCCGTCCGCGCCAGCCGCATTGTCGCTTTGGGGTCGACCGATGAAATCCGCCCTTTGGCTGGTCCCAAGACGCAGATCATCGATGCCAAGGGCTTCCGCGTGCTGCCGGGTCTGGTCGACAGCCACACGCATCCTCATCTGTGGGCCGTGGGGCATCGCCTCGGCGGGGAGGGCGACATCACCGCGCAGCGTTACAACGATCCGCAGCTCAAAATTCTGCTCGCTCGTGGCAATGACAAAGCCGAAGTCCTCCGTTCGCTGGAAACCGTTATCCGCGACCGCGCCAGGCAGTTGGGCACCGGCAAATGGATTTGGGTTTATCTCTACGGCGGCACGCAGGACATGAGCGTATCCAGGAAAATCATCGATCCGCTGTTTGAGCAGGAAGGCGGCGGCAGCGCCACCATCACGCGCCAGTTGCTCGACACTTTTGCTCCCAACAACCCGGTCATCATCATGTCCAACGAGGCCATCGGTCCGGGCGAGCACAACACCCTGGCTGGCGAAATCCAGCGCCGCATGTTGGACGGCATTGAAGTCGATGGCCTCCAGGCCCGCGTTCCCATGGTCTATGACATCCTCATGCGTGACAAGCTGGAAGAAAAAGTCGACCTGCTCAAGCGCGAGATCGACGAATGTCTTGCCCCGCAGGGCATCACCACCTGGGGCGACACCTACAAAAACTCCCCTTCCATCATGAAGGTATTCAACACACTCCGTCAGCGCGATCTGTTAAACGCCCGCTGGGGCTGGTGGATGGGCCACTACCAGGGCAAAGGTTGGAACAGCAATAACGACGATCTGCGCCTCTTTTATCAGAACCTCGGCGACTTCCGCGGCATCGGCGACGACTATATCTGGAGCGCGGGCGTCGCGCACGAATCCTGGGAAGGCGGCCTCTCCTGCACCATAGCCAAAGCTCTGCCCAACAGTGACCGCAAGGACCTTCTGCCTGCTTGTGACCCGGCCATGAAGGACAAATACGAAACTCGTGGCGGATACAAAAATCTCATCTCCGCCCTGCATTCCGGCCTGCGCATCGGCTTCCTGCACCATTACAGCGACGGCACCTTCGACGCGCTGTTCAATTTCATTGAGAATGAGATTTCTCGCGGCACGGTCACCTTGGATCAGATTCGCGCTCTGCGCATCAGCACCGAGCACACGCCCATCATCCGCCCGGACCAGATCGCCAAGATCGCCAAGTACAACATCATGCCCGCCTTCAATGGCTATCAGGTCCAGGGCGACATCAAGGGCGGCGCGTTCCTCAAGGCCTACGGCGAGCAGTACATGAGCTGGATGGCCCCCATGAAAAGCGTCGCCGACTCCGGCGCCCACCCGGTTTTCAACACCGACGCGCATCTCCACAAGGTTCCCGTCGAATACAAGGACATGGACTATCCCCCGCAGTGGGACGGCAACATTTGGGGTTTCATCGAGTTCTTCATCTCCCGCAAAATGCCCCACGACGGCATCACCTATCAGCGCTCGGAGGCCATGGACCGCACCACTTTCATGAAGTCCGCCACCATCTGGAGCGCGGAGCAGTTGCTGAATGAGAAGAACATTGGGTCACTGGAGGTCGGCAAGCTCGGTGATTTTATCGTGATTGATAAGGACTTCTTCACCATCCCGGAAGATCAAATCAAGACGATTAGCACCCTGCTGACCGTCGTCGGAGGCCGAACCACCTATAAAGCCGCCAACTTCTGATGACGGATCGGTCTATAGTATTTTCACAGTTGGCGTAGAGCGAATCCGAGCCGCGCGCGTCAGCAAGCGGGCAGGTTTGGTAGCCACGGCACGCTTTTTGTGCCGTGGGCTTTTAATCCGAGCCGCGACCCTGAACGGGATCGATATATTTCAACGGCTTGTTTGCGGTGGAAAAAATGGGGGCGCTGACTAAATCATCAGCCAGCGTCCCATGGATATCGCTTTAATTAGTTGATAAATCGATAGACTACCCCGAATCCATAGCGCACGTCTTTGCTCGACCATTCCCCTTCATTTCGTGACGGCAACCAGTCGAACTGTAATACGCGAATGCCGAAACTCTCTGTTACGTTCCAATCGATTCCGCCTCCCAAGCCCAATAAAAAGCCGTTGTCGGACGTTCCCTCGATGGTCCCTTGCGACGTGCTCAAGGAGCCTCGCGTGCCGCCGATCAGCGCATGTGCAAACGCTGCCGCCTTTTCTCCTCGGGCATTCAATCTCGGGCCGAACAAAAACTCATAGGAATTAACTTTGATATCAATTCCCGGGACGTCGTTGAAACTTTCGTAATGGCCGCCAAAATCCGCCACGATTCCCAGCACTGGCGTCAGGTTAAATGCTCCGCTGAATTGCCAGCCGTAAACGTTCTCCCGGTCTGCGTTCCCGATGGAATCTTCTGGCCCCCCTACGCTCAGGGCCGAGAACCCGCCGAACACCTCAATGGGCGGAAAATCCTGTGCTGCTGCTTGGCGATTTCCTGCTATGAGAACGGCAAACATTATCAGCAAAATCCAAATACATCTTCTCAACATTCGATTTGCTCCTCTTCTGGTCTATGGCTCGCTTTCGATTCTTCGACACTGTGCTACTCTTCTAACAATTTACGCAGAATCTAATCGTATTCAAGGCTGGAATTGCAGGCTCATCCGAATGTCACAAAAGCGGCTATAGCGCGATATTTTCCCCTTCCACCGGTAAGATTAAAATTTCTTCTTTGCAGCAGACGTTTTTATTGATAATCTGTACGACGCACTTCCTTGGCGGGAGAGCAGATCAACAAAACAGATCATTCAGCAGGGGAGCCTTAAATCATGGCGGTTCTTTTAGCGGGTGTAATTGCTGTTATTACCCTGGTATCGATGTATTTATTCTCGGTGGAAGCATGGTGGATGCCTCCGTACATTTCCGAATATGGGCAAGCCTATGATGCGCATTTCCATCTCACCATGATCATTTGCGGCATCATCTTTTTCCTTGCGCAACTCGGACTGGCCTATGCCATCTTTCGTTACCGCGACCGGGGCCAGAAGGTTTCTTATTCGCACGGGAACAATACGCTGGAAGTCGTATGGACTTTGGCCACGGCCGTTTTGTTCTGGGGCATCGTGCTCTGGGGCACTCACATCTGGGCCAGCGTTCATTTGGAGGCAGCCCCCAGCAACGCCGTTCAAATCGAAGCTTGGGGCCAGCAATTCGCCTGGTATTTCCGCTATCCGGGGCCGGATGGCAAGTTCGGAACCATTAAGCCGGAATTGATGAAGGAATCCTCCGGGAATCCATTGGGACTTGATCTGACGGACCAAGCTGCCCTGGATGACGTGGTCATGCCTATTGTTGCCGTTCCCGTCAATCGGCCTGTGGAACTCATTTTGCGGTCGAAAGACGTCATTCATAACTTCTTTGTGCGCGAACTCCGCATCAAGCAGGACTTGGTCCCGGGCCTCGAAAACCGCCTCCACTTCACCGCTTCGCAGACCGGACGTTTTGAGGTTCCTTGCAGCGAGCTTTGTGGCCTGGGTCATTACCAGATGCGGACGTTTTTGGATGTAAAGCCCGAAGCGGAATTTAATTCCTGGCTGCAGGAGAATGCTCCGCAGTATTAATCGGTTCGCAAACTTTCTTACGCTATTGCATACGGGAGATTAGCTATGTCACATGCTTCTGGCGCCCACGCGGTTCATGCAGCGCCCACCGGATTTATTTGGAAATACATCTTCAGCTTGGACCACAAGGTCATCGGGATTCAGTACTACCTCCTGGCGTTGACCGCTGTCTGGACCGGAATGATTCTTTCCCTCTATATGCGCCTGCGCCTGGCCTGGCCCAGTGCCGAACTCCCGCTGATGGGCGGCATCATGACGCCGGAACAGTACATCGCCATGGTCACCATGCACGGCACCATCATGGTGTTCTTCGTGCTGACCACGGCGCCCATGGGCGGTTTCGGCAACTATATTCTGCCCATTCAGATCGGCGCGCTCGATATGGCTTTCCCCTTGCTGAATATGCTTTCCTTCTGGGTCACCTTCGTGGCATTCATCGTCATGCTTTCCGCCTTTTTCGTCACCGGCGGCGCGCCGACTTCTGGCTGGACCGGTTATCCTCCGCTGAGTGCCGTGGGCGAAGTTGCCGGCCCAGGCCTTGGCTTGGGGCAGACTCTCTGGATCGTCAGCATTGCTTTATTCTGCGTCGGTGCGCTTCTGGGCGCCCTCAATTTCATCACCACCACGCTGGACCTGCGCACCAAAGGCATGACCTTGATGCGCATGCCGCTTACCGTCTGGTCCTGGTTTATTACCTCCATCCTCGGCCTGCTCGCCTTTGGTGTTCTGCTCGCCGCCGGCGTTCTCTTGTTAATGGATCGCGTCGCCGGCACCAGCTTTTTCATTCCGGGCGGCTTGGTAATCAGCGAGCAGATCATTTCGCACAAGGGCGGCTCTCCGTTGCTGTGGCAGCACCTCTTCTGGTTCTTTGGCCACCCGGAGGTCTACATCGCCATTCTGCCGGGCATGGGAGCGGTCTCTCATATACTTTCCACCTTTGCGCGCAAGCCTGTCTTTGGATACAAAGCCATGGTCCTTGCCATGTCATCAATCGGCGCGGTGGGTTTTATGGTTTGGGGACATCACATGTTCATTAGCGGCATGAGCCCTTACACGGCGATTGCTTTTTCCGTCTTGACGCTTTCCATCGGCATTCCTTCAGCCATCAAAACATTTAACTGGCTGGGGACGCTGATCGGCGGAAAAATCCGCCTGCACACCCCCATGTTGTATTCTCTCGGCTTTGTCTCGCTGTTCGTCACCGGTGGTTTAAGCGGCATCTTCCTCGGCCAGCCTTCCCTGGATCTTTATCTCCACGATACTTATTTCGTGGTCGCCCACTTCCACATGGTCATGGGCGTTGCCGCCATCTTCGGCATCTTCGCGGCATCCCATTTCTGGTTCCCCAAGATGTTTGGCCGCATGATGAGCGAACCTCTCGGCAAGATTCATTTCTGGGTCACTTTCATCGGCGTTTACGCGATTTTTATGCCCATGCACTATATGGGCATCGCGGGCCATCCCCGCCGCTACGCCGAAACTTCCGGCGTGGAGTATCTGGGAGCCTTGCAGCCGCTGCATGTGATCATCACCATCGCGGTTATTGTCGTCATCGCCGTCCAATTCGTTTTCCTGTTCAACTTCATCTGGAGCCTCTTCCGAGGCGAGAAAGCATCCATCAATCCTTGGGAATCTACCACATTGGAATGGACGGTTCCTTCGCCTCCGCCGCATGACAATTTTGGCGGCAAGCTTCCGGTGGTTTATCACGGACCCTATGAATACAGCGTGCCCGGCGCATCTGCGGATTTCATCATGCAAACGTCGACGGAAAAAGTACCGGACCACCACTAACCAATGAATTGGACGGGAATGAATTGATCCATGGCTGATACTCTGGCACAACATAAGCCCTTCATCGCCGATGGCGGCCACGGCGGCGGCATTATTGATGCTGCCGGCTCCGGGGACCCCGGCGGCGGGCATCCCCACGGCGCTTCCCGGCGCGCTTACCGCACCGGCATGTGGTTTTCGATGCTCGGCATTTGCATGTTCTTCCTGGCTTTCACCAGTTCCTACATTGTCCGCAGCGGTTTGTCGGATGACTGGGTGCCGGTGGCCATTCCTTCCCTGATGTGGTGGACCACTCTATTGCTGATTGCCAGCAGCCTGACCATGGAAAAAACCCGCCGCGCGCTTTCTTCTGGCCACCGTGCAGAGTTGAATCAGTGGCTAGGCGCCACCCTGCTGCTTGGTTTCGGGTTTCTTGTCGGTCAAGTCGCGGTTTGGCGGGAGCTTGCTTCTCGTGGCGTTTTCCTTACCACCAACCCCAGCAGTTCATTTTTCTATTTACTGACGGCCAGCCACGGCATTCACTTGTTGGGTGGCGTTCTCGCATTGCTGTATATTGCTAGAGAAGCCTGGCTGTACCGCTTGGGTCCTGCCAAGCGCACCCTGGTCGAAGTCACTGCCATGTATTGGCATTTCATGGACGGTCTTTGGGTTTATATCTTGATGTTGCTCTGGTTGTGGAGGTGATCTAGTGTCTACCTTTGAGGCAGAACGCTCTACTGCATCCGTTTGGGATGGTGGCGTTTCCCCCTTTTCGATTCCTTCAAAAAAGCTGGGAATGTGGCTGTTCATTATTTCAGACGCCCTGACGTTTTCCGGCCTTCTCATTGCTTATAGCTATCTTCGCGTGGCCAGTGATGATTGGCCGCTGCCGTTTCATTTCTATCCCAGCATTGTCGTTTCCAGTATTATGACCTTCGCTCTGCTTTCCAGCAGCTTGACCATGGTCTTTGCTGTCGCCTCGGCTCAGAAAGGCCGCACCAGCGCCGCCATCGGCTGGCTGTGGGCGACCATCGCCTGCGGCATGGCCTTTTTGTTGCTGCACGCCAATGAATGGTTGAATCTCATTCACGAAGGCCTGCGCCCCTTTGAAAACCCCTGGGGTACGCCTATTTTCGGCGCCACGTTTTTCACCATCACGGGTCTTCACATGCTCCACGTCACCATCGGCGTTGTCTTGCTGGCTGTAATTTCCATAGGCCATAAGTCCGGCCGCTACACCGCCGACCACGTCGAGATCAGCGGTTTGTACTGGCACTTCGTCGATTTAGTGTGGATGTTTGTTTTTCCGTTAATTTATTTAATGTCGGTTCCATTGGAGTAGGAGGAGAGCGAAACCATGAGCCATTCCAGCGAGCATGTCGGCGGCACTACAAAACTCTTTATGATGGTCTGGATCAGCCTGCTGGCCATGACCCTCATCGAAGTGTATCTGTCTTACATCCACCTTGCGCCAGGGTTGATGATTTCCATCCTAATGGCCCTGTCGCTCGTTAAGGCCGGTTTGATCATCGCCTATTTCATGCACCTCAAATTTGAAAAGAAGAGCCTCATCCTGACCCTGATTCCCATGTGGCTCCTGGTGACTTGCCTGTTCTTTATTTTCTTCCCCGACAGCTTTCGATTGCTGGAATTCCGTATCCCGTAATACTATATGGGTAGCATGATGCAGTTATTTGATTCCCAAATTCGCCGCAAGCTGTTGCTCAGTACAATCGCAATGATTGCCTGCGCCTGGGCAGCTCTACCCAACGCCGCCGCGTATTGTGCCACCTGCTATTCCGTTGCTGGTGTTGGCGATAAAGTCACTGAAGTTTTGCAGCGCGGCATTGCCATTCTTCTCATTCCCACGGTGGCCATCATGGGTTTCATCGTTTTGCGCACGCTCCGCTCCAAAGATGCATCCTCTCAGGAAGTTCCTCTGCCTCAAGCTGATCTTTCCCAGGAACCATCAGTCCATAATCCATTCCCCGCCGCTCCCCCACTTTCTTCTTCTATTCTTAAGCCGCGCTAATCCTGCTAAGATAGTTGCATAGGTCTGACCAGGGCGAATCCTTTGAGCAGGGGTCGTATGATGAAATCCAATCGTCGGAAGTATCAATCACTTATCCTCGCTGCGCTGTTCTTTGGACTGTTGTCCACCGGCGCATCGGTCAGCAGCGTGCGCTGGCTGGCCGACGTCAAGCATCTTTCCAGCGAGGAGTTCAAAGGCCGCGGCAACGGCATGCCGGAGCTCGATAAGGCCGCCGATTTCATCGCCGCCGAATTCCGCAAAGCCGGCCTTGAGGTTCTGAACAACACCGCTTTCCAGCCCTTCGAGGCCGTTGTCGGAGCCGACCTGGGCACAAAGAACTCGCTCGCGCTCTCCGGTTCCCCGGACCGTTCTTATCGCGTGACGAAGGATTTCACCCCGTTGAGCTTTTCCGCCAGCGGCAGCAAGACCGCTCCTCTGGCTTTCGCCGGTTACGGCATCACCGCCCCCGAATACCAGTATGACGATTACGCCGGCATCGACGTGAAGGGCAAGGCCGTCATCGTGCTTCGCCACGAGCCGCAGGAAGAGGACGCGAACAGCGTTTTCCGAGGCAAGGAGACCACGCGCCACGCCGCGCTCGTCAACAAAGCCGTCAATGCCCGCAATCACGGCGCCGCCGCCATGATCCTGGTCAACGATCCCTTGAACCATTCCGGCGATGCGCTCGTTTCCTTCGCTGACGTCCAGGGTCCATCCGACATCGGCATTCCCATTCTCCACGTCAAGCGCGATATCGTCGAAGAATGGCTCAAGCCCACTGGCAAATCTCTGCGCGATCTGCAAAAACTCATCGACGCGGACCTCTCCAAGCATTCGTTTGTGCTCGCTGGCGATCCCGCCATCAAGCTCGAAGCCGACATCCGCCACCGCAAGGCCGCGCTCAAGAACGTCATCGGATATTTGCCTGGCAGCGATCCCGCCCTGCGCAATGAGGTCATCGTCATCGGCGCGCATTACGACCATCTCGGCCTCGGCGAGCAGGACAGCATGTCCCCCAGCGAGAAGGGCAAAATTCATTACGGCGCCGACGATAACGCCTCCGGCACCGCTGGCATCATCGAGCTGGCGCGCTTGTTCAACTCCGAGCGCCACAACCTCCGCCGTTCCATCCTCTTCATGGCCTTCGCCGGAGAGGAGCTAGGCCTGCTCGGCTCCGCGCACTATGTCGAAACCCCGCTCATCCCGCTCAGCCGCACCATCGCCATGCTCAACCTCGACATGATCGGCCGGACGAATAAGAACAAACTCTACATCGGCGGTGTGGGCACTTCGCCCGTATTCCGCAGCATGTTAACGGCGGGTAACGAGGAATTTAAGTTCAATCTGGATTTTTCCGACTCCGGCTACGGCGGCAGCGATCACATGTCGTTCAACCGCAAGCAGGTGCCGGTGCTGTTTTTCTTCTCCGGCCTCCATAAGGACTACCACCGGCCCTCGGACACCTGGGAAAAGCAGGAGCCGGAGGAAACCGCCAAAGTTTTAGAGCTGGTCGCCAGCGTGGCGCGTTCGCTCGACGACGCCGATGAGCGCCCACTGTGGACCCCCGTCCAGGACCCGCGCCGCGGACGCCGCGCCGAATCAGACTCGCAGCCCGCGCAGGATTCCGAATCAGGGTATGGCCCCTATTTTGGCGCTGTCCCGGATTTCGGAGAAATCCCCGATGGGGTCAAGATGGCGGATATCCGTGAAGGGAGTCCCGCCGCCAACGCGGGCCTCCGCGCCGACGATATCCTCATCCAGTTCGACGGCCAGGAGGTCAAAACTCTCTACGATTTCACTTATCTGCTCCGCAGCAAGCAGCCCGGCGACGAAGTCCCCGTCATCGTCCTCCGCGACGGCATGAAAATCGAAACCCGCGTCAAACTCGCCCGCCGCGAATAACCCAGTTTAATTGTTCGGAATTGGTAGCCACGGTGAGCTTTCCTCACCGTGGGCTTTTTCTTCGCCGTCATCCCGAGCGAGCGAAGCGACGAGGGACCTGCACTTGCTTTTGCTTATCCGAGAGCGGTTGGTTTTACAATCCGAGCCGCGCGCGTCCTATTTTCTTCTAATCCTGATTTTTCCCGGATCAAGAATGATGAGGTTGCCTTGAAAGTCCGCATCGTTAAGTTGTTTGAAGGCTTCGATGATTTGCTTGTTGATCTCAGAAGGTGATATTTCGCTCGGATAATGAGCTATGACAATTCCAGCGTGGCTTCCGATTCGGAAATGGGTAATATTGCTGAATCCCATGTCGCCCGTAATAAGAACCGCGCTGTTTCGTTGAGCGTAGTCGAAAACTTCGTTGTCCGTTTTTCCTCGCAAGCCGCAATCGCGAACATCCACGACCTCATAACCTTTGTCTCTGAGAATCAGCGCCTTGGACCGAGGCATATCTTCGTCCACCAGAAACTTAGGCATGCAGTCCCGTCGCTCTGATTTCTTCTTTTGCAACAAGTTTGGCGGCGTAATCCAGCGCGGCGAGAATATCTT
>MEKX01000041.1 GCA_001767075.1 Acidobacteria bacterium RIFCSPLOWO2_12_FULL_54_10 | reverse complement strand
CATCCAGGAAAGTGAGCATACTTAAAATTTCGCATAGAAACAGCCGCAAGGCAGCTCTGAAAATCTTTCAATAGTTATCCACTTAATATCAATTACTTACAACAATAAAAGTAACAAGATCAGCGGAGGATTAATTGATAAAATATATATATTGAAGAATCTGCCGATAGGTATTTCTAATGCCCTCAAATATTAAGGACGGATTGAAAGTGATAATCAAAAGGAAAACGATTTTGATAAGGAAGTGAAAACCCTCTGGAATTCAATCACCATCGGGAGTAAAATTGGCCAGCATTATGCATAGCATAGGAATAATGCGTAATATTTACTAAATGGCGGCACTTGGCTGAGGTACAGGCCAGAAAAGAAGGAGTTGTCAGCTTAAAAGTAATTGAGTATTATGCGGCATGGGTCTTGTGCTATATTAAAGACTCGTAAGCCCCCCATTAGATACTCCTGAACTAAGCTGATTGGACCGGGATTTAAATGCCATTCCGAATCGAAGACTTCACTAACTTCATCATCTTGGTGATCTTTGCGGTCATCGTGGTGATTGTCGCCATCGTGATCGTGACGGTGCGGCGGCGAGTCATGAGGGAGAATTTTTTCCGCGAATTGGATAACGCGCGGGAGCGGGCAAAGAGTTTTGTGGAAGCTCTCTTAGTTACTGAAAAAGCATAACTAGATGCAGGGATTGAGGAACTACGCACGCTACAGACCAAGGCCGAGAAAAAGGCGCTCGAAGAAGTCTTATTAAAATGGGCGGCAAATCCAAAGCACCTGCCTACGATCCGCGAGATCGCCAGGAAATTAGGATGGATCGACGAGTGGATTCAAACATTACGGTCACAGGCCGGACCGCCCACTGGCGCTGCCGCGAAACTGTTAACTGATTTGAAGGATTCTTTCAAACCATCCCGCGGAAAATTACCGGCCAAGATGACGTTTGTGACGCGATGCCAAGCAGCCGGAAAACTAGCTACCATACCCACGCCGGAAGGAACCATCGCTCTCATTGCCGCAATATTTGACCCCCATCCAGATGTTCAGGAAGTCTGCCTGAGATATTTAGGACAGCTAGGAGACCCTGCTGTACTCCCGATATTAGTCGATGAGTTAATTAAAGTGATTGAAGGAAACAGCTTGCAGTCCATCCGCAATGTAAAGACTGCGCTGGTGCAGTTTGCATTAGAGGATGTGAAAGGTCTAATGCCAGCTTTAGCGCACCCGCAGCGAAGAGTACGCTTCCTTGCCACCGACACCATCCGAGAGATAGCAGACCGGCACGCAGCAAAAGACCCGTTAAGAAAAAATGATTTCTCTCCGGAAATTTACCATATATTCATCGATAAGCTTTGGCAGGATGAGTGGGGGGACGTGCGGGCCAGGGCAACCGGAGTGATCGGCCATTTCCATGACCAGGCCGGCGGGGAAATCCTGGCGAAGTTGGTGAAAGACAAAGAATGGTTTGTGCGTCTTCATGCTTGCAGGGCGTTGGACGACAGAGCTTATTTGTCCATTGCTCCTGCATTGATGGGTTGCCTGACCGATCCGCACTGGCTGGTGAGAGAGGCGGCAACAAAGACACTGCTGAAAATGGGGGACCTGGGAGCGGAGCGCATTATTCTCTCCTTTATTCAGGGAAGGGACCTCTACTCAGCGGAGCAGATATGCGAAGAGATGGAGCGCAGCGGCATGATCTTTGGGTTGCTGGAAAGTCTGGAGGCGCCAGATTCGCGGATGGATGAATTAAGCATTACTAGGACAGGAAGCAGCTCGGATGCAGAAAGATTCCAGGCCACGGGCGTGGTTCGCCGGATGGTCACTTTGGGAAAAGTAACCATGCTGCTGACTTTTCTGCGCAGCCCGGTGAGGCCGGAACAGAAGCTGGGATTAATACACGAATTGAAAGCGCGGCCTACCATGGAAACCGTGGATGCACTGCATGATTGCGCCGAGAACGACCCCGATCCGCGGGTGTGCCAGGCAGCATTCCAGGCATTTGAAGAAAGTTTGAAGAAACTGGAAGCGCAAGAAAATCAGCAGGCGGTGAATTAAGCAATGCTTGAGAATTCGCGCGATTTCGTCATCTTCATAACCAACGTCTTCACGAATATCATCTTGCTGTATTTTTTTGCAGCCAACGGCATGTATACGCTGCTGATGTTCATGTCGTTTATTTCAACCTGGTTCTACCAGTTAAGAATCGGATATGCAGGCCTGCAGGAAGTGCGGGAATCGCCAGTAACACCACCCGTCACGGTTATTGTGCCGGCATATAACGAAGAATCGTCCATTATTCCTACCGTGGAATCACTGCTGAAACTGGATTATCCGGCAAAGGAAATCCTTGTGGTGGACGATGGTTCGAGTGATCTGATGTTGTCCAGGCTGATCGAACGCTTCGGACTGGTGAAAATGGATCTCATCTACCGGAAGCGCCTTCCAGCAAAAGCTCCACATGGTTTTTACCATAATCCAGCCATCCCGGAATTGACGGTGATCTCAAAACCCAACGGCGGGAAACCGGATGCTCTGAACTTAGGAATCAATTTTTCCCGAAGCCCGTATTTTTGCACGGTGGACGCAGACTGCATACTGGAAAAAGAATCCCTGTTGAGGCTAATGTACCCGGTGATTCAGTCATCGGTAAACACAGTATTGAGCGCCGGTATCGTGCGCATTGTAAACGGATGCTCGATCCAAGAAGGCCATGTCACTGAAATCCGCTTGCCTAAAAAAGCCATCGAGCGATTTCAAGTGGTGGAGTACCTGCGGAGCTTTTTGTTTGGCCGCACGGGATGGCATTTGCTCGGTGGAACTTTTATCGCATCGGGCGCGTTCTGCATCTTCCACAAGGAAACGGCTATCGAAGCCGGCGGATTTGGCGAAGATACAGTAACAGAGGATATTGATGTAGTGGCATCGATGCACCGCGTTTTGCGCCTGAAAAAGCGGAAATACAGAATGTCGTTCACTTCCGATCCGGTGTGCTGGACCCTGTGCCCGGACAAATATAAAGTGCTCGGCAAACAGCGAAGACGCTGGCAATTGGGGCTGATTCAGACGGTCATGAAGCATAACGATATGATCTTCAATCACAAGTTCGGAACCATTGGAATGATGAGCGTCCCGTTCCAAACCTTTGTAGAAGGCTTCGGTTGTCTGGTGGAGTTTTTTGGTTACTTCCTGATCCCTGTGAGCTTCATGCTGGGACTAACACCGCTGAACTTATTCCTCCTGTTCATCTTGCTCGCCTTTGTTTATGGATCATTATTGTCAGTAGGAAGTGTGCTGCTGGAGGAAATGACCTACCGGCGATACCCCGCCATGAAGGACCTGTGGAATTTGCTTTTATTTGCCATATTGGAGAATTTTGGATACCGCCAGATTGTGGTTTTTTACCGGGTGCAGGGATTCTTTCAGTACCTACGCGGTCAAAAGAAATGGGAAGTCGTGCGACACGAGACCATGCGCCATACAAGCCCGATACCACGCCAGGAGGCAGGGTCATGAGGTTGAACCGGGTATGGATTGTCACGGTTATTCTCCTGGGTGGCTCTGTGTTTTATGAGTTGTATTTAAAACCGCAAAGCCGTCCGCTCTATGAACAGGCGCGGGTTTTGTACGAGGACGCAAATTATTTTGCGTCCCTGGAGCGCGCTGCCCAGGCCTTCCAGATTGAACCGAACAACACCGATATCATCGTCCTGATGGCATGGAACCAACTCAAGCTGGGTAGATCAAGCGAAGCGAAAGATAGTTTTAGCAGAGCGTTGCGACTGGACCCGGAATTAGTAGAAGCCAAGCTGGGGATGGCCTATGTGGCGATCGATGAAGGAACCGGAGATAGTCAACTCAGAAACATTCTAACTTTGCTTACCGAGCAACCGAACAACCGGGATTTTCAGCTAGCAGCGGCCTCAGCCCTTCGCCAGGCGGGAAAGAACAAGGATGCCTCACCCCTGTTTCTAAACCTAGCCGATGATCGACGTTACCAGGATACGGCTATCAGGAATCTGCAAGAAATGTATGGGATCGCCGATATGGCTCAGATTCCCGAATCGTTTCCATCAGCGGAAATATCACGTGAGCGCAGCGTGTTGTTCCGCACAAATGGAGGTTACTTTGAGCGACGGAATGGGAACAGTTGGGCAAAAACATATGTTGCAGGAGTAAACATCAATCCGGCCCTTCCAGGCCATTTATTGTCTGACCCGCCGATGCAGTCGGAAGAGTACATGCAATGGCTGCGCGAAATTGCTTCTCTCGGAACCAATACCGTCAGGGTATACACAATCCTGCCACCAGCTTTTTATCAAGCATTCAAACGTCACAATGAAACTGCCGGGCAGCCCAAGTTATATTTAATACAAGAGATATGGCTGGATGAAACAGAAGGTCAGGATTTATTCGCGCTAAACAAGCAATCGCAGCAAGAAATTGCGTATGCCATAGATTTGATCCATGGACAGGGAGATATCCCGATGCGGTTGGGCCATGCGAATGGATTGTACATTGTGGATATTTCAGAATATGTTCTGGGCTTGCTCATCGGACGCGAGCTGGAACCGCATTTGGTTGTAGCCAACAACCAGTTCAATGAAAACCGTACATCTTATGCAGGGAAATATATATCTCTTGAACAGGGCAATGCCACTGAGGTTTGGCTGACTGGTTTGATGGACTATGCAGCACAATATGAATCCGATCGGTATAACCAGCAGCGTCCAGTGGGCGTAGTGAATTGGCCTGGGCTGGACCCGCTGACCCATCCGACGGAAGCGACGCTCGAAGAAGAATTCGCGATTCGTCGAAGCCGCGGGGAACGCGGATTAGAATTGCCTGATCCTTCCTTAATCGACGACCTGGATGCAGTGAGCATCGACGAAACGCGCATGCAGGTTAACGAGCAATTTGCTGCGGGCATTTTCACATCGTATAGTGTTTTCCCCTACTATCCGGATTTCATATACCGCGAGGCAAGCTATCAGTCGGCGCGAGACAGCGAAGGGCCGAATCCATACTTCGGTTACCTGCGGGCGATTAAGAATCACTACAAGAACATGACGATCCTCGTGGGCGATTATGGCATGTCGACCAGCATGGGCGTAGCACGATTCCATCCGCTGGGCTGGAATCACGGAGGATTGACAGAACAGGAACAGGGAACGTTGCTGGCGCGCATGACAGAAAATATTGCGGAGGCCGGATTCGCAGGTGGCGTGATCAAAGAATGGCACAACCAATGGTACAAACCGAATTGGCTGACGAAGCCGCTGGAAATTCCCGAGGAACGCAGCGCTCTGTGGAACAACAAGCTTAACGCGGACGAAGGATTCGGATTGCAAACATTCAACGCACAACAGGACTCCAGCCATTTTACTGGCGTGCGTGGATGGAGCACCACGACTCCCATTTATGAAAAAACCACACCGGCTGCTTTAGCAATGAATGATGAGTGGGATGCTGAGCGCACGCTGCGGTCCTTGAGCGTTGCTTCTGATACAACGTACTTATACTTGCGATTGGAGGTAGGAAATTTACGGCGTCGGCCCAATAATGCTCCCGACCTGGAAAAAGCGAATTATTTCATCGGGATCAGCACATCAGCGGGCCAATTTGGCAGCCGGACATTGCCCGGGCTGGTGCCACAAGTGCGCGCTCCAGGGGGCGCAAGTTTCCTGATCCATCTGGAATCAGGTGGCAATGCGCGTCTGCTGGTAGCAGCCAATTATAATCACCGCGAAGTTCGCGCTTCCGTGGATTTACCCGTGGAGTCGCAACTCGGCTACCGTATCCCATTCCGGCCAAGTATAGAAGAATGGTCTGGCTTTGAAGAGATTGTTATGGAGATGAGCCGCAGACGCTATGCGCGAAACGGCACGATGTTTGCGCCACAACGTTATAGCTACAGTCTGCTGCGTTACCGTGAACCAGGCGAGGTTGAAGATACTCTGGCTACATGGACCGCTGACTTTGAAAACAAGGCCCTGATCTTCCGTCTGCCGTGGGCTTTGTTATCGTTCACTGATCCTTCCACGAAGCGAGTGCTGGCAGGAACCGAGGGGGGGCCAACCTTCACGGCGTCGCCATCGCAAGGAATACAGCCATTCGCAATCTCATTCCAGCCGGGAGATACCATTGATTATTCCGTGTTCCCGGTCGGCGGAGTGCCTGCTACGGATTCGCTCCCCGCACTGGCAACCAATGGATCCCTGGAAGGATTACAAACGTATACATGGGCATCCTGGAACTCGGTCGTTGCAGCCAAGAGATGGAAGACCGGATATACAGCAATACAAGAAGCATTCAAAAAGGTTGGAGGGCCCGCACAATGAGTACATTAAAATGCATCCTGTTAGCCGTGCTGATCGGCGGAGGAATGTTTACGCCGGAGTTCGCTGGTGCGCAGCAGCCCCCCCAAGTCGAGTTAAGACAGATTGCCGACCGCTACTACGCTGAGCGGCGTTATGACGAAGCGCGTCCTATCTACCTTCAATTGCTGGCATCAAATCCCCGTGACTTCGCTATTAACCGTAACCTAGGATATTGCTATTTACAGGGCAGGCGGCCTGATTACGCCCGCGCGCTGCAATACCTGAATGCGGCTCTCGCTATTGAAGTACAAGAAGATATTCAGACGGAAGTGGCGCGTCTTTACGTGCGCACTGGACAGCCAATTTCAGGATTGCAGATTTTGCAGAATCTGGCTGGCCAGCATCCACAGCATCCGGAACATTGGAAGGAATACGCAACGCAGCTTGAAATCAGCGGACGGCAAAGTGAAGCCATTGCGGCCTACCAGGCATATCTGGAGCGGCGGCCCGGCGACGCCGCTGCAAGACTGGAACTGGGACGATTATATTCACTGGACGGGAAAGTTCCCGAAGCACAGTCGCAATTCCAGATGGTACTGCAAAGTGATCCGCAGAATATTTCTGGCCGGATAGGACTGGCGCGGCTGCTGGCGTGGCAGAATCGATGGGAAGAGAGTCTCCGGCTTTACAACGAAGTCCTGGAAGACTCGCCCCGAAATAGCGAGGCGTTGCAAGGCAAAGGGCAGGTACTGGTGTGGCTAGGGCGGCTGGATGAGGCTGAACCGATCCTACAGTCGCTGGTGAACCGTTTTCCGAATAATCCGGAACTGCGAACAGCGCTGGATGATATTCGGCAGCGGCGAGAACGTCCGGCCGGGCAAATGCTTGCCGAGCAGCCTCCTGAAACAGTGGAAAGCTACCAAGCGCGGATCGCACAGAATTCCAATGATCGCGACGCCCATCTGTGGCTCGGCGAATATCATGCGGCACGTCTGGAATGGCAAGAAGCGGTGCGTCACACGTTAGACGCAGTGCGCTTGCAGTCGGATCAGGGAACTCTGTTCCGGTTGGGGCAATTGATGGTCCGTAGCGGACCAGGAGGTTACGCGGAAGCAGAGCGGATTTTCCGAGATGTCCTGGCACAAAACCCATCTCCCGAAGTGGCCTTGGAACTAGGCTCTGTTTTGCGATGGACGGGACGTGCGGAAGAGGCTCTGCCATTGCTAGAACAGGCGCTGCGAGGGCTTCCCGATTCTGAAGACGCGCTCCGAAACCGCGCCCATGCCTACTCGGCTTTAGGACGCTCTGAAGAGGCTATTCGAGATTTTGACCGGCTGCTTTCCCTGCGCGCGGATGACCTGGATGCGCTGACCGGCAAAGCCGCAGCGACAGCAAACCAAGGAGACTTGGCCGCCGCCATCCAATTGCTGGAAAATGCCCGCCCGCGCTTGGCTGGAAATGCCGAAATGACGCAATTGTCGGATCGCCTGTTGACGGATTGGAAAAGCCGGCAGGAGCAAAATCGCCGCATTGAAATCGCATCCACCGGTAACGAAGAGGCGCTTCGACAATGGCTGGACGAGCATCCTGACGATGCGGATATTGCGTATCGCTTAAGCGATGTAGCAACCAAGAAAGGCAATAATGCAGAGGCGGTCTATTTCCTGCAAAAGGCTCTGGATGTAGATTCGCAAATGCGGCCAGCGCGGCTGCGATTGGCTCAAGTGCTCAGCTTCAACGGAAGTTATCCAGATTCGTTGCGAGAATACGACAGGCTCATCCGTGATGACCCGCAAGATTTGTTGCCGCTGCTGGAATCAGCGCGAGTCCTTGCCTGGTCTGAAAGATATCCTCAGGCTGCGGAGCGATACCAAAGATACTTGCAGGCCCAGCCGGACCCGGAAGTGCGATTCCAGCTTGGCCGGGTGTATATGTGGAACAGCCAATACCAAGAAGCACTCAGTGAAATGGACAGCGCACTCAGGGAAAAGCCCGGCACACGCGACATGATGCTGGATCGAGGCAGAACTCTAGCCTATATGCGGCGCTATCCGGAAGCCATCGCGCAATACGACCAAGCGCTGGCACTGAACCCGGGCGATTCGGAACTAGCCTACTCGAAAGGACAGGCTTATTATTGGTCCGGCAATCTCGAAGAAGCCGACAGGGTGTTATCTGGAGTTAATAACACTGCACCAGAAAACCAGGATGCGCGATTCACACTAGCCAGCGTGGCTTACGCCAGAGGGAACACCAATCGGGCATTGCGATTGATTCCAGAGGCGACGGAGCATCCCGAATCCAGGAACCTGCGATCCAATATATTGACTACACTCCGGCCTGAATTGCAGCTAAGCTTTGCGGGCGAGCACGGTCTGGAATTGATTGAAGGACCCTTCTTCAGCACTGAGCTGCCATTAAAGTCCTATACAGGAACCGCTAGGCTGGGATTCTGGCTGACACCGGAAATCCACGGTCAGTTGCAATATGATGCCAGCCCGACATTCTCCGAACGAGCCTCTTTCCTCGGCGAGCTGGGAGATTCTTTTGTGACCAATAGCCTAATGTTTTCGGCTACGGGACGCTTGAACTCTCGGATCAACTGGCGACTGGGCGGCGGCGGAACGGTGCAAAGCTCCGATAGCGAATTCCTCAATTATCAGGCTGCTCTGGGATTTAAGTTTATACCCTACACGACCCTAACTTTCGGCGCCAACCGCACCAGCCTGAGCTATACTCCTCGAGCGGCAGCGATCCACTTGCGGCAATATGAATACACGGCTGACTGGGATACACGAATTAACGACCGCTACACGCTGCTGATGAGCTACGCCCGTGGCAATTACTCGACCAACAACCACAGTAACTATTTCCGTCTAGCGACTGAATACAACATTCCGCTGGAGAGCGGCTACCAGATAGGACTCGGTTATCGCTACCGGATTTTGGATTTCACAAGATCGATCAATGGCGGAATTTTTACGCCAGAGCGTTATGACCAGTATGAAATCACGGGAAGACTGTCGGGACAGTTGGGAACCTCCGCACTTCGCTACGACTTGATAGGAACGATAGGACCACAAAACGTGCGCACTTTTGACGGCGACCCCATAGCAGAAAATTACGAGCTAAGTGGAACTGCCGGCACAATGATCACATGGCTTCCCACCGAAAACCATACGCTAGGAGCCAACTACGTCTATTCAAACTCCGCGCTAACCACTGGCGCTTATCGCAGCCACGCGTTTCAGTTTTACTGGAGAGTGCGGTTTTAGAGGAATAGAACCACGGCTGCATCAAGCCACGTCTATTTTTGCCAGCGAAACTGTGCTGCACGCTATCTGCTGCGTGTACGGATGTGTGTTCATCCTGCCTTAGTATTTCAATCCAGATCAATAGCGTAACGCTGCATATCGCATATCCCGAATTTAAGATAGTTGGGAATAACGGGTCAGCAGAGCGGGACGGAATGAGAAAAAGGACCTAGTACAAAATGTGACTAATCCTCTATTCCTTCTCTGGCCAATGTGAGCGAAATTGTAATTGCAAGGTTCACCAGATTGGAAAAAGTGAGGTGAACCTGCTGGAGAAAAGGAGCGGGACAATGATTATGGAATTTGGCAAATGGATGCGAGTAGCTGCAATTGTAATCGGCGCGGGTTTGATGACCAGCTCAATACAGGCTGCACCGAAAGGGAGTGGCGGCAGCACAACCACAACTACCAAATCCATCGCGGTAACGGCCGAGTTGGTCACACCATGTTCGGATCCGAATGCGCCTTGTGAAACCGTTGTAGGCGGGAATAATTTCCTGACTGGAGTCCAGGGTACTGGAACTTTCAGCGTGCTATCCGATACAGGCATGCCTTACGGCACAGCAGCCGACGGTAGTCTCGTGCAATCGGAGATTTTGACCCACAACACGGTTTACACGCTGGACACGCTGGACACACTGGTTAATGGAGGCGTCGGGTCAACGACACGTTTTGTAGAAATGCATTTTATGTCTACCTATGTGTTGAACGACGGCAAAGCAGACCCAACCTTACCAGCATGCTGGGACGCTGATCTAAACCCAGTCCGCACGGATATTGGCGGAAATGCAGAATTGTTGGAACTCAGCGACGCAGTGAATGCAGCAGTCAACTGGTCTGTATTCTCAGACAATCAAACGGATTTCACGGATTTGGCTGTGGGAGAATCCATTGGTGGATCAGCGCGCATGGATTTCAATTACCGTAAATTGGATGGTTCTGCATGCGACAACCAAATTTTCCGGTTCTGGTTGAACTGGTCGCGGAACACCGGCGTACAGATTACACGCCTTGCCAATGTAGGCGGCAAGCGGCAGTGGGCAGTGACGACCGATTCATTCGGTGAGTCGGTTCTGCGCGGGCAAGGCGGTCGTGGAAAAGATATTAAAGAATACGGCAGCTTCCGCATGCCCTTTGAACTGATTTTGACCGAGAAGTAAAGACTCTCCTCTCTCTCCAGTTAGCGTCTCATCAACGCTTTCGGCGCGGGGCATACACCCCGCGCCATTTTTATTTCCAGTATGCCCAGTCCAACAACAGCAATGGTATTGGTACAAACCATGGAGATTGCATTACATTAACAAGCCAGATTTACGCCCGAACTACGATACCTTCGATGCAATGATTTCGCGAGCGTCATACCGTGCAATTATCATTTACTATAGCGATTTAACTGTCAGCCTAGTAAGACTATACGGGATAAAATCGTGTATGATGGTAGGCGGTTCTAATATCTAAGTGTTTGAATAATTCGCTTCTACCATGATCGGCGAAACAATATCCCATTTTCAAATCAAAGCAAAAATCGGTCAGGGAGGAATGGGTGTAGTTTACCGTGGAGTCGATACGGATCTGGACAGACCCGTAGCGATTAAAATTCTAGATCCCTCCAATCAGAAAAATGAAGAAACTACCGCCCGTTTTTTGCGGGAGGCAAAGACAGCCTCCAAACTCCAGCATCCCGCCATAACAACCATCTATGAATTCGGGGTAAAGGATGACCTTCGATACATAGTCATGGAGTTTATCGAAGGGAAAACCCTGAAACAAACTCTTCAAAGCGGGCCCTTGCCGGTAAAGCAGATCATCGAAATAGCCATCACATTGGCAGATGCATTAAGCCTGGCTGGTGAAAAGGGAATCATCCATCGCGATATCAAATCAGAGAACATCATGCTGGACGGGCGTGGTCAGGTAAAAATCTTGGACTTCGGATTGGCCAAGATGGCGGACTTGGGCGACGGCGTGAAGACAGACACGTTCAAAACAGTCGGCGGACTGGTATTGGGAACAGTCAGCTATATGTCGCCGGAACAAGCTCTGGGCGCTGTTTTGGACATGCGAACGGATCTCTACTCGCTAGGAGTAGTTTTCTACGAAATGGCGACGGGAAATCTGCCATTTACGGGCCAGACGCAAAGCATCGTTCTAGCTAAGATTCTTAATCAGGCGCCAAAAGCGGTGCGAGATCTCAATCAGGAAATTTCGCAGCCTTTGGAGAAAATTATTCACCGCTGCTTGGAAAAGGATCGTGAAAATCGCTACCCGGATGCAACGGCTCTTGTAACGGATCTGCGGGCCGCTAGGTCTGAGTTCGAGCGGAGCCGTGACTGGGCCGGAACCGTGGTTATGAGTCCGATATCGCGGCCAACGCAGCAAGCGTCCTCAACATCTAGCGCTCCCGATACATTGCAGGATTTGATCGTTGCAGCTCCGCGACCAAATTCTGGCAGCGAAGCAGGCGTATCAAGTTCGCCCACACTTATTTCAAATAGTCCAGGCGCAGCCATCTCGACTCCGCCACCGTCTTCGGGGGTGAGCAATATACCCTCCGACCCTCGACCCATCACCAGCAGTCCTGGAAATATTCCAAGCGACGCAGGATCGCAGACGGATTCTGGAGCTAAGAAAAAAACAGAGCAAGCCGCCAGCGTGGGAAAGGCCTGGCGGCTGCCGCTAATTTACCTGATCCGATTAACGCGAAAAACCATCTCCAGTGTCGGTTTGATATATAGCCTGGCATTGGTAGCTCTATTTTTTCTTCCGGCCTTGCGACTACAAGGATCTGGAGTAGAGCAAGTGGTTGGCTGGATACACTGGCTGGCGGATCCATTGGTTGCACTGGCGACGGGCTTCATCGATATTAATCTTACTTTCCAGAGATTTAACGTTCTGATCCTGATTCTGGCCCTGGCAATTTATTTCGTAAAGATGTTCACTTCTGGAAGAATGGAGTGGATGGAAGGGGAGATCCGGCGACCCATGATGCCTAAACTACCATCATCGTCGGCGGCGGCAGCCAGCGCAGCGGCAGGCGCACAAAGGGCAACCCGCATGACCCTTCTGCGAGAGTATGCTGTAGCCAAGCAGATATTATCGTCGGTGAAGAAGGATTTGGCGTTCTTGGCCATCGATGTGATCGGTTCCACCAAAATGAAGGTGGGCGAAGATAAGCTGGCTATCGAGCATGCCTTCGCGGAATATAAAAAGTTCCTGGAAAGAGTCTTCCGCGAAAATCAAGCTTATCGAGTTTCCTGGACTCCGGATGGCGTTATGTCCTGCTTTCTTTCCGCAGAAGAAGCTTCCTGCGCCGCCAAAGCGCTGCTGGTTGGCCTGGACTGGTTCAATAAAGACGTTCATCATTTGAAAACGGGATTTCATGTTCGAACAGGAATGAATGTAGGGGAAGTCAACTTCCCTGACGACAAAGCCTTGGAAGAAATCAGTGATGAAGTGATCGATGTAGCCGGACACATGCAAAAATATGCTGATGGCGATACGCTTTGGATCTCGGAGGATGCCTTCAATCGATTGATTGATCGCAGCGGATATACACCCACCGACAAGCAGGTGGACAACCGCAAAGTGTATGTGTGGAGAAAACCGTCTAATTAAGGATAACCTATGCCGCAATGCTTATTGGAATGCACCCACTGCCAAGGGCAGCAATATCGTTCGATAGAAAATGCAGCACTGGCATCCGTGCTGGCTGAGGGAAAAGCACAGATCGATTGTGACCATTGCCACGAAAGAAAATATCTGAAATTGGTGCCTCCGCAAAGGCTATCACTCGGAGTTCGCAACCAGAACGCACAGCGGTCTGTACTGGCCATAGATGACGATCCAGCCACGTTGCGAATCTTGCAATTGATGCTTCAGCCAAGCAAATACAAAGTAGAGACAGCTATTTCGGCTGATCAAGCCATTGAAAAACTCCAAGAACAGCCTTTTGATGTGATCATATCCGATATCAAGATGCCCAATTTCGACGGAAAAACCCTGTATCGCTTTCTTCTGGTATTCCTGCCTGAATACGCTCAAAAAACTGTATTCCTGACAGGCGATCGCAGTGAAAATACTCTTACCTTTCTTCGAGAATGCGGCTGCCCGTGGACGATCAAACCGATAGAGCTCCAAAAACTGGAAGACTGCATTCAGCAGATTCGCTGAATACCTCTAATCAATTCGTAAAAGCGGGATTTGGAATAGACGTTTAAATCAGGAAATCGAGTGCAACTCGATTTTGCTGAATCAAGAAGTGTGTCTGATGGATTCTGGTTCGTAACAACAGAGGGGATCGGAAGCGAGGGTGT
Organism: Acidobacteria bacterium RIFCSPLOWO2_12_FULL_54_10; assembly: GCA_001767075.1. Lineage (GTDB taxonomy): Bacteria > Acidobacteriota > Terriglobia > 2-12-FULL-54-10 > 2-12-FULL-54-10 > 2-12-FULL-54-10. The sequence continues at coordinate 4,193 of MEKX01000041.1, read as the reverse complement.
CGCCTGTGGCCGAGAAAGCCCGGGCGCGCGAGCCTCCGCATAGAGCTTTATATTCGCAGATACCGCAACGGCCTTGGAACTGAGTCGGATCGTGCAGCGACTGAAACAGCGGCGCATTCCGATAAGCGTCAACCAGCCTGTCCTTGCGAACATTTCCGACAACCAGCGGCAGGAATCCAGCGGGGCAAATGTCCCCTGTGTTGGAAACGAACATAATGCCGTGCCCGTCGCGAATCCCGAAGCTGCGAGCTGTGCCGGTGCGTTTAATTTGTTCGCCGGTTAGCCCCTCATCGCGCAAGCGTTCCAGTGCGACCCGGCGGTACGAGGGGGCTTCCGTAGTGGCGACTATGAACGGTGCCTTACGAGAAACCTCAAATATCCATGCCATGAGGTTCTCTGCTTCCGGTGGCGACAAAGGTTGCAAAACTTTGCCTCTTCCAACAGAGATCAGGAAAAACAGGCTCCAGCGCGATACCGCATGCGGTTTAAGTAATTCGTATATTGCCGACAAATCCTCCGCCGTTTCCGCTGAGACCAGCGTGTTGACTTGCAAGGGTATTTGCAACTCACCAGCCAATTGAATCGCCTGTAAGGTCCGCTCAAAAGTTCCCGGTATTCCCCGAATAGAGTCGTGGCGTTCCGCTGTAGAGCCATCCAGGCTTAGACCCAGGCCTTCCACATTGTGCTCCTTCAATCGCATGAAAACATCCCGGGTGAGCATCGTGGTGGCCGCCGGAGTGATCGATACGCCTATGCCAAGTTTGCGAGCTTCGTCGATGAGATCGTAAAGGTCCGGACGTTCCAGCGGATCTCCTCCGGTAAGAATCAATTGAGGCAAAGGGTCGCCAAAATCACAAATCTGTTGCAGAAATGAAACTCCCTCTTCAAAAGTCAACTGCATCGGGTGCGCATGGGGAACTGCCTCCGCCCGGCAGTGCCGACAGGCTAAGGCACAGGCCTGTGTCATCTCCCAATAGATATTCAGGGGAGTCTGCGCATAGTCTCTTGGCGCATGGTGGGGAGAGCTTCCGTGATGGAGCGAATCGGCCATAACTCTAACGTACACCCCCGGAATTGCTCTGTCTAGATGCTTCCGAAACGAAAGTGATCAGAGAAATACCAAACAAGGATTAACGAGAAGCAAGCGGTATACCAACGACAAAAAGACTAGCGGCTAAAAATTGCCCTGCAAGCACCAAATGATTCAGGCCTGCCAGATGATCGTAAGTACTTTTTACTCAAGCTCTTCCTAGGACTGAGCCGGTACTTCTGCCCTAGATAAAATCATTACTTTCGAGTGATTGGCGAGAAAGCCGGAACTAGAGAAACTAGGACCGTAGCAAGGATTATTGAATCGATCAAATTAAAAGGAGAGAGCGGAAATGAAAAAGCAAAAGATGTTAATTAGTTTAAGTGGTTTGATGTTGGCACTTGTGATGGCACCTGGCTTGTGGGCACAGGGCGAACCCCAAAAATGCGGGGGTAGGGACATTGCCACCGGTCCGTTCATCTATGCATCTTTACTAGAAGGACAATTGACGACTTTCACCGGCGATGAGGGTGAAAATGGCGAGGGCAATTTCTCGGTGACGGCTCCGATTCCGAATGTGGATTCTGAAGAAATAGATAACGTATTTGCTGGAGAGGGACAGGATAGGTGCCTGGTTTCAGCGGTCGCGCATATTCACATACATGAAATCGTAAGGATTGCAGTGTTATCTCTTGATGTGAATGGAGATCCTGTGGAGACACCCTTAGACCCAGCGGTAACGCTGATTGAAACCGATCCAATGTATGTAAAGATCATGGACAGTTTTGATTTTGAACCTGAGGAACATACATTTTCATGGCTTGATGAGTCCAGCTTGTCCGTAAATGTAGACGTAGATATTCTCAATCCGGGAGCGGTCGAGGGAGAATATGGCATTTATCAGGTATCAATGAAGGCGCATGCGCCGGGCGCGGGAATTGGAACTGGTCCCGGAATCGTGCACACTTTGAAACTCTACCCGCCCGATAATGGGCAAGACATAGTGCCTCCCAACGTTTCCATCACAAAACCGGCGGCTCAGGAAATTCTCTGCACAATCGCGGTGGAAATCAGAGCCACGGACCCACAGCCAGGCACCGGGGTGGAAACCATGAGCGCGACGGTCAGCAGCCAGGGCGGATCAGTTTCCAACCAAACGATTACGCTTGCGTACTTGCCCGCAGCAGCAGGATTTGAAGTCGTGGCCACTGGCAGCTTTACTCCCTGGGGCGGCGCAGCCGGATCATTGCCCGGCACCACGCTGGCGAATGCCTTCGACAACGATCCGAACACCTTCAATTCACTCAGCGGCATCGGTAACTACAGGATCGATGCGCAGGCCACCGACTATGCTGGAAACACAGGATTCGCAGCCTCTATCTTTAGCGTCCTTTACGACGTGCGATTTGATTCTCCGTCTGTGCCGGCGGGTTGCCCAACCGTGAATCCGAGAACCGGGGCGGTCAATTTCAACAGTTGCACAGGAATGTTCCAATTCAGCGTACACCGTTCATCGATCACATCCGACGGCGCCTTCATGTACGACCTGACCGCCGTCGCAAATCTAGTCCAGATCAATGATCCGAATACGGACACCGACGATGTTGTCGTAGCCACTCATAATTACGGGACTGGCAGTATGAATTCGGATGTCCATATTGATCCGAACGCGCTGAAATACTTAACGCATTTCCGGCACAATGATCTGGATGAGAATCTGATTGAAAGCGGCCAGCAGATTCCGGCATCATTGAAAGCTTACCGGCTAGACATTTATTTCATGGATGAGGGCGGAACGCTGATGTTCCAGGCCAGCAGCCCGGTCGTGACTTTCTAAGCGCAGTTTCTATGCATAACTTCGGGGATCAGCGAATCAACTGCTGCTCCCCGAATAATTTTTCCTCAAACCGAAATTAAGTTCTTTACTCGACAATCTTTCAGTAAATATATAGTTCATGCTTCAGATGGTACCTGCTGGCGGGGAAATTGCCATTCATTTTACGCAGTTAATGGAAGCCTGCACTATACTGGAGCATGGAGACAATAATTCCTTGAAACAGAGTTTGAAGCGGTGGATTCGTATTATTGGCGGTTTTGCAATGCTAGGGGTTGGTACAGCCGGATGGCTCTTGCCGATCCTTCCAGGCTGGGTATTTTTTATTGCAGGGCTTGTCGTACTCAGCACAGAATTCCACTGGGCCCGCAAGGCTTTGCAGTGGTTGAAAAATCGCCTGCCCAAAAAATCCTTGCAAGAATGAGCCTAGGGAAATTCAAGCTGTTCTCACTACAGTAAAATCGTCTATTTTGAAGCAAACGCCGGAGACAGGGCAGCGCGTGATCCCTTCCACAGTTCAATGTATGGCTTTAACTCCTTCATCATTTTTTCAAAATCCGCAAAGCGCAGCGACTGCGCCCCGTCGCTGTATGCCTTCTCAGGATTCGGATGCACTTCAACGATCAGACCATCGGCGCCAGCGGCGACGGAAGCGCGAGCCATGGACGGAATCAGTGAGCGTTTGCCAGTCCCGTGACTGGGGTCAGCAATGATGGGCAGATGGGTTAGTTCTCCCAGAGCTGGTATGGCGGAAATATCGAAGGTGTTGCGCGTGTAGGTTTCAAATGTGCGGATACCGCGCTCGCACAGCATAACGTTGGGATTGCCGCCGCTCAAGATGTACTCAGCGGAGAAAAGCAGCTCCTTAATCGTGGAACTCATACCCCTCTTGAGCAGTATAGGCCGATTGACCTTTCCCAGGCGCTTGAGCAGGTGGAAATTCTGCATATTGCGGGCGCCGATCTGAATCACATCGGCATATTCGGTTACCATGCTGATGTCTTCAGCAGACATCAGCTCGGTGCAAATGGCTAAGCCAGTGCGCTCTTTTGCTTTTTGCAGCAACTTCAGGCCTGCCTCCTCCATGCCCTGGAAATCGTATGGGGAAGTACGCGGCTTGAAAGCGCCACCACGCAGCATGTGGGCGCCAGCGCGTTTTACTGCCTCAGCGGTATCTACGATCTGCTGCTCGCTTTCGACGGAACACGGACCAGCAATTACAATGAACTCCGAGCCTCCAATGCTGTTTCCATTGACTTTTATGACACTCTTGCCGGGGTGAGATTCTTTGCTGACAAATTTGTAAGGCTGGCTGACAGAAACCACAGA
>MEKX01000040.1 GCA_001767075.1 Acidobacteria bacterium RIFCSPLOWO2_12_FULL_54_10 | reverse complement strand
GATAGGTGTCAGTGACTTTGCCAGTGGAGACCTCGCGGGTGGACCACTCGCCATCGTTTTCGGCGGCTTGCATGAACTCATCGGTGACGCGGACGCTGTTGTTGGCGTTCTGGAAGAATATGGAACTGTAGGCTTCGCCGTCGAGCGACTGGTCGTAGCCAATATCGATCAATGCCCAGGCCTTGCGCTCCTCCTTGGCCTTGCACTCGATGAACTCGACGATGTCCGGGTGATCGATGTTCAAGATGACCATCTTGGCGGCGCGGCGCGTTTTGCCGCCGGACTTGATGACGCCAGCAAAAGCGTCAAAGCCGCGCATAAAGCTGATGGGGCCGCTGGCCTTGCCGCCGCCGGAGAGCGTCTCATTAGCGGAGCGCAGCGAGGAGAGATTGGAGCCGGTGCCGGAACCCCACTTGAAGAGCATGCCCTCGGTCTTGGCGAGCGTCAGGATGGAGTCGAGCGAATCCTGGACGGAGTTGATGAAGCAGGCCGAGCACTGCGGCTTGGAGTAGCCGGTGTCGGCGTAAACGGCTTTCTGCTGCTCCGCGTTCCAATGCCAGTTGGAGAAGTGCGCGTTCGGCTCGCAGCGATGCACGCCGCAGTTGAACCACACGGGCGAATTGAAACTGGCCTTCTGCTGGAGCATGAGGTGCGCAAGCTCGGCGCGGAAGTTTTCGCCGTCTTCCGGCGAAGCGAAATAACCCTGCGCGAGGCCCCAGTCGGCGATGGTGTCAACGACGCGGCTGATGAGCTGGCGGACGCTGGATTCGCGCTCCGGGGTGCCGAGCTTGCCGTGGAAATATTTGCTGGCGACGATGTTGGTCGCCGTCTGCGACCAGGACTTGGGAACCTCGAGATTGCGCTGCTCGAAGATGGCGTCGCCTTTCTCATTGGTGATGGAAGCGGTGCGCTGCTCCCATTCGATTTCATCGTAAGGAGAGACCTTCGGCTTGGTGAAATAGCGGTCAAAGGCAATGCCTTTGCGATGGGCAGCTTTGGAGTGAGATAGAGTTTCGGTAGCGTTGGTGTGGGCGGTTTCAGCCATGACTTCTCCTTCTGATGGAACCCCTGCCTGTCTATTTTTATTGCTTGCGGGTGTTTGAGGCCTGCAAATCTTTAGTAGGGGTGCGGGATGGATTTTAGCAAGCTATTGGGGGTTGTCAAGAAGAATCCACAATAAGTTGTATATTTGTACAAGGAAAGAGCAGGGGCAAATTGGTACTTATGGGACTTATTTGGGGCTAGAACGGGGGAAAATGGCTGGAATGAGGAGGTTGCAAGAAAGCGAGCTGCTTTAAGGAAATGCATATAGGTGCGAGAATTGAAGATTCTATGAACCAAATGAAAAAAATACAGGGGATGGGCGCCGGGGCAAGGACGAGGCGGTGGCAGGTACTTCGCGAGCGGCACCCCAGGTTTGCCTATGAGGGGTACTCCGTGGAAGAGGCAAGCGAAGGGGTGCGGGTGCGGTACCGGTTCAAACTGGACCCGGATATTATTTTTGAGCCGGAAACGGTGATCGAGGCGGGAGATTGGCTGCGGGATGCGTGGGATTCGGAAGCGATGGATAATTTCGCATTCAATTTGGGGCTGGTGGAGATGCTCAGTTACTGGAAGGCGGCGTGCTCGCCGGAGATCGTGGTGCGGGCGGGACAGATGGAAGCGGCGCAGGCGACCTGGTGGCAGCATCTGCTGAAGAAAGGCATGGGCGAGTATTTTTATGTGAACGGCATCGATATCCAAAGGAGGGATTTGGTGGTGCTGATCACTAATGTGGGGGAGGAAGAAGGAAAAAAGCAGGTCCCTCGTCACTCCATTCCTCGGGATGACATGAAGAGGACGAGAAGCAACAGCAGAAGGGATTTGGCGCTGACCAGCGGGGGCAAGGACACGGTGGTGACGCTGGAAATTTTGCGGGAAGCGAATAAAAAATTCGATTGCCTGCTGCTGAATCCCACACAGGCGGCTCTGGACGTGGCGCGACAGGCGTTGCGGGATGAGTGGGGGAAAGCCATCATCGTGCGGCGGACGATTGATCCGCGCTTACTGGAGTTGAATAAGGACGGATATTTGAACGGCCACACGCCGTTTTCGGCGCTGCTGGCGTTTTTGGGCGTGGCGGTGGCGGTGATGGGCGGATACCGGAGCGTGATAGCGTCGAACGAGCGCAGCGCGGAGGAAGCGACGGTCGAGTACCTGGGCGTGAAGATCAACCATCAGTACAGCAAGTCGCTGGAGTTCGAAACGGCGTTCCGGAAGTATTGCCGGGAGTTTTTGAAAACGAAGGCGGAATACTACAGCCTGCTGCGGCCGCTGTATGAATTGCAGATAACGCGATTGTTCGCGCGGCACAAGGAATATTTTCCGCTGTTCAAGAGCTGCAACCGAGGGGCGAAGGACAACTCTTGGTGCGGGCGATGCCCGAAATGTTTGTTCGTGTATGCGGCACTCTATCCGTTTGTGGAGCGTGGCGAGACGCTGGAGATTTTCGGGGACGATCTGTTCGAGTGGGACGGGGCAGGCGAGGTGCTGAAGGCTATGCTGGGGTTGGATGAGGCGAAGCCGTTCGAGTGCGTAGGGACAAAAGAGGAAACGCTGGCGGCGTTGTATCTGTGCGCGGAGAAATATAAGGAACAGGGCAGGGAATTACCACGCGGGTTGAAGGAGATTGAGGAGGCAGTGCTAGATAAAAGGAATGATCTGGAAGAAGTGGCGGAACGGGTGATGGGAGCGTGGGGGGAGAAGCACCATTTGGGGGCGGCGCAGGAAAAGGCGATGCGGAGAATGTGCAGATGACGAACAAGCTAATCAAGATACAAAAACGTACACTATTGTTGGTACGGTGATGGTAGTGTTAAGGAAAGATATTCTGTTCTTCTGCACGACCAAGCTTTTTTAAACCGGAACTCATGTCGACAGTTCCGTCTGGGGCGACTGAATATAAGTAATTACCCTTAATCAACCAATTTTCATCGACTGTCAACACATCAACTGGAAGTGACACAACAAAGGTATTCGAATCGTTATTAATTGGCCTATAACGTAAAAGCTTCGAAAGAAACGATACTTCGAACTCCGTACAGCGAGGAATTATTACTAAGCCGTCATAGTTCGTTTCCCAGCGCGTTTCTAACGTTTCGTCAACCATATTTATTGTAGCGCCTGGGATGGAACCGCCTATTTGGTCAACCACGATAATTTTAAAATCCAATTGGTCTGGTGTAACTGATTCCTTGACTTCTGGTTTTGGCTGACTATAACTTACAGCGTGCAGTGTCTTATTATCGATAAAAGACCAAGAACCATCAACACTTCCACGTTGTATATCCCCATGTTCTTTATAGGTAAATGTTTGGTCAGGTCTGATTTGAATGGCAACGCACAACATTGAACAGGATTGGTAAGCACCAAATATTTGTCTACGTTGTGAACAAGACGAAAGCGCGACTGCAAAAATAAGCAATAATGCGTATCCAAGCTCGTCACAACACTGTTTATTCGGCATAACCGATTACATTTTATAAGTTCAATACTTTGTTTTGGTTAAAGTATAGCATTAGCGATACACATCTTTGCGATGTGCGATCTTGACAATCCGGACGGTTTGGTCGGAATCGGAAACGGAATAAACAATGCGATAGCGGCCTTGGCGGAGGCGATACTGCTCCTGAGCAGTGAGTTTTTCGCAACCGATGGGCCGTTGGTCAGCCGCTAGAAATTGAATCTTTTTAACAATACGCAGGCGGTCTTTGCGGGGAATGCCTTCGAGTTCTTTCACTACTGAAGGCTTCAGGAAGACGCTATAAGAGGCCACGTCTCTTTAAATCCTTCAGAACGTTTTCCAACGGCAGGTCCGGCTCGTGAGCGCGGAGACGAAAAGCGGCAATATCCTCGGCATCTTCCGCGAGAGATCGCCGGACGGCTTGACCGACAATCTTGGAAATGGTGCTGTCCGTTTCGACTGCTTTAACCCGCAAGGCCTTGTGGAGAGTGGCTTCAAGGTAGATGGTGGCTCTCTTTTGTTGCGACTTCATTTTGTCACTATAACATTAAAACGTCTTGAACGATATACAGTGATCAATCCCTAGGTAAAGCATAGGAGAAACAAGTGCAGATTCCTCGCTGCGCTCGGAATGACAGCCTTCAATGATGTGCCCTACTATAGCCACAGGATTTTGATTTCGCCCTCGACTTGCTTGAATTCCTTGTCGCCGGTGACGAGTTCGGCATTGTTGAGTTTGGCCAGGGCGGCGGCGAAGCAGTCGGCGTAGGACATTTTTTTCGTAGCTTTGAAGACGGCGGCCTGACGGGCCAGTTCCAGATCGGCGGAGACTATCTCAATGGGGAGGCGGGAAATCAGGCGTGCGGTCTCGTCGGCCCGGAGCTGACCGAAAGTTCGAATGTTGGAGTAAATAACCTCACCCCAGTTGATGGTCGATAGCAGCAGGTCGATGTTGGTTCCGGCGGCCGATTCGAACAAATCGATCATCTTTTGCTTGCCGCGTTCTCCCTGCACGTAAACCAGCAGAGCATAAGAATCAAGCACGCGAATTGCCGCGGTCACAATTCGCGCTCCGTTTTTTTCATATCCATTAGAGCCTTCAGCAGATCGCCTTTCCCCCACGTACGCGCAATCCCGGCCATACTTCGGATGTACTCATCTGTCAGGGGTTGGAAGATGATTTCTGTGCCACGTTCGTAGACGCTGACCTGAGTGCCTGATTTAATGCCATGCTTGCGCCGAAGTCTCGCGGGGATGATAATCTGGCCTTTAGGCCCCACTCTTGATTTGTTTGATTTGACCATATAAGTTGCCTCAGCAATAAGAAGTATAACATTTATTTAAAGTATAACAAAGTAATTATCTACAATAGACGAATGCAATTTTCTTCGCTAAAAGATCGTTCTGTTCTGCTGCTGGGGTTGGGGCGGGAGGGGCTGTCGACGTACCGCTGGCTGCGGGCGCGGTTTCCGGAAAAAGTGATTGGGCTGGCGGACCGATTATCGCTCGAGCAGATCGGCGGGGAGTTTGCGGAGAGTGTTGCTGCGGATGGGCGGGCGAGGCTGCACCTGGGCGCGGATTATCTCAAGAGCCTCCAGGAATATGAATTGGTGGTGAAGTCGCCCGGGATTTCGGTGACTGTGCCGGAGTTGAAAGAAGCAGCGGAAGCGGGCAAACGCATCACATCGCATACGGCGATCTTTTTTGCGAATTGTCCCGGTCGCATCGTGGGTATCACGGGAACGAAGGGGAAGAGCACGACGGCATCATTGATTTACGCGGTGCTGCAAGAGAAGTTTGAAAAAACGCATCTGGTGGGCAATATCGGAAGGCCGGCGCTTGATGCGCTGGCAGAGGCGGACGCGGAGACGGTGTTTGTGTATGAACTTTCGAGCCACCAGCTTGTGGAATTGCGGCAAAGCCCGCAGGTGGCCGTGCTGCTGAATATTGTGCCGGAGCATTTGGATTATTACGCGAGCTTCGAGCAATACGCTGACGCAAAGGAAAACATCACGAGATTTCAGACGGAATCGGACGTGCTGGTCTACGACGCGGATGGCGAGATTCCGCTCGCGATGGCGGCGCGGAGCCGGGCGCGGAAGGCGGGGATTTCAATCGAGGCGGCGCAGCGGCCGGGGAGTTATGTGGATGGCGAGTGGATCGTGTGGTGTTCGGAGGCGGGAGAAAGCGAGAAGGTGATTGCGGCGGCGGATGTGCCGCTTGCGGGGAGATTCAATTTGCTGAATGTGGCGGCGGTGGTGGCGGTGGGCAAGGTGATGGGAGTGGAGAGCGCGAAGATTGCGGCGGCGGTGCGTAGGTTCAAACCTCTGGAGCACAGGTTGGAATTGGTGGGGACGTATGGGGGAGTGACCTATTACAACGACGCCATTGCAACGGTTCCGGAAGCGGCCATAGGGGCGCTGGACGCATTGGGAGAGCGGGTGGAGACAATGCTGCTCGGCGGGACGGACCGGGGGTTGAATTTCCTAACACTGGCGAAGCGGCTTACGGTCAGCAAGGTAAAGACGCTGATCCTGTTTCCTCCGACGGGCGAGCGGATTTGGGAAAGCGTGCGCGCGGTGGATGCAGCGGCGGAGCAGCGGTTCCGGCATTTTTTTGTGAGGACCATGGAAGAGGCGGTGGCGCTGGCGAAGGAACATACTGCGCGGGGGAAAATCTGTTTACACTCGCCTGCGTCGCCGAGTTTTGGATTGTTCCGGGATTACCGGGAACGGGGCGAGCGGTTCAAGGAATTGGTGCGGAAGAAATAAATTCGGCAGGAGCGAAAACATCAAGAACCAAGTTGGTGAACATATTTAAACACATGAGAGAGATTGGGAGGGCGGCGCGGGATACGGTATTATGGGAAAGTTCATGTTGAGTTTGGTCTAAAAATCAAAAGATAAGGAGAAGGGAGAAATGGATGCAAAACGGGTCGTTCTGCTGCTGGTCACACTGGCGGTGCTCACGATGACATTTGGAAACGCACAAGACAACGCGAGTCCCACGAAGGTGGAGGGGAAATCAAAGAAGATGACCGGAGGCCTGGAATATTGGGACATCACCGAAGGCACCGGAGAAGAAGCCAAGCGAGGGATGACGGTGCAGGTGCATTATACCGGCTGGCTGACGAGCGGCAAGAAATTCGACAGCTCGGTGGATCGCGGCAAACCGTTCGAATTCAAGGTGGGCGCAGGGCGCGTGATCAAGGGCTGGGATGACGGCGTGGTGGGCATGAAGATTGGCGGCAAACGGCAATTGCGCATCCCGCCGACCATGGGCTATGGCGCTGGCGGAGCCGGAGGCGGGTTGATTCCGCCCGATGCCACGCTGATTTTCGACGTGGAACTGCTGGGGGTGACGAAGTAGGGGCCACTCAAGTGGCGGCCATGCGCTCGGCTCCAGATGGTCGCCTCGCGAGGAAAGCAACTTTCAGCACGGATGAAGCCGTGCCCTGAAAACCTCAAAGCGGATCGCATTCGTAATACGAGACGCTTTTTCGCGACTTGGGTGGTCGCTCCTTCACAGTCGCGGCTCTGATTAAAATCAAAGCAAAACCGCCCACCCTTCGACTAGCCCTTCGACTGCGCTCAGGATAAACTCAAGACGTTGCGGCACAAAATGCGTGATGTGGCTACCAAACCTGCCCGCTTGCAGACTCTTCGACAGGGTCAGGACTTACAGTGCGCGCGGTTCTGATTGAAGCCCACTTGTTGAGGTGCACAAGAAAAAAAACTACCAATTCCCGTCGACGGTGACCTTCACGGGGACCTCCAAGCGGGGGAACTCAGGGTCATTCGTGGTGATGACGACAGACCCATCCGCCGAACCGGCCTTCAGCTTTTCAGGGGTGACGCTGACTTCAATTTGGTAGCGGTCCTGAAAATCAGATCGGACCGAGGAAAGCCGCAGGAAGGGAATGTCAGAATGTGCCTGAATCTGGAAGTCCTTACCGCCCGTCTGGTAAACCATCAAAGTCTGACTTAAAAGGGAGACGAGATCTGGCCGTGCCTTAAGTTGCAGGGTGGCGATAGCACCAAAGTCTAAGGTATCCGGGAAGGTATACACCCGTTCTCTCACGTAGGTGTTTGCCTGGACCTCAAGAAAGGGATGTTGCGAGCTGGTGGTTACCAACGTAATGGTGTCGGTTGTCTTTCCGGCCTGGCCCTCGCCCTCCAGACTAAGGTGAAGTCGGAAATGTTTACCAGGCTCGATAACCTCCAGCCGAGTGGTAAAGCGAGAGCTGGGGTTGTCCACCCGCATGATTTCCAAAGGCTCGGCCTCATGGTTGATGATTTCCACGGACTTCTCTTCGACCTGGCCTCGCTGGGTTGTAGCAAAGAATGCTGGGAAGGGCTGAAATTCGATGGGTTCGACGATCTCAGCGCTGACCAGCAATCGGAGCGGTTCCCCTCCGG
>MEKX01000039.1 GCA_001767075.1 Acidobacteria bacterium RIFCSPLOWO2_12_FULL_54_10 | reverse complement strand
CGAGTACGCTCGTGCCATTTTTCTTTTGTCGCACAGAATCGCCATCCATAGGATATACCTTGTGTCAAATCGGTCTAATAAAACCGAGTTAGCTGAGGAAACCGATTCTCACGAAAGAATCGAACCTGCCGATGCCAGGAAACCGTCCGCTGCTTGCTCTGAAGAGCCTTTTCCCCTTATTCTGGTAATTGTTTATCCTTAACCACCAAGTATCGCTGGGACTTGTGCATCTGTTTGCGCATCCAGTCATGCGGGCGGTCAGGGGCGGCGTAGCTCAGGTGGTAGAGCGAGGGTCTCATAATCCCTAGGTCCGCGGTTCGAGTCCGCGCGCCGCTACCAAATATCTATTGATTTCACGGATCGGCACATCCGTAATAATGTTTGTTCTAATATCAATCGAGTAAATTTCAAGGTCGCCGACAAATCATTCCGGTGAAATACAAGCGTTTGATTTTTCCTTTGAATCTTTCGGCCCCTGGTGTAGACTCGCAAACGTTACCTCTACTATTTGGCAGGTCGAATTTACCAAAGCTGTTTTACATAAATCTCTGAATTTTGTTAAATTGCGTGTTGAAGGAACAACTCACCTCGAACGCAACGCAAATCGAAAGGCAAGCCGCTTGACTAGGAGAATAAACATGAAGAAATCACTGTTTGTGTTTTTCGCGTTTTTGTTGATGAGTGCCGCCGGGTGGAGCCAGACCCCTCTGGCCGACTTGGGTTATCCGGACATGGTTCTCATCAACGGCAAGATTGTGACGATGGATGATCCCGGTTTCGGACCCCAAGTGGGAACCATCGTGCAGGCTATGGCCGTCCGGGATAAAAAGATTCTCAAGATTGGAACCACTGCGCAGATTCAGGCGCTGGCCGGCCCCCAGACCACCAAGATTGACCTCAAGGGCCGCATGGTGGTTCCCAGTTTTATCCACACCCACGAACATCCCACCGACTGGGTTTGGACCGAGCCATCACCCATGGAACACGTGATCCCTGGTGGAAGCAATGACATTTTGGTTTACAAGTGGCTGAAGGGTACCGCACAGGAACAGCTTGCCCAATGGAAACCAGCCCTCCAGGAACTTGCGGCCAAAGCCAAGCCCGGCCAATGGGTTTGGCTCAGCTTTGACTATGGGTCTGATTTTGAAAATGCAAACGAGCTCGTGCAAGCATTCCCCACAGAGGTTACTAGAGAATTGCTCGATCAGTTGGTTCCCAACAACCCAGCTCGCGTTCGCGACGCTTGGCCTATCGGACAGCAGATTAGGGTCAACACCAAAGGTTTTGAAGAAGCGAAGAAGGTGTTTCCCAACGCCGGGGAGGGACAGGGAGAATTCGGCGTCAACGGGCGCCCCATGGAACCAAACGTCATCCTCAAGAACCATCTCGGCCTAATGGCCGATCTATTGAAAGCGGAATTCGAGCTTTGGGCCGCGCAAGGAATCACCGGATACGGTTCCTCTCCTTATGCCTCGAACAATTTGCGCGCCATCAACCTGCTGGATCAAAGAGGCGAATTGCCAGCGCGCTTCGGTTGGGGTTATACCGGCGTCGCTTGGGATATGGAGACAATGCGCTATATCGCCGCCTTGCTGAATAACGGCACCGATTATGTTTGGAACACCGGTGCATGGGATTCCTCGGGCGGCAATTGCACGACGTTCCCGGCCCGCCCTGAAATAAAAGCAAAGGAATCCTGCAATTTTGAGCCGGGCAGCGAAGGTCGTGTGAACCTGGAAAACATCATCCGCGCCGGCGGTCGCGTGGCCACCATGCACACCGGCGGAGACAAAGATATCGACTATATGATGGACGCGATTGTTAAGGCCAGCAGAGAAGGCGGCCTGACCAAAGAGGAAATTCGCGCAAAGCGCCATGCCTTCGATCACGCCTCCGGTGCTCCTCGTCCGGACCAGATTCCCATCATGAAGGATTTAGGCATGACCGTCAGCATGATCAACACCGACCTGTGGGAGAAGCGCGCGCAATACGACATGTACTATCGCGTTCGTGACTACGGTGTTGAATCCGCCGCCTGGCAAGTCCCTCGCAAGAGCGTTACCGCAGCGGGCATCCCCAACGGCTGGGAGATCGACCGCGCCCTGCCGCACAAGGAGTTTCTGCTCATTTGGGAAGGCATGACCCGCTACAACCCTCACGACAAGCGTGCCTATGGCGTTTCTGAAGCCACCGACCGCATCACGCAGTTGAAATCGCTCACTCGCTGGGGTGCTTATTACCTTTTGCGCGAAGACCGCTTGGGTACTTTGGAAGCCGGCAAGCTCGCTGACTTCATCGTCCTGGATCGTGATTTTCTTACCATACCGGATGACGATATTCCCAATACGCACGTTCTGATGACCGCCGTCGGCGGCAAGATTGTTCATCTTCTGCCGGATATGGCAAGGGAAAACGGTTTGCAGCCGGTTGGCCCAGTCACTTGGCCTTCCAAGCCCTTGGAAAATTATTATCGGTATAAGACCTACACGCCGGAATCACTACGGAACCCTTAGCAAGCTCAATTCTCACCCTCACTGGAGATTTTTATTATCTCCAGTGAGGCCTTATCAATCAGCGATGAGCAATCCGGTCTGTGTTGTGTTATGATTTAGCTATCTGTAACATTCAATCGTATTCACGCACCCAGGTCTTCAGACATTCTTTGGATGCCTGCTGTTGACCGGAAGCTGATATACGAGACTTTGATGATTTTTTGGATTTTAATCTAGGATTTGATGCGACCAACAAAAGGGAGGATTAGCAGGATGAGAGCAAAGGTAGCGCTAATTTTAGGGTTGATGGTGGCCAGTAATCTGGTTTGGGCCCAAGGCAACAATGTTGCCGCTAAGCTGGGGTATCCGCAAACCATCATCTATAACGCCAAAATCGTAACAATGGATGATGCGTCTTTTACGGCGCAAGCAGGGACCATCGCGCAAGCCATGGCGATCCGTGACGACAAGATTCTTTCGACCGGCACCAACGCGGATATTCGCGCCTTGGCGGGTCCGCAGACCAAGCAAATTGATTTGAAGGGCCGCACCGTGCTGCCCAACTTTATCATGACCCATGAGCACCCCACCGATTGGGCGTTCCAGGAGCCAAAGGCTTTGACGCATGCTCTGGCGAATGACAAGCTGATCGTTCATAAGTGGATGCCGGACGTTTCGCCAAAAGAGCAACTCGCCCAATTTGAACCCAAGCTCAAGGAAGCCATCGCGGAAGCCAAGCCCGGCCAGTGGATTTTGCTGAGCTTCAACTGGGGACCGACCTATCAATGGGCCAAGGAAATGGGTGTTACGTATGACAACAGCATTAAAGCGGAATACATCAATGCACTCACGCCTAATAATCCGGTAAAAATCAAAAACGGATTCATTACTTCTGTAGTCAACCAGTTGGGCATGGACGAGTTCAAGAAAGTTCATCCTAATCTGGAAATCATCGGCGAGAGCGAAAAACGAGGCTATGGCTTCAACCGCCCGGTCGAACCCAACGTCATGTTCCGCGGCCGCACGGATTTGTTAGCCGAAGTTTTGAAGAATGAATTGGCGCTGTGGGCCAGTTATGGCGTCACCACCTTCGGTTCTTCTCCGTACGCCACTGGCAATTATCAGGCGCTCGCGTATCTGGACAATAAAGGTGAAATGCCGGGCCGCTTTGCCTGGGGTTACATCGGTCCGGACTTTAGCCTGGAAACTCTGCGCTATATGGCCGGCTCGGTCGGTCATGGCACGGATCACATGTGGCTGGTGGGCGCTTGGGATTCTTCCGGCAGCGATTGCATGACCATTCAGCCTCGCGCTGAGTGGGAAAGCATCAAGGACCAGTTCACTTACGGCCGCGGCGGCAATGAATGTAACTTCGCTCCCGGCAAACCAGGCCGCGAGACTCTTTCCAACATCATCGAGAGCGGAATGCGCGTTGCCACCATGCACACCGGCGGTGACAAGGACATCGATTACTTCATGGACGTCATTGAGGAAGCCAGTAAGAAGGGCGGCATCACCAAAGAGCAAATGCGCGCTAAGCGTCATGCTTTCGACCACACCTCCGGCGCTCCCCGTCCGCAGCAGATTCCGCGTATGAAGGACCTCGGCGTCATCGTCAGCCAGATCAATACCGTGCTATGGGAACCGCAGCGCGGCACCACGCTGACGGCGGCCAAGTACGGTTTGGAATACACCAGTTGGGTCACGCCTCGCAAGCTCGTCACCGACAATCAAATCCCCAACGGCTGGGAAATGGACCGCCCCATGCCTTGGCTTACTTTCTTCCTCATCACTAAAGGGATGAACCGCTATCACGATTACGACCAGCGCGTTTATGGTCCCGATCAACGCACCGACCGCGTCATTCAGCTCAAAGCACTCACCCGCTGGGGCGCGTATTATCTGTTGAAGGAAGACAAAATCGGAACTTTGGAGGCGGGCAAGCTGGCCGACTACATCGTTCTCGACAAAGACTTCATGACCATCGCGGAAGACCAGATTCCAACCATCCAGGTCCTGATGACCACGGTGGGCGGAAAAGTGGTTCACCTGACCGATGCGCTCGCCCGCGAAGTGGGCATGCAGCCGGTCGGCGCCACCACCTGGAAAGAACCGATGCCGGCTGGCTGGGGTCCTGCCCCTTCCATCCCCTGCGGTCATACTTGTAAGTAACCTTATTGCCCTCGCTGCGCCGGTGATTTGATTCATTCTCCGGCCAGAATGGCAACAGTCTCATTCAGGCCTGTGCCGCTTGCGGCACGGGCTTTTTTTATGGGAATTATATACTTGACTTCCTGAACTTCCGAAATCATCTAATTGCTTTACCGAAGTCCGATTTGGAAAGCAAGAGGGTTGCAATGATTGTCTCGGCGATAGAATCCGGCGAATTGCGTGGTTCTCGCAAAGGTTTCTTTTCCGATTCCTCGAATTGACATGTGCCGTAGTCATTTACAACCAGATCATACCGGCCATTTGGAGTCCCATGCTCGGCTTGCCAATACAGGGAATCTCTATCTGGATCGAATTGGATGTTGGCGGAATAGGAGCCGATTCCCAGTGTTGCGCGGATAACGGTGGATTTGCTGTTCGGATGCTCGGCAATTACTATTTCTTCTCCCATTTCCGCATTTAGGGCAGCACATTTCTTGTCTATCGCAACCTTTACCGCTTCCCAAAGCGATGGTCCCTTATTTTTTTTGATGCCTTGTACCTCGATAAACTTTGCATCGGTCAGTTGTTTTTCTTTTAATCTAGCCTTCAACTTCTCACTAAACCCCTGTGCCCATTTATCCATGATGGGCACACCTCCTGCGCCATGTCGAGAACTTAAATCAAATTCCAATGCGAATGATAACCTCAAATTGCCCAGCTCTTCCGCGCTCATCGCTTGGACTTCAGCTTCTTGGTGCGCGACCTCTTCTTAGCCTTACCCGATTTCTTGTTTTTCCGGGAAGGCCCGTAAGCAAAAACTTTATCGACAATCATATTCAGCGCGTCTAGGCCGTCTTTCATGCCGTCAATTCCTTATAGGTAATGTGCGGCCCGAAGGAAGCCGTTACCAAACTGTTCAGACGCTCCATAGTATGCCGTTTCACATCGCCGTCGTTCAGGCGAAAAGTGAACTCGTTCACATATCTGGCAAGATGCTTTTCACTAGCATGGTGGTAAACACCGTGGAGGCCGCGCTTCAGGACCGCCCACACGCTCTCGATGCTGTTCGTGCTTATGCCATTGCGGGAATAGTCTCCGGCCCCGTGATTGATGGCCTTGTGGCCGTAGAAGATACCGCCGATGCCCTGATAGCCGGTGGCTTCATCGGTATGCAGCGTAGAACCAACTTCGATATTTCCATGGATCTCTTTGTGCAGGCTGGCCATGTCCACTGAATCAATCGGCATCGCTTTCGTGCGCCCGCCTTGTTCACGCATACCGAGCACGGGAGTCTTGCCAACGAACCCACGGCCCATATTCAGTTTCTTCCGGTTGTGCTTGTTCTTCTCTTTTCCGCCGATGAATGTTTCGTCGATTTCGATAATTCCGTGAAGGACAGTTAGATCATTCCCGCACGCCTCACGGAGCCTCTGGAGAACGAACCAAGCGGACTTTTGCGTGATCCCAATTTCCTTTGCAAGTTGCAGGCTGGAAATTCCCTTCCGGGAGGTCATCAATAGATACATCGCATAAATCCATTTGTGAAGCGGAACATGGGACCGCTCGAAAATGGTTTTTGTGCGAACCGTGAAAGTTTCCATGCAGGCGAGACAACGATAGTAGCCATCGGCCTTGGCTGTGATACGCTTGCTCTCTTGGCAGTGCGGGCAAACGGTCCCATTGGGCCAGCGGCAATCTTCCAAATAAAGCCGCGCGGTTTCTACGTCCGGGAAAATCTCGAATAGCTGAAAGGTGCTGATTGTTGAACGGCTCATATACATGGGATCCTATCATCGAAGCCCTA
Organism: Acidobacteria bacterium RIFCSPLOWO2_12_FULL_54_10; assembly: GCA_001767075.1. Classification (GTDB taxonomy): domain Bacteria; phylum Acidobacteriota; class Terriglobia; order 2-12-FULL-54-10; family 2-12-FULL-54-10; genus 2-12-FULL-54-10. The sequence continues at coordinate 1,743 of MEKX01000039.1, read as the reverse complement.
TTGTAATTGGTTTATGAGAGGAAGTCAAGTATATAATTCCCTTTTTTATTTTGATTGGATCTTTAACTTATAGAAATTATTTAAGTTAGTTAATTTGCTAACGCCCACGTGCGATGTTTTTTATGGTTTTCATTGCCCGACCGCTTTTTCGATGCGATTTATCGAAATCTTTTATTGACATCCTATCCAATCCGGCTTAGAATTTCTCGGATTAAGTTGTGTGATGAATCAGACACGCATTCTTGGTGGTGGGAAAACGGCTGCGTGGTCTGAACAACGTTTGAAAAAATACAATTTGAAATTGCAAGGAGGAGTTAATGTTGCGAATTAAGAAATGGGCGGGTTTATGTCTTGGTGTATTGCTGTTTTGCGCAACGGCGATTGCGCAAGTGACCACCGGGCAGGTTTCCGGTACCGTTGCCGATAGCACCGGCGCTGTAATTCCGGGAGCTACGGTTACGCTCCGAAATGTGGAAACAGGGATCACTCGCACGGTTCAGACCGATGCGGCGGGTGTTTACAAAGCTCCCCAGCTTTCATTGGGGATGTATGAAATTACGGCGGAATCCGCTGGCTTCCAAACCATCGTCCGCACCGGCATTGAAATGACGGTGGGCCGTCAAGCCGTTGTCGACTTCGCCATGCAGGTGGGTGCGGTTGCTGAGGTCATCACAGTCACCGGCGAAGCTCCCCTGCTGGAGACCACCAACGCTACCGTGGCTGATCTCGTCACCGAAAATCAGATGCGCGAGTTGCCTTTGAACGGTCGCAGCTTTACCGACCTCACCGCCATTCAGCCCGGCGTTGTCACCGACCTCGGAATTCCCTCCGGCGTCTTCCAGGGCGGCGGCCGCATGGTCATCGGCGGCGCTCGCCCGCAGCAGAGCTTGTACCTGCTGGACGGTACCGACATCGCCAGCCCCTATTCCAATGTCGCTCCCGTCAGCGTTATGAACCAGACCCTCGGCGTGGACACCATCCGCGAATTTACCGTCATCCAGAATAACTACGGCGCTCAGTATGGCCGCGCTATCGGCGGCATCGTCAACGCCGTCACCCGCTCTGGAACCAATGAAATTCACGGCAGCTTGTTCGAGTTTCTGCGCAACGAGAAGCTGGATGCAAGAAACTATTTTGATGATCCGAATGAGAAAATTCCTCCTTTCAAGCGCAATCAGTTCGGCGGCACTATCGGCGGACCGATCGTCAAGGACAACACCTTCTACTTCTTCTCCTATGAAGGTCTCCAGCAGGTGTTTGGCACCACTGACGCTTTCGGAAATGTGTTGAGCAATGAGACCCGGCTCGGCCAGATTACCGGCTGCCCGTCTGGTATGTCCACTTGTACGAAAGAGCAGCGCATCATCAGCAAGACTGTCACGGTGAATCCGGACATTCGCCCCATTATTAACCTCATCCCCCTGGCGCCTGAGGGTCAGTTGTATCGCAACGACGGCATTCAGGAATACAACGGAACCCGTAAGCAGCCTGGTCGTGAACATTACTATATGTTCCGTATCGACCAGAGGCTCAGCGACAATGACAGCCTGTTTGGTCGGTGGACCTCGGACTACAGCAGCAAAGAACTGCCGGACGCTCAGTTCCTCCCCAATCTTACTGGCCCAACCGGAACGCATACCAGCACGGATGACGACGGGTTCTATAGCTACCTCACAGTGGAATGGACCCGCATCATGTCGCCATCCGTTCTCAACGTGATCCGCGCTGGGTTTGCCCGCAACA
>MEKX01000038.1:988-8245 GCA_001767075.1 Acidobacteria bacterium RIFCSPLOWO2_12_FULL_54_10 | reverse complement strand
TGCCGCGCATCCCTTCGCCGATCAGCGCAATCGCCGCCACGTCCTGGCGTTCCGGCGGTTGCAAATATCCGTGATTGATTTCCAATCGGAACGCGTGCTCAATGGCAGCCTTGGCGCGATCCGCCGCAGCCTGCGGAACCAACAGGCAAAAGCTCTCCTGGTAAGAAGCCTGTGTGACCATCAAAATTTCTATTTGCGAATGCGACAGCGCCGCGAACGTGCGTGCAAAAAGCTCCGTCGTTCCTGGCGTGCCATTGCTGCGCAGCGTCAGCAGTGTAACCGGCGCGATCGATGTCACCGCTTTCGGCCCTTTCGGGCTGCCCTCGCGCGGTGCTCCGATCCGCGTCCCGCGTTTCTCCGGCGCAAAACTGTTTTTGATGTAGACCGGAATCATGCGTCCGAGCAATGGCGCCAGCGTCTTGTGGTGCAGAACCTTCGCTCCGAAGTGCGATAGCTCCGAGGCCTCCTCGTAGGTCAGCTCATCGAGGAACACCGCCTCGCCAACTGTCTTCGGGTCTGCGCTGAGCACGCCATCCACGTCGGTCCATATCCACAACTCATCGGCATCGAGCGCAGCAGCCACGATAGCCCCAGAATAATCCGAGCCGCCTCGGCCTAACGTCGTCCGTGCGCCTTGCGCTGTGGCCCCGAGAAATCCCGTCACCACCGGAACACATTTATGCTCGGTCATCGGCAGCAACTCGCTGCGTGTCGCATCGCGCGTTTTATCCATCAGGGGACGGGCGCTCCCGAAATGGTCGTCCGTCAACACGCACTTGGCGGAGTCCACCGCCTCCGCTTTGATTCCCTGTTCCATCAAGTGCCTCGCCACCAGAATAGAAGACAGCCTTTCTCCCACCGACAGCGCTGCGTCCACCGCGCGCAACGGCATCTCGCGGAGCAGCGCCATTCCTCCGCATAATTTTTTCAGTTCGTCGACAATACCGGATATCACCTTGCGGGCTTCCTCCTTGGTCACTCCGTTGAATAGTTCATCGGCTGCCTGGAAATGCTTCTGCTCCAGTTGCGCAATTTTTTTCATCGCGCCAGGCTCGTCACCCGACGCCGCCAGTCGCGTCGCTTCCAAAATCGTTTCCGTCACCGTGCTCATCGCCGAAACCACGACGACCACCGACGAGTGCTCCTTCGCCGCCTTCGCAACAATGTCCTTGACGTTGTCAATGCACTTGGCGTCCCCTACCGATGTGCCGCCGAATTTCATTACGAGCATATTTTGATCCTTTGCCCTTAATCGCCTTACCTTCACCAACCGAAGGAACCGAGAGAACCGAGGGAACCGATCTACTGAAACTGTACTTTAACGGTTGGACTCTTCTCCAAATGCACCGTATCCACGAAGCGAACCTTCGCTGAGCTCAATGTCATGACCAACGATTGTGTCCGGACTCCTTCGCCGAAGAAGCGCACTCCACGCAACAGGTTTCCGTCGGTCACGCCCGTCGCGGCGAAGATGATGTTCTTGCCTGTTGCAAGTTCATTGGTCGAATAAATTTTTCTCGGATCGCTGATGCCCATGCCCTTGGCGCGCTCGACCAACTCCGGCGTGTCCAGCACCAGACGAGCAGTAATCTCTCCGTTCAAACAACGCATCGCAGCGGCTGTCAGCACGCCTTCCGGCGCGCCGCCGATTCCCATCACCGCATGGACTCCGGTGCCAACGACCGCCGCAGAGATTCCGGCAGAAAGATCTCCGTCTCCAATCAATCGAATCCTTGCTCCCGCAGCACGGATTTCCTCAATGAGTTTCTCGTGCCGGGTTCTGTCCAGGACTATAACAACAAGGTCCTCGACGTCGCGATTCAATCTTCTGGCGATAGCCTTTAGATTTTCTTTTACGGGAGCTTCCAGGTCTACAGCGCCTTTGCAGGATGGACCGACGATTATTTTCTCCATGTAACAATCCGGCGCATTCAGCAAACCGCCTTTATCGCTTGCGGCAAGCACTGTAATCGAGTTCGGCGCGCCCGTGGCGCAAAGATTGGTGCCTTCCAGGGGATCGACCGCTATATCAATTTGAGGTATGGACACGGAACTGTTTTTGTTGCCGACTTTTTCCCCAATGTACAACATGGGAGCTTCGTCCCGTTCACCCTCTCCGATGACTACCGTTCCGTCAATCGGCACGCGCTCTAAAGCACGGCGCATCGCCTCCACCGCGACATGATCCGATTTCTTGGCATCTCCTTCACCCATCGTGCGTGCCGCCTCGATGGCGGCTTCTTCCACGACCCTCACAAATTCCAGTGATAGCTCTAGTTCCATGATCGCCTCCTCCTGTCAGTCCAGTGGATATGAATCTTCTTGATAAATAGAGCTCACACCGGAACTGTAAAGGATTAAATTATTCGACAAACTAAACATTTTACCATACTGGTATACAGCCTGGAGGACTTGTAGTTTCTCCAATCCTTTGTAGTAGTGATTTTTTCAGGGGTTGTGATAGAATTCCCCCTTATCACTGACGAAGGAGACTTCCATTGCCCCCGGAGTATATTCCCATCGTTCTGTTCCTCCTGCTTGCCGGAGCCTTTCCGATTGTTACCATCATTGCAGCCAAACTGGTACGTCCAGAAAGCCCTGACAGCGAAAAGTTAAGCCCCTACGAATGCGGCATTGAGCCTCTCAGCGATTCGCGAGGTCGCTATACCGTTCGTTACTACATCATCGCCATCCTTTTCGTTATTTTCGACGTTGAAACCATTTTCTTGTTTCCCTGGGCTGTCCATTTCAAAGTGCTCGGATTGTTTGGCCTGATCGAGATGGGGGTTTTCCTGGCCATTCTGATTGCAGCCTATGTATGGATTTACAAGAAAGGCGCCCTGGAGTGGGTTTAGGGGTGTTCCAAGGATTCGTTACAAACTCTTTTCCGAACGTCGCATAACTTCTCCAATACAGGATACGGCAACCAGCAAGTAATCAGGGTACGGTGTATATTGCATCTATGTTCCGAAGCACAAAATTGCGCTGGATCATTCTGGTTTTTTTGCTGATATCCGCTGCCGGTATCTATCGGCTGGTTGGCAGCGACGAGTGGCGCCAGTTATCGGGACAGCAGTTCCGGGATAGTCTCATCCATGTTAAGTATTCTTACCTATTCATAGCAGCGATTTTCGTTTTTCTAAGTTATTTATTCCGCAGTCTGCGTTGGCAGCAATTCCTGGGTACGGAAGGGCCAGGTCATTTCAAGAAAATTTTCTCTGCCACGTTGATTGGTTTTTCTGCTGTTGCGCTGCTTGGCAGACCCGGGGAATTGGTTCGCCCGGTTCTGATCGCACGGGACAATAATCGGTCGCTCTCCTCACAACTTGCGGCTTGGGCGTTGGAGCGTGTTCTGGATAGCCTCACCATTGGAGGACTGCTGGGCGCAGCTTTAATTTGGTGGCCGATGAGCCAATCGGATGGAGCAGATGATTGGATCATAAGCTGGCGGAGGGCAGGATTGATTTTCTTCGCCATAGCGGTATCGGCTGGGCTCCTATTGGTTCAGCTTCGACTCAAGCCAGCATGGACATCAAAAGTGCTGGATGGCTTGTTTCGTCCTCTTCCCCTTCGATACAGGGAATTGATACACCGGCAAATTTTCAATTTCTCGCATGGCCTTGAGAGCTTGCAAAGTATTTCCAGACTGGTGGCCTGCGCAGCATATTCTCTCCTAGTTTGGGGTTGCGTTATAGTTGCTTTTTGGGGAATTCTGCAAGCCTTTGAGTCACCCCTGCCTGAAATATCAATCAATGGAATTGCTCTTATCATGTCGGCAGGAGCTGTGGGGTCTATCGCGCAATTACCTGGCATTGGCGGCGGGATGCAGATAGCAACCGCTCTGACGCTGAATCAATTATTTCATGTTCCTATCGGACTGGCTACGAGCGCTGCTATATGGCTGTGGGTCATCACATTCATGATGGTCATACCCCCAGGATTGGCGCTTGCCGCGCGGGAAGGTCTGAACTGGCAGCGCTTGCGCATGATGTCCCGGGGTGGAGAATCAATTACCTAATTGACTTGATCGCGCCTGATTAATAGGGATAAATTGACATTGCTGGTCCCCGTTGACAAAATACAAGGTGCCCATCAAACACGAATGCGGATGTGGCGGAACTGGCAGACGCGCTAGATTCAGGTTCTAGTGCCCGCAAGGGCGTGGAGGTTCGAGTCCTCTCATCCGCACCAATTGATTCTGAGACAGTTACACCGAAACTGCCTCTCTTCTTTCTGAACTCTGATTTTTCCCTGTGCTAGTTCTGGTGTCAGTTGAGCCTACCGTCAGGCGCTCGACCGCTTCGCGCAGGTGTGCTTCACCCAGATGAGAATAGCGCAGCGTTGTTTCAATCCGCTTGTGGCCTAGTAGCTCCTGAACAGCCCGGAGGGGCACGTTAGCTGTTTAGTCCCACGGTATGAGGGTATAAGATATGACCGCATATGTAGGAACTAACAGCACAAATGAAGGAACCGATCAAGGTTTTCCTGGTGACAGAGAGATTATCAGGTACCTTGATAACCTCAATCATTCCAATTTGGTTGAATTTTTGGAAAGGACAGCCGTTGGCTCGCTAGCCTCTGCACAGAAACAAATTAAAAGGTATAATCAACAATTGACTTCGAACAGAGCAGGCGATTGAAGTTGAAACAATCTTCCCTTACCTCCCGGCTTGAAAGTCAAACAAACCGACCCAATGATCTTGTCATACTGATAAAAGATTCATGAGCTATTTCAAAACCTTGCTGCTGAGTTTCGTTTCCAAAAGAGGGGAAACACCCAATCTGGATCGCGGTTGGATCATCGCCAACCACAAACTGGTTTCCTTCCACGCTGCATTCCTAACCTCCCTACTTAGCATCTCTCCCAGTGTAGCAACGAGGCTCGACGTAATCCGGGAGATGTTCCTAAGCGCTGAAATCTTGATCTCCTCTGTGATGTGGTATGCGGCATGGCATGTCAACATTTCCATCCACGAGATCGGGCACTATTTGGCGGCAGTCAAGACGAATAACCTGAGACCGGAACTGGCTGTGCAGGCTCAGGATCGATTGGCCCATGGTATATTTCGCCGCTGGCTCTGGTATCTAGGAATGTTTGTAAAGATTCCCTATGGAACCTTTGAGGGGGTTAACAAAGAGGCGGGAAGTTATCATCCCAGCGTTAAAACTCAAAATCTGGCGGTTTCGGCTGCAGGGCCAGCAGCAAGCAAAGTGCTCTGCCTAATCTCACTTCCTCCAGGGATGATTCTGATATTACTGGGATTCTACGCGTCAGTTCCCTGGGCCGTTTATATGGGCAGGCTGCTGTTCACAATTGGCGTGGTCGCCCTCTTCGATTACCTTATCGCAGATCCGGGAAAGTACCACGCATTCAAGGAAAGGCAGAGGGAAGCAGCCGCAAAGATGGCGGAGGTAAAATCTCCTGATTCGGTTCAAGGGAAGCAGGCGTCGCGTCCCGCAAAGCCGTCCGAGCTCAAGCGCAAGCTCAGGCTCCACAGACTTCAAGAGGTCGAACTACCTGATGGAAGGGTAGTGTTTGCCCCATGGGAGTTCAGAAACTCCATCATGGGAGGGCGCCACACGGAGGAAATGGGCGGGAACCTGAGCTTCCAGGAGTTTATGTTCCTTCCTCTCACCGCCATGGATTACATTGAGGCCCAAAGAGTCACCAACCTTCTGCAAAGCAGGGCCATCCAAATTATTCAGGACTCCGAAGGGCTCAATTTCGTGGGCATCGGTCTGGAGGGAGGAATTGTAGCTTCCTACGCCAAGCAAAAAGGCGACATACTTCCGGAGGAGAGGGCACTGAGAGTGGCGGTGCAGGCCATCGAGGAGTGCGGCTTTGTGCCCGACCGAGACGTCGTTCTCGCGCTCGATCCTGCTGCGAGTGAGCTCAGCAACGCCTACCGGGAGAAGACCGGCGAAAAGGGCTCCGTTGGCCAATATTTGTTCTGGAGAGCCGAGGACCCCAAGGTGATGACCACAGACGAACTAGTCGAACTGTACGTCCGCTGGGTCCGGGAGTATCCCATCGTTTCCCTGGAAGATCCTTTCGCGGAAGACGACCACGAGGGATGGAAGAAACTAATGAAGAACCTCGACGATGAAATCCTGATCATTGGAGACGATCTGGTTACAACTAAGGATTCCACCATCAAGAAGTGCGCCGAAGAAGGACTGATTAATACAGCCCTCATCAAGGCCAATCAAATTGGCACACTGTGTGAAACCCTTCTAGCAACCCGCATAGCAAAGGAGATGGGGCTTTCTTTAGTCGTCTCTCACCGCTCCAAATCGCCGAACGAGGTCATGGAGGCGGATATCAGTTTTGCGATTGGGGCACTCGGCCTGAAGTGTGGTGGCGGAAGCAACACGGAAAGGCTGGTCAAATACAGCAGGATCGTCGAGCTGATTGAGATGGCACAAAAAGGAACTAAGATCACCAGAATACTGGAGCCTGAACTTGTGATTGCTGACATTTCTGCTCGCGAAGAGCCGACCAATGCGGGTATACCGACCGTCGGGGTCACCATCATGCTCGACAATGGGACCAGATTCTCCGCCGCCACGCCACTTGGAACTTCTGCCGGAATGGATGAGGCCATTCACTTGGTCGACAGTATCATCGAGGCAAACCCATTAACCAGAAAATTTCCGGCCTACTTCGTTCTCAATGAGAAAGAGAAGACCTACCGTTTTTCTCCTAGCGCAAAGGCCGACGCAATCGCCAAAGAGAATGCCGATTTGGCAGACCTCTGGATGAGGGCAAAACGTTACGGAGGAAAGGGCTGTCTGAATGCCGTGGCGAACGTGAAGGAAGTGATCGCTCCCCGTTACTTGGGACAAAAAATCTCGGCCCTGGGTAATCTGGTTGACATCGACCGGGAACTTCTGCTGCTTGAGCTGGATCTAGCCATCAAACGCAGCAAGATCAATCGCAATGCCTCTGCTGAGGAGAAGATTCAGGTCATGCAACGAAAGGCGAACCTTGGTATGAATGCGATCCTTTCCTTTTCCCTTGCCATGGGACGGTTGCTTGCCGCAAGAGACGGCAAGGAACTTCCTGACGTGCTTCGCGAATTGGAACCCGTCATCGACCGCAACTATTTGTACGGAATCAAGTAAGGCTTCTTTTGCGCTACATATCCTGCGGCCCAGGGATGGGTAAGCCTTCTTCCAGGCACATATTTTTGAGCTCACCCAAGGACCATTCCGCATCAAAATTGTAGAATTGGTGGTATGGCTGCTGGAGCAGTT
>MEKX01000038.1:0-907 GCA_001767075.1 Acidobacteria bacterium RIFCSPLOWO2_12_FULL_54_10 | reverse complement strand
GCGGGATAAGGCATTTTACGCTGCCTGGGTGAAGGTTCAGATCATTCAATCCTTCCCTCAAAATTTTTTTTCGTGTCTGGAAGATCTTCCTCTCGCCCACATTGTGGAGTACCTGCATGTATTTCTCAAAGAGAATCCACTCGTTGATTAGCAAACCGATTTCTGACGGATTAAAGCACTTCCAGAAAGCGACCGGATATCGTGGGGATAAGAACCGGCCCAGCATAAAGGCACCCGCCTCGTAACCGGAGATTCTCTCGTTGGCGCATTTGGCTACAGCCCGCTTGAAGAACCTGATTTTCCGGTCCAAAGTAAGCTTTTCAAAAACCGTGCTTTGACTGAGGTGATCGCCAATGTCGCTCTTCAGAACCTCCTCCGTGTAGAGCACTTCGCGGTCGTCGAACCAACTGTTAACGAGTTGCCTTGCTTCGTCGGATGCCCCTCTCAATTCAAGGTTGACCAAGCTAATGACTTCATTGAGTGTGGAGATTTGCTCCGACTTGAGACCACGGGCTAATTGCAGGTAATACCGGTATGCGTAGGCGATGGAAGAGAATGTGTCCCTTTCTTCTTCCTCGAACTGGACCGACTCGCCTTTCATGTACCGCAAGAGTCTGCCAGGCGTGAATTTTGCTTTTCCTTCGTAAAGCGCCTTCCTGCGCGACGAAATCGTGATCCAATCGCCTTCCTTGATTTCCTTCCCGGAGGAATTGACGAGTCTCCCTCCGGGCTCCAAAGAAACGCCGTCTCTCTCGAGGCTAAGCAGGGCTGGTATCCCTAAGCTCTGGCAAATGGTGACCACGTGGATGGCAATTAACGTCAGGCTGATAATCGCATCCATTTCCTGCATGACCATGGTGTCTGTCGGCACGAAGGTCTTTTTGCAAAAGCACACCTTCTCCCCTTT
>MEKX01000037.1 GCA_001767075.1 Acidobacteria bacterium RIFCSPLOWO2_12_FULL_54_10 | reverse complement strand
CCCCAGAAAATGCCTGGGCTTTCAAACTCCCAACGAGGTATTCTTTCAAGATAGTGTTGCACTTCAAACGTGAATTCATCCCTTCGCTACGCTCAGGATGACAGCGGGGGAAATACCCACGGCACAAAGTGCGTGCCGTGGCTACCAAACCAACCGCTCCCTTGCCCCGGAGAACCGGGGCTGGCCAGTCGCGGCTCGGATTAAAAAAACCGGCCCGCTTGCTGGCGCGCGCGGCTCAGATTAAGTTCCCTAGCGGCGGTTGAGCAAGGCGCTGACGGAGGAAACGATAAAGGGAACAAGGAAGTTCATGAAGATTTTGGCGGCGATGCGCACGGTCATCGGCTCGTGAAGCAGAATGTCGAGCTGGTTGACTAAAGACAGCACGAAGCCGACCACCAGGGCGATCATGAGGCTGCGCTTGAGGACTTGTGGGCTGAGAATGTATTGGATGGAACTTGTTTGGGGCCGCTGTGCCTGGAGATCCATAAAAGCGTCCGTGATTACAAACAGTGAAACGTGATAATCAGACTGTTATTACAGTTAGTGCATGGCGCACCTGATGATCTACTTTCTTTCGCCCCTACCGGGGCTTGCTCGTATACGCCTAACTTACCCAGGGCTTACGCCCTGGGCTAAAATCTAACGCCCCTCCGGGGCTGTTGAACTGGATACACGATGCGGAAAACCGGTCTAGGACGCAGTTGCCTCCACGCGAGGAGGCAAGTGGTCCGCGCCGCGCAGCGAAGCCCGCAGGCGTTCGTATCCCGCCATGATCATCGGCAGGTTTTGCTTCGCAGCCCTCATGCCGCACTCAATGATCTCCTGGCTGCGGCTGAATTGCAGCATGGAGATGTCGTTCAACATGGGCGTAAAGACCACGTTGGCGGACTGCTCGGCGCGAGCCTGTCCGATTTCATGGCCAAGAATGAACATGCAACGGCTCATGATATCGAAGGCATTGAACGGATACCTGGAGCTGACCTTTTGGGCTTCCGGGGCGGCCATGGCGTTGACGGCAATGGCATAGTGGCAGCCCATCTTGCGCAAGAGGTCCACGGGAACCGGGTCCATCGCCGCAGCGTCCACCAGCAATGCGGCGCCGCGCGTGGCTGGAGGCAGAAGGCCGGGCATGGCGATGGAAGCGCGGACGCAGTCGACCAGCGAGCCGTCTTGAATGGAGAATTCCTTGCCAGTCTGGATGTCCACGGCGTTGGCCCAATAAGGAATCTCGGTGCTGTTGACCGGGCGGTCGCCGAAATATTGGCGAAAGGTTTTGCGCAACACGCGCTCATTGAGCAGGCACATGCGCCAGAAACGCCATTCGATGAATCGCTTGGTGCGCTTCTTCCAATAGGTGGCGATTTCTATCAATTCGCTGACGGGATAACCAGCCGAGCGAAAGGCGCCAATGACGCTGCCCATGGAGCAGCCGGAGATGACGTCAATGGGCAAACCGGATTCTTCCAGGATCGACAAAACGCCGATGTGCGCCCAGCCCCAGGCAGCACCACCGCCGAGCGCCAAGCCAACCTGCAAACCGGCCAAAGCCCGCGCGATGGAATCCACCGTGCGGCGGAACTTGGGTGTGACCGAAGCGCCGGAGCGAAAGGAGGCTTCGGACTGCTGGGCCTCATGAATGAGCTGCTGCGTGCCGCTGAGCACAGGCAGCGTGGGCTGCGCGGCGCTCTGGACCACGAATTTCTGCTCTTTGTCATTTTGCGGAACAGGGTCGCCCGGACCCAGCAGATCGCCCTGCCAATTCACAAACTCTTTCACAATGCCAGAGAGAGAACTGCTGTTGGTCGGAGGGATGTTGATGACGACATTTTCAAAGTGCCGCCGCCATTCGGTCAATCGCTGAGCGATGTCGGAGCGGAGAGCATCGCCTGTGCTCTGGGGCAGCCAATCACAAACGTTGGCGCCATCGCCCAGAGAATGGATATCGGCATTGCCTTTTGACCCAAGGTTTATGAGAAGGGTTTCCTTGCCGGTTTGCCGCTTGAGCGAGCGGGACAATTCCGCGGCAAATGATAAAGGAGCTTCCCAATGAGGGGAATTACGCAACAAGACAATCGGAGATTCTTGGACCTTGGCGCCGCGGACGACGGTGTCCTGGAGGCGACCCGCGATGACGTTCATCAGGCAGCGCTGGACGAGCAGCCAGCTTTTGGCCAGTTGCTGGGACAAGTCCGGGATGACGGCCTTTGGCAGGCAGACGACTTCGGCATCGAAAACTACTTCGACGTCGCAGACACAGGGCTTTCCGGTGACGAAAGACAGCTCGCCGAAAATGTCCGGCGGCTGGAGATGCGCGACGGTTTCCCGCCATTCGCCCCGTTGGAATCTGGCGGCCAATCGACCGGATCGAAGGAAGTAAACGGCATCGCTATATCCGCCCTGGCGTAAAATGATCTCTCCGGCAGCATATTTTTCGACACGGAACAAGGGCGCGATTTCGGCCATGTCTTCCGGCGGAACATCTTTGAAAACGTGCGTGGAGGAAAGAAAAGCTTGAATGTCGTTCATGTTTTTTTCGTTTGCGTTGAAGCGGAAATACTAGTTTTGCTCCGATCCAAAATTGCGACGGTTATCTTTGCACGGAAGAGACGCGCTTTTTTAACCAATCACTCCATACGCGGTGAGTTCCGTCCATTAAAGTCTGGTGGACGCGGCAGTGCTGGACCAGCATTTGCATATCCAGCCAATCGTGGAAAGAATGAGGCTTCCATAAGCCAAGCGACAAACCGCTCAGCAGGGCTGCTCCGCCATACATGGGGTCGGGAATGCGCTTGCCGAAATCAAAAACCTTCTCGCAGCGCGGCGCGGAAGCAAACGTCATGCGGACTTTCAGCCTCTGGTCCTGCGTAAGAAGAAAAGAAAAATTCTTGACCGCCATGTGAAACTTCCCCGGACCATAACCAAAGAAGTTGGGGATGGGCGCGAACTTGATGACCGGATAACCGACGCTGACTTCCAGCGCGTAGCCCTCGGCGGGATTTTGCTGCACAGTAACAAAACCAGGATGGGCGACGGCGCACAAGGCCTCCTTGAGGCGCTTGCGCATCTTGCCGAATTCCATGACGAGGTCATGGATATGGATGGTCAGCAAAACCCACTGGTAGCGCGTGCCGAGGTCCCTCCAGTCCATGCAACCGCAGCACTGTTCAGGCGGGAAAATTCCATATTCACCATCCATGGTTTTATAGATGGACTTCTCTACTGTAAAGCCGCCGGGCGCGCCGTCTTCATAGGTCCAATTAACCAGCGACAGGAAGTTGCCGAGAACGAATTCACGAAGATGGTCTTCGCCGCCGGGAACTTCCACGCGGCCAAACTCGATTTCCTGTTCCGTACCCATGACGGAAAACTCAGTGCCGCCGAGGACGACGAAGCTCAAGAAGCCGCGAGCCTGATGGGGAAGCTCAAATTGCTTTTTCAGATTGAGTGAAGACAGCGAAGAAGTATATTTCCGATTACGGAGCCAGCGATGGAGTTCCAGGCCGACGGGGATGGCTTCTTCGGAGCGCTCAACGAGAAAACGCTCGTGAGCGGAGAGCGAGCTGGCTTGGACAGATGAGGTGGCATTGGAACGTGACATGACGTTTTCGCTAACACATACCTAAAGAATCATACACTGTGGGGCACATGCCGCAAGCGTCAGGCAGACATTGGTTCAGCCGATTTACCCAGGGGATTCTCCAGGCCGCCTGCCAATGGGAAACCACGCTTGTGGTTGGCAGCGGACTCTGCACGTGCTCTGCCAATCAATGTTTCTTCGCGTTTACCTTGCGGTTTCCATGCGGCCAACAAACCGGGCGCAAACCAGTCGCAGTAAGAGAGCACCCAGACCAAACCGTTTTGGAACGAGGCGCGAATAGGCTCAGGGGAAACCACATTGCTATTTTCGAGCAAGCGGGGCATGTCCTCGCAATTCAGCATGGCATAAGCAACCGTCATGCCCTGCGCAAAAGGCAAAACGAGATCGCTGGGGAGCGCCGAGGAACTCTTCAAAGACTTGTGAATGCTCATGGTGCTGAAGCCGACCAGGCGGCCATAACCGTGGGTCATTTGCCGCTGGGCTTCGGGAGAGAAAGCCGAGAAAAACTTAGCAAAGAAGCCTGCTTTATCCGGCGCATAAGGAGCGCCGGGCTGGACCACTCCCATGATGCGGTTGATGATGCGAAAAGGACCCGGCTCAAAAACGCGGATGGCGGAGCCGACGCCTTCATAAGCAAAGCTGCGGTAATTTGGCTCGCAGTTGTTTTCGAAAATGGCCTTTAACTTATCGACATCAAAGCGGGCATATTCGGCGCCGGAGATTCCGAAACCGACGTGGCAGATGCCCTGCGTCTCGGCGGGAATGCTGGGATGATGCAGAGTTTCCTTCGGCAGGCCGAACTTGCCGAATGTGATGGATAAACCCTCCGCGTTCCAGATGGCTTGAGCGACGCGAGGAAGGCTAGAGGCCGCCGCAGCGGCTTCGCTTTGATACTGGCGGCACTTCTGGGCGAATTCGGGCAGCGGCACCGGCTGTCCTCCGACGATGGAAGCAACGCGCTTTACGCCGTGCATATGGCGCGAAATCAGTGGCCCGATGGGTATGGAAATTCCTTTGCCTTGGCTCAATGGGAAACCTCAGATGGATGGAAATTTAGTTTGTGCGCGCATTTAGAAACCTGAATTTCAGACGACCCCGCCGCACAAGGGTAGCAAAATGGGTTGCGGCTGTCTACTATTGACCTGCCGAGGGATGTGATCCTATGCGGGGGGGAAATTCCAAAGCGAAATAGCAGGTTTCTGTTGACAGATTCGATACATGAGCCGCATAATCCGTGCTTCACCTGAATAACAGAAGGCGGGTCGTTTCCCATTAGCGCTGAACAAAAGGATATTGCATTGCATTCCTATATGCCTGCTTTTCGCCGATTTCGAATAAGTTCCAAAAAAATCTTGATCGTCTTCCTTGTAGCAATCTTAACTGTCGGGACTGCACGATCTTCTGGTTTCTCAATCATCGAACTATCGGCACGCGGCACGGGCATGGGCACGGCTTTCACTGGGCTTGCCGACGATGCCTCGGCCTTGTACTTCAACCCGGCGGGTATCGCCTTTTTGCCGGGGATGCAATTCCAGATGGACAACATCCTGGTCAATGGCTTCTTCCGCTTTGTTCCTGCTGCTACGCCACCGGGCACGATTGTTCCGGAAACAGGGTTTAACGGGCTAAATGGATTAAAATACCAGCCGCTGGGGAGCCTATTCTATTCGCAGCAGATATCCGAGCGCTGGACCATGGGCCTTGGGGTATTCGCGGCATTTGGACTGTCAGGGAATTTCACGAATTTCAAGGATTCCGACCCGGAGGAAACCAAGTTCGTGGGCCGCTTTGCGGGCACGCGGGACAGGATGGAAAACGTTTGGCTGCAACCGACGCTGGCCTATCGCATGACGCCCAACAGCAGCTTCGCCATAGGGCCTTCGCTGGTTTACAACCACGCAATCCTAGAGCGCAGTTTCTTGAATCCACTGGACGACGGTCTGGATTTTGGCAGACTAGCGGCTGATCTGATTTTCCCTGGGCAGGATAAAGAGCAAGCGGCGCAATCGATTGCGCGCATGTTGCCGGAAGGCCGCGCCCGCATTTCGGGAACCAGCAAAAGCCCGGGCATCGTAATTGCGTACCTGTACAAACATCCGCAGGGGAAATTCGGATTCGGGATATCGGCACGCAACGCGGTAGTGCACCACTTCAACGGCCAAATGGGTTTTGGATTCACCGAAGGCTCCACGCTGGAGCAGGTGGTCGGACGCGGGACCTTTACCGAAGCGTTTCCGAGCCAGCCGATCAAGTTTTCGCTGACCACGCCGGGGACACTGGCTACAGGAATATCGTTTAATCCGTTTGGCCGGAGCATCATGGCCTTTGATTTCCGGGTGCAGGACTACCGCCGGTTCAAGGATGTCCCTGTGAATTTCAGCAAGACGGCGGCAGATGATCCCGCCATTGGCACCCCGGCGGAGCAGCGGCTGAGTTTTGATTTTCGCAATTCTTACAACGTGGCAGTGGGGTTGGAAATACCCCTGGGATCTAAGGCCGCCATCCGCACCGGTTACCTGTATGACCGGACGCCGGTGAAGGACGCAAGCGTTGGTCCGCTATTCCCCGACAGCAGCCGGCACAAGATCACCGCCGGATTCAGCAAGGTGATGGGCGGAAAAGAAATCACGATGTATTACGACTTTACGCAGTTCGTAAACCGGACGACCGACGTACCAGAAAACGCCAAGCAATGGACGAACGGCCAATACAGAAATTATGCGCAGATTCTGGGCATGTCCTTCCGGTTCGGCGACGGGCTGATACCGTAAGAAAAGGTTAACGAAGGCAAAAATGGCTAGTGAATACGACATCATTATCTGCGGATCGGGATCCGGCGGAGGCTTCCTGGCCGGTGAAGTAGCGCCGCACGCATCGGTGCTGATATTGGAATCCGGGCCGAAAACGGTAGGCACACCAGACCCGGGCGTTGGATCGCCGGAATCGCGGCGGGCGTCTACGCAGATCAACGTGGGGACGTATATACCGGACGGCGTAACTTCGATCAATCGCGGGAAATACTTTTATTCCTACCCGATCTACCTGGATCAGTCCAATCCCACGTTTGCATCGAATCAGCGCGAGGCGCGGATCGTGGGCGGCGGATCGCACATCAACGCCGGGGCGTGGATCAGGCCTTTCGCCGGGGACTTTGCGGGTTTCGCCAATGAAACCGGAGTGACGGGATGGTCGAAGGCGGACTTTGAACCGCATTTTCTGAAAGCGGAACAGATACTCAGCGTTCACCGAGACGGTCGGGAAAACTGGAACATCGGCAGCAAACTCTATGAGCAGGCGGCCACGGCGATGGGCATCCCGGTGTTTGAAACCGCTTCGAACCGGAGAAGGTGCCTCTTCTGCGGACAGCGGCTGAACGCGGGAATGCCGTGCAAGTACGACTCTTTGATGAGCACGGCGGTTACGCAGATACCAAAGGCATTGAGCTTCGGAGCGGAGCTGCTGGACAACACCACAGTGCTGCGGGTGGAAATTTCCAACGGCAAAGCGACCGGCGTGACCTACAGCCGGAACGGGCAGGTTACAACCGTCACGGCGCGCAAGCTGGTGGTGGTGGCAGGCGGAGCGCTTGGCACACCGGCCATCCTAAACGACTCGGGGCTGAATAAAATCAACGACAATGTGGGGCGTTACCTGCGCATGCACCCAGCGGGGAGCATAGAGGCGGTGATCCCAGGCACGGAATGGAACGTGGAACGCGGATACCAATGGAACGCTCACCATTACGTGATGGATGGATCGAAGGCCAGGGACGTGATCGTGCACATTGGCGGCGGGTTGCAGTCCGCCACGCCGTGGACGACCGCGCAGTTCGGCACTTTTGGGAGACCGTTCAAGAATTTAATCCGGGATTTCCCGAACCGGCTGGGAGTATTCATGTTCTCGCTCAAGCCGGGGATATATGGACGAGTGGTGGGCGGTGTAGCCAAGCCGATTGCGCTATATCCTCTCATTGGCAAAGACGGTGTGATCGAGCCGAAGACGCTTTCCGACCTGGAAGCGGCATACCAACAAATAGGTGAAGTATTGAAGCGCATGGGCGCGACGTATATTACGCCGAATCCGAACGAGCCTAGCGCGCTGCTGCGGCAGGAATTGCGGACGCTAATGCTGATCGGCGCGGTTCCCCAACCACAAGGCACGTGCAGGGCCGGAGCAAGCCGAACAAATTCAGTGGTTGACTCCAATTGCATGTCGCACGACGTGAGCAATCTGATGATCTGCGACGCGAGCGTCATCCCGAAAGATGTTGGGGCGAACCCGAACGCTATGATTATGGCCATCGCCAGCAAGTGCTCGGATTTTGTCGTGAAGCAGATTCTTGGCAAGTCAGTTGGCTCTGAGGAGACTGCCAGTCAGTTCGAGGCAGTGGCGAACATGGTGAAGGCATAAGGATGCGAGACTACATACTAAAATTAGATCGCGAACTTTCCCGCCGTTCCTTTTTGGGCGTGGCGGCGAAAGGCGCAGCGCTGGTGGCCGCATTCGACCGCTTCGGCGGGAGCGCATTAGGCGCGGCGCTGGATCAGGACGCTCAATTGACATTCGATCAAAACCTGGCCATGAGAGTTTATCAGGCCATCGGCGACATTGTGATTCCGGTGGATGAAGACCCGGGATGGCGGAATTTCGAGCCGGGGATTTCCGATTATGGCTTGAACGTATTCGCCAAACAGGTGCTGCTGGGCGGGAATGATATCGCGTTCCAGGGGTTGATCGGCTCGCTGAATTTCTTTAATGAAGCGCCGGTGCTGGTGGGCACGGGACCAAAGTTTTTGGATTCCGTCCCTGCCGCGCAAGTGCAATATTTCACCAACATTCTGGCAGGGCAGTTTGAAAAAGCCGGGGTGCAGGACATCATTTCGTTCTCAATACTCTTCGGTCTTGTCAGCACGCGAGCAGTATTTTTTTCCAATTATCCATATCACATCGCTCAGGACGCGGAGTTCCAGACGCTGCCGGCGAACAAGCCGAGGACCGGTTGGGATATTTTGAAGTGGAAAGGCCCGATCAGTCAGGCAGAAGAGGCGCAACTGCGCGCCCGGTATCAGGGCATTACGGTACTACCCGGAATTGACCGGAGGAATCCATACATATGAAATCTCTGGTCCGATTCTGTTTTTTGATGGCGGCGCTGGCGGCAGCCCCGAGCGTTTTTGCGCAGTTTGGAGGCCGGGCGGGAGATGCCGTGGTGTATTTGATGAGCAACAGAAGCAGCGTGACTTATGAGACGGTGGCGCAGACAACCACCAATAGCGCCACAACGCTGGGACAGTTCAGGACCGTGAATCCGGCCACGCTTTCGGACGTGCCATTTCCGGGCTTCACCACAGATTTCACGACCATGAAGGTTTTGAATAGCGAAGCCAACAACGGTTTCCGGCTGGTGACGCAATATGAAAAAATCGTTGGCCCGCCCAGGACATTTTCTGCAACCTACAAGTCTTTCATCATCGAAGGACTTGTGCAGGACACGAAAAATTTGGGGGAATTTACCGCCGGAGCAGGCGTATCCCTTCGCGCAGGAAAAGAGTTCGGCAATGACCTGGCCCTGGAAACGGCCAGAGTGTTGTTCTGGTCGCCGGTGCCGCAGTTCCCAACAGTGGGAACGGTTTTCCAAGGGTTGCCGCAGCCTGGAATTGACGATGCCATTGTTCCCGCGCTGACAGCCTGGGACAACATGAGGAAGCTGTACCCCACGGGCCGGTGGCAGGATGGAATTGATTTGAAAACGCTCGATAAAGATACAACGACGAATTCAACGATGGCTTTGTTGCGGTTGCGACCAGGAAGGCGGTCGCCGCTGTTCCGCATTTCCGCAACTACACACTTATACGTGCTGGAAGGAACTGTAACAATGATAGTTCCTGGAGCGGGCCAGTTTACACTGCCGGCGAATCATTATGCGTATGTGCCTGCTGGCGTAGTTTTGAGCCTTTCCAATATTAAAGCCTACGATGGACCGGTGCCATCGCCATGACGGGAGTGAATGTGTTCCGCCGCTTATTATTCAGTTTGGCAATCATATTTTGCGCGATCCAAACGTTCGCGCAAGTGAAGAAGTTGAACACGACTACGTTTGTGGTGCTGGGCGATGGCTTGACCGCGGGCATGGGAGATTTCGCGCTGCATGAAGGCTACCAGCAAAAAAGTTTCCCAGCGCAAGTAGCCCGCCAAATCGGCACAGCTTTTCCGCTGCCGCTCCTCGAAGCGCCTGGGCTTGGAAATGTATCAGGCTTCCCCGCGCTACCCGTGCGAGCGCCATCCCTTAACCAGACCACGGTGCGCAGCCAGTTCCCTCCGAGCCTGTTTGTCTTCAATCTATCGGTTCCGGGATTACGAATTGAGGAAGCGCTATCCCGCAAGCCCATCCCGCCGCTGGTTCAGCCAGCCGACACAAAGCAGACGCTGATCAATTTCGTGCTGGGCTACCCTGCCCTGATTCTAGGCACAAAAATACCTAAATGGAGCCAGGTGGAGTATGCGCGGGCGATGATGCCGACGATGATCCTGATCGCTATCGGTTACGATTCGGTGGCGGAAGCTGCTACTACTAACAATCCTGCATTGCTGCCCGATGTAGCGCAGTACCGGAGCAATCTGGCCGGCATCCTGGACAATCTCAAGCGCACGTATGCCTCGGTGGTCATAGCGACCATCCCAGACCCATTCGACTCGGCATATTTTGTCAGCCTCAGCGATGCCACAGCCTACGTGGGAGCGCCGCCCAGCACTCTTGCGGGATTGTATCAACTGCGGTCGGATGACTTGATTAAGCTACCCGCACTCATGACGATTGGCAGACAAATCATCGCCGATAAAACATCCGCATTGCCCGCGGGATCAGTGGTGAGCGCACAATCGGCACAGGCGATTCGGGACCGAGTCGTGGCATTAAACAGCGCAATTGGATCGCTGGCGACCGAGCGCGGGGTGACGCTTTTTAACCTGCATACGGTCATTCGCAGTGTGCGCGATAACGGACGTATTGTAGGAGCCGAGAACCTGACTGGAAAATTCATGGGAGGCTTTTATTCCCTGAATGGCCTCTATCCCGGAGCGACAGGAAATGGCGTGATCGCCAACGAGCTATTGCAAGTCTTGAACCAGACATTCCAGAAAAATTACCCGCTGGTGAATTTGGAAACTTTGGTTGCGAACGACCCGGCTATGCGCTTCCGCCCGGCTAGGAAGAAACCGACTGAGGCAGAAGAGCAATGAGATCTACGATGAGATTACCCGTCAACAAAGCATTGTTGCTGCTGGTTCTAACGATGGCGTTCGCTGGACGCATGGCTGCCCAGTATACGCTGCCTGAGCCGCTACGGCTGCCGCCGAATTTGGAGCAGGTATTGCCCCTGAACAAGACGGCCAGCTATATCGGAGACGCCATCCGGATTGCGGATTGCCCGGAGGATAAGTACGCGCCGTTCGGGACGTGCACGAATGTTTTGTTCGGAGGCCCGGCGCTGTACGACAGTCATCTTACAGGAATTGTGCAGATACGGTTTTATCCGCCGGTAAAAGATATTGCGCATTTCGAAATCACGCATCCAGGCAATCTCAAAGGGGATTCCACAATCCTGAAGGCCCCGCAGCTTTTTGAGTATCCAATGGAAGAGATTTTTGTGCTCGACGATCTGATTGAAATTTCTTCCGGCAATTTGAATTTGCGGACCGGCGAAGTGACAGACCTGGATTATCGCATTCTGGTGTTCAATCCGTTCTACACAGCACTGGGAGATGTCAATCCGAAATTGGCAGCGGGCGCTTTCCAGTTCCCCGGGTTACTAGGGTATACCCGCCTGCAGTTTACGCAGCGCGCGGACGGGCTGCTGGATGTGACCTTCGACGCGCAGACGTTTTTGCCGCTTTCGAATAACATCCAAGGCGACCCGGTGAGAGTACCGATGCCGTTCTGTGGGCCGCTGATGCAGTGCGGAAGCATCCAGGCGCCAGGCTCCAGCATTCACCCGCATATTCATTTCACGACTAAACCAGTGAGCTATCCCGATTGCGGCACGAATTGCCCGCAGATACCGCAGAACACGATTGTTGAGCTGCCGCTGCATTCGCGCAATACCACAGTGGGAGACACTTTGAATCTGAATATCCAGGATTTGGGCGGCGTCAGCCAGAACGGCTTTTCCCATCTCCAAGGACGGTTGCACATACAATTTGGCCAGGAATCCGGCGGCACTATTCCATTTATGGCTCAGTTGGTCCCCCCGGCGTCATTGTTAGCCAAGCCGCCAGCGTCACCGCTAGCCGACTTCGGCATCACGATTGGCCCGACGGGCAATGATTTCTTGCTGAAATTTCCGAAGCAGACGTATCAAATCAAGGATACGGTCGTAGTGGATGATCCGTTTGACATCTCGGTGGGAGCAATTGACGCTAAAACTGGCAAAGTGGTCGGAGGGTTCCTGCACCGCTCTTTTGTTTCCCACAATCTGCTGCAAACCATCCTGACCTTGAACCTCGGCAATTTACCGATCCAGTCGTTTGCATACTGGGGTTCAGCCTCTTTCGATAAAGGACGGTCCGGCGAAATGGTGTTTCGATTTGCGGGGGATTATCATTTCGATCTGACCGGAATACGTTTCCCTTCGCCCGACTTAACGTCAGCCCACGCTTATTTGGCCGGAGAAGGTTCCACGCAGGACCAAATTTTGCGCCTGCAAGGTATAGCGGTTCCCCCGGCGACTTCTACCTCAGGCATTGTGAAGAGCGGGTCGGGCAGCAACGTCCTTTCAGGATTCGGAGAACGGTTCACTTATATTTTTTCCATACCCTGCAACCTGCCGGGGCAAACGGGGACTTTCAGCTATACCAACCTCGCGCTGAACGGCACGTTCCAAATGCAGAATCTGGCGGCAGTAAGCTGCACGAGAGCGCTGGAGAGCACGGCATTGAATGATTTTGACACGATCAATTTCACCGCGTTCGGCACCTGGAGCAAGGACTCTAATCCGCACTTGGCAACAGTGAACATCGCACTTACACCCGGCAAAGAATATGTATCCATCCAGCTTGACGGTGGTTTGCTGTCGGACGTGGATACGCCCCTTTCGGAAGTGCCCCTGCCCTGATCGTTTCCTGGAGTGAAAATCATTGCCATAATTTCTTGCATTAGACCATTTTTACAGATGGTGTATAGTAATGTCTGGCGATTCTCTGCGAACACAACCGGATGGCGAAAACGTATTCGAACGATCTG
>MEKX01000036.1:17172-18772 GCA_001767075.1 Acidobacteria bacterium RIFCSPLOWO2_12_FULL_54_10 | reverse complement strand
CGCATACGGTTGCCCCACACAGCGGTGAATTTCACCAACTAATTTAGAGTTTTGAAATTTTGGAATAATAATGAATTCTTGCTTCGCAGCCTGGAATAATAAATGGGAGAGTACAAAACGGTATTATGGGGTGAGCGGAGGGGTTCGAACCCTCGACCACCGGAGCCACAGTCCGGCGCTCTACCAGCTGAGCTACGCTCACCGTAACAATAATCCATCAGGACATTATAGGACTGTGCACGGCTGATGGTCAATGAACTTACGATCACTGATTTTTTCCTCTCCATGTTCATTTGTAATTTGTAATCTCAGTCATCATCCTTTTGAAAACGACAATGCCATCTCTTGACAGCGCCATTGGATGCCGCTTACCATGACAATTGAGGATTTCCACTGTTTCTGCTAAGTCCTTATATTTGAGGATGTTCTGCCATGATTGAAAAAATGCCAGAGGGCCGGTCAAAAGGCACGCTCCTAGCCGTTATCCGCACGCACATTCAAACCGGCGAACCGGTCGGCTCCAGCACCGTAGCTCGGCAGCAAAGGGAACAGCTGAGTTCGGCCAGCATTCGGAACATCATGATGGAACTGGAGCGAGAAGGTTATCTGGAGCAGCCGCACATCTCTGCCGGGCGCATCCCTACGGAAAAGGCTTACCGCTATTACGTGAGCCAGTGCAACGCCGATCATCCACCCAGCAAAACCGATCAATTGCTGATCCATTCTTATCTGGAGAAGACCTCTGAGCTGACCGATGAAGCGTTGTCGGAAAAAACCTCGCACGTATTGTCCCTGATCTCGCAGAACTTGGGAGTTGTCGTTCTGGAGCCTTTGGCGCAAGCCGTTCTAGAAAATATTCACTTCGTTCTGCTCGGTGATAAAAAAATCCTTGTCGTGCTCGTTTCCGAGCGCTCGCAAATCAAGCATCATGTCATTCGAATAGATAATGAAATGTCCGAGCGCGAACTGGAAGCGGCATCGAATTACCTCAACCAGCATTTCAGAGGCTGGGAATTGGACAAAATCCGTGCTGAACTCATGCGCCAGCTTCATGAAGATCGTGCAAGTTATGACCATGTTCTAAAGGATCTCCGGGAACTCTATGACCAGGGTATGCTGGAGGACAGTTCGCCAGCGGATGTTTTCCTGGATGGCGCTGCCAATTTAGCCGGCAAGCCGGAATTAGCGAACCCTGCACAAATTCAGGAGCTTCTCCGCGCACTGGAAGAAAAAGAAAAAGTTGTCAGCCTTCTCGGCGAGTGCATCCGTGTACCCGGCGATCCTTTGCAAGTCGTGGTTGGATTGCCCGGCAGGCCCTCGGTGCTCAAGGGATTCGCGCTGGTGGGAGCGTCGTTCTCTTGGCGCGGGCGTGTCCGCGGCAGGTTCGCCATTTTGGGGCCTTCGCGCATGGAGTATAATCGCGTCATCCGGGCCGTACGCCATGTCGGGCGCATCTTGCAAGAAGACAATTTGCAGAATACTCTGCATTAAAACCAGCAAAAAGGAATGAAGTCAGATATGCCAGGTGATGAAGATAACCGCCGGGATGCAGGTGCTGCGGATGCCGATGTGCATGATGACGCTGTGCCAGCAGAAAAAT
>MEKX01000036.1:0-17144 GCA_001767075.1 Acidobacteria bacterium RIFCSPLOWO2_12_FULL_54_10 | reverse complement strand
TGCTTTGCCGCACCCAACGGCAGCGGATTTGGAAGACGCCTTTCTGAAATTGGAGGACGATAAACGGCTGTTGAAAGATCAGCTATTGCGCAAGCAGGCCGAATTCGACAATCTAAAAAAAAGACTCCAGCGCGAAAAGGAAGATTTCCTGCAATTCAGTTTGTTCGAGACCGCAAAATCATTTCTCACCATCCTGGATGGCTTTGAGCTGGCGCTCAGCAGCACGGGCAGCGGAGAAGATTATCGCAAAGGGGTGGAACTCATCTGCCAGCAATTTCGCACTGCTTTGCAGAAAATGGGTGTGGAACCGATTTCATCCGTGGGACAGCCTTTCGATCCGAATCTCCACGAAGCCATCGCAACCGTGGAAACAAGCCAATATGCCGACAATCACGTCGTCGATGAAATTCAGCGAGGTTATTTCTTCAAGCAGCGTCTGCTCCGTCCTGCTATGGTTAAAGTAGCGAAGAATGAAAGCGCCGCTGGCGGTTCTGCTGGTGGAAACGGGCCGGAGTAATCCATTGAGCGCGAAACACGACTACTATGAAGTTTTAGGCGTCGCGCGCGACGCCTCCGAGCAGGAAATCAAAAAAGCTTACCGCCGCCTGGCCATTCAGTGGCACCCGGATAAGAATCCCGACAATAAGGACGATGCATCGGATAAATTCAAAGAAGCCGCTGAAGCCTATAGCGTGCTCAGCGATTCCCAGAAGCGCGCTCAATACGACCGTTTCGGTCACGCCGGCGTCGGGGGCGGCGGCTTTAGCGGATTCGATCCTGGCTCTTTTTCCGAATTCGGGGATATTCTAGGCGACGTTTTCGGTTTTGGCGACCTGTTCGGAGCGAGCCCGCGAGGCCGCAAAGCCCGCGCTCACCGCGGGTCGGACCTGCGCTATGATCTGACCATCGCTTTTGATGAAGCTATCTTCGGCACAAAGTCCCGCATCAAAGTTCCTCGCACCGACATCTGCACCACGTGCGGCGGCAACGGCGCGAAACCGGGCAGCCATCCAACGGCCTGCAAAGCTTGCGCGGGCCGCGGTTCCGTCCGCTTTCAGCAGGGATTCCTCACCATCAGCAGGTCTTGCCCCACGTGCAGCGGTGCGGGGCAGGTCTTGACTCATCCCTGCAAGCACTGCAATGGGGAAGGCCGCGTCCGCACGGAAAAAACCATGGACCTCAACATCCCTGCCGGCGTTGAAACCGGCAGCCGCTTGCGTATAGTTGGTTCAGGAGAGGCAGGACTTCAAGGCGGTCCAACCGGCGACCTTTATGTGGTCCTCCACGTCGAACCCCATCCTTTTATCGAACGCGATGAGGACAATTTAATTTGCCAGATGCCGATCAGCTTCCCGCAAGCGGCTCTTGGTACCAAGATCGAGGTCCCTACGCTCGATGGCAAAGAAATGCTGACTGTCCCCGAAGGAACTCAATCCGGAACTCGCTTCACCATCCGCGGAAAAGGCGTTCCGCACTTGAACGGTCACGGCAGAGGAGACCTCATTGTTATCGTAGCGATCAAAACTCCTACGCACCTGACCAAGGAACAGCGCCGCCTGATCGAAGAACTTGGCATGATTACTGAACTGGATGCCAAACCCGACAAAAAATTCACCGAGAAGGTCAAAGAATTATTCAGTTAATAGGCTGAACGCCTTTACCTCATTCTTCAATCTCCCTCGCAGCATCGCAAAGCCTTTCACGCACAGTTTAGTCGTCCACAGCCAGAATGTGTGGCTCCACATTGACGCGGGCGCGAATGGAATTGGCGATCAAACACGTGCTCTCCGCTTTTAGCAGCAATTCCTCCGCACGCTGCGCATAGGATGTATCTACCAACTCCAGCCTGGGGATGATGGTGATTTCAGTGAATTGATAAATTCCTTCCACCCATTCTAGGGTACCGGTCGCCTTGCTCTCATAAAACAATACAGCTATGTTCTCTCTTTCCAGGTAAGCCAAGAGCGTCAACATCAAACAAGAGTTTGCAGCGGCAACAAACAGGTCCTCCGGCGTCCAGTAGCCGGCATCGCCTTTGAATTCCTGCGGACTGGAGACCTTCATTTCCGGCTTGCCTTCGGAGGTCATCGTCCCAACACGGTTAAATTGCCAGGCGAGATCATTGGTGTAGTGAAAGGTTTTGGGTATCACTCTCGGTACCGACATTTCCGTATCCTCCTTCTTTAAATTCTCCTACTGCAATTTTCATACAATTCGTATTAAAAGATGGGTACTACTAACTCCTTATAATTGTTAAAGTTTCTGATTGACACAACCGATTGCGGGGTGATTTCCTGCGAAAGAAGCTCTAATCGTGTCATTTCCCCCAGCCGTTGCTCCCACTTGTCCCACCCAGGCCCAGCTTGCTATTCCTAAATATTTTGTTAATCTAAAACACTTTGGCCTACCTCCCGTTTGACCCCGCTCGAACGGACACGCTATTCTAAATTGGGGATTTTTTGCTTCCCTTCAATTTCGGATCTATTGCATGTCGATAAAATTAATCAGCGTGCGCGGGGCGCGGCAGCACAACTTAAAGAACATCTCCGTGGATATTCCGCGCAACACATTAACAGTGATCACCGGGCTGAGCGGATCGGGAAAATCTAGTCTCGCTTTCGATACCATTTATGCCGAGGGCCAGCGCCGCTATGTGGAAACTCTGTCCGCCTACGCCCGGCAATTCCTGGATCAGATGGAACGCCCTGACGTGGATACCATCGAGGGCCTTAGCCCGGCGATATCCATCGAGCAGCAAACCGCTTCCCGCAGCCCTCGCTCCACTGTCGGCACCATCACGGAAATCTACGATTATCTCCGCCTTCTTTTCTCGACCATCGGGACGCCGCATTGTCCATCCTGCGGCAAGCCGATTTCCCGGCAAACGCCGGAGCAGATCGTTGAGCGCATTCTTTCCTTATCCGGCAGCGAGCGTATCTTGATTCTTTCGCCCCTGGTGCGCGGTCGCAAAGGCGAGTTCAAAAAGGAATTGGAGAGCCTGTCGCGCCAGGGATTTACAAAAGTCCGGATCGACGGTGTGCTGCTTCCGCTCGACGAACCGATTCGCCTGGACAAGCGCAAGAATCACACGCTGGAAGTTGTCGTAGACCGCCTCCTCATCCGGCCTGGCGTGGAGAGCCGCGTGCAAAATTCTGTGCAGACTGCGCTGAAGCTCTCGAATGGTTTAGTGCAGGTTGCTGTAATTGATGGCGAGGAATTCCTCTTCTCGGAAAAGCTGGCTTGCCCGGACTGCTAAACCAGCCTTGCCGTGCTGGAGCCGCGTTCCTTCTCTTTCAACAGCAAATATGGTGCCTGCGCTTCCTGCCAGGGCTTGGGAAATAAATGGGATTTTGATCCCGCAAAACTAATCGCGGACTGGAGCAAGCCGCTCTTGGCGGGTGGGCTGGCACCTGCTTTTAGTTCTGCGCATTGGCAAAAGCTCCTGCAGGATTCCGCCTCGACTTTCACCTTCGACCTGCAACTGCCCTTCGGTGATCTGCCCAAAAAAGCGCAAAACCAGATTCTTTATGGCAAGCCCGTGGATGGCCGCCCGTCGCGCACTGCTTTTGCGGGCATCGTCCCGTTGCTGCGCCTGAATTACCAGGAAGCCACTTCGGAAAGCTACCGCGAGTGGCTGATGCAATTCATGTCAGCGGCCCCTTGTGAAACCTGCAAAGGGAAACGCCTGCGCGCGGAATCCCTCGCCGTGCGCATCCAGAATTATTCGATAGCCGACTTGACGGACCTGCCCGTGGAACATCTGGCGGAGATTATCGGAAAAATCGTGCTCCGGGAGCGCGAAGCAAAAGTCGCAGACCGTGTGGTCGAGGAAATCCGCGTCCGCTTGAATTTTCTGCTGGCTGTCGGCCTGGGCTATTTAACTCTCGACCGCCCGGCGCCGACGCTTTCCGGCGGCGAGAGCCAGCGCA
Source organism: Acidobacteria bacterium RIFCSPLOWO2_12_FULL_54_10 (assembly GCA_001767075.1). Classification (GTDB taxonomy): domain Bacteria; phylum Acidobacteriota; class Terriglobia; order 2-12-FULL-54-10; family 2-12-FULL-54-10; genus 2-12-FULL-54-10. The sequence continues at coordinate 13,215 of MEKX01000036.1, read as the reverse complement.
TCCGCCTGGCGGCTCAAATCGGCTCCAAACTCCGAGGCGTGCTGTACATTCTCGACGAACCTTCTATTGGCCTTCACCATCGTGATAATGAGCGTCTTCTGCACACGCTGCGCGAACTGCGCGATCTCGGCAATACCGTTTTAGTCGTCGAGCACGATGCAGAAACCATTCGGCAGGCCGATTACGTTGTCGACCTCGGTCCCGGCGCGGGCCGTCATGGAGGTTACTTGGTCGCCGCCGGCTCCCCTCGGCAGATTGCCGAAACCGAATCTTCTTTGACGGGGCAATATCTGAGCGGTCGCAAGGCCAATCCCATTCCCGCCCATCGCAGAAGCGCCAACGGAAAATGGCTCACCATTCACCAAGCTCGCGCGAATAATTTGAAAAACATTGACGCATCTTTTCCGCTCGGCCTGCTCACCGTCATCACCGGCGTTTCCGGGTCAGGCAAATCTACTTTGGTGAACGACATTCTTTACCGTGCTCTGGCTCAGAAGCTTTACAGAGCCAAGGAAGATCCTGGCTCGCACGGTCGCATTGAAGGCACGGATCAGATTGATAAAATTATTTGCATTGACCAGTCGCCCATCGGACGTACTCCGCGCTCCAATCCGGCCACTTATACCGGCGTTTTTTCTCCCATCCGGGACCTTTTCGCCAGGCTACCGGAGTCCCGCGAGCGCGGCTATCAGCCTGGACGTTTCAGCTTCAATGTCCGCGGCGGCCGTTGCGAAAGTTGCCAAGGCGACGGACAGCGCCGCATTGAGATGAACTTCCTTCCCGACGTCTTCGTTACTTGCGACATCTGCCGGGGCCGCCGTTACAACGAAGAAACTCTGGCGGTACAGTTCAAAGGGCGCTCGATTGCCGATATTTTGGAAAGCACGGTGGAAGAAGCTCTCCCCATTCTGGAAAATATTCCTGCCGTCAAACAGAAGCTGCAAACGCTGGCTGACGTAGGATTGGGCTACCTGCACCTCGGCCAATCCTCCACTACTCTTTCTGGCGGAGAAGCTCAGCGCATCAAGCTGGCTCGCGAACTCAGCCGCCGCCAAACAGGCCGCACGATGTATATTTTGGATGAGCCGACCACGGGCCTGCACTTTTATGATGTCGGCAATCTTCTGGAGGTCCTCATTCGCTTGACAGACCTGGGCAACACCGTCATCATCATCGAGCATAACCTGGATGTGATCAAGACTGCGGACTGGGTGATCGATCTAGGCCCGGAAGGCGGCGGGCGCGGCGGCGAGTTGGTAGCCTGCGGGACGCCGGAGTTTATTGCTCAAAGCGAGCATTCCTATACAGGTCAAGCTCTGCGCGCAATTCTTCCATCATCCAGCCTTTCAGCCGGCACGGAACTTACTTCCTCATGAGCATCTACAAGCAGGAACCTCTCGATCGTTCCGGCCTCAAAACCATCCCGCTCGCCAAGCGGCCAGCGAAGGTTTCCGTGGCGCATTTCGGCTCTCCTTACCAAAAGGGCGATGGCATCAAGGGATTGATCGAATCCTTCCCGGAAATCCTGGCCGGCAACAGTTTCCGAGGCTTAACCAAAGCGATCTGCGATGCCTGGGAGAATAGCGCGCCCATCCTTTGGGGACTGGGCGGACATGTCGTCAAGGTAGGCCTGGGGCCCCTGCTGGTGGACCTGATGGAACGTGGCTTTGTCTCTGGCATCGCCATGAACGGCTCGACGGCGATTCATGACTTCGAGATTGCTCTGGTCGGTTCCACCTCGGAGGATGTCGACGCCGTTCTGCCCGATGGCCAATTCGGCATGGCGGAAGAAACCGGAGCGTGGATGAACCAAGCCATCTCCGCTGCCGACCAGCAGCAAATCGGCATCGGCGAGGGTCTCGGTGCATTCTTGCACAATATGCAAACATCCGGCTCGAATACCAGTGACGTGCATGTCCGCTACCCGGAGCACAGTTTGCTCCTGCAAGCCTACCGGCGCAGGATTCCAGTAACCGTTCACGTCGCCATCGGCACTGATACCCCGCACAACCATCCTCTAGCCGACGGTCGCGCCATCGGCGGCGCCAGTCACCGCGATTTCCTGCTGTTTGCCAGCCTCTTGCGTTCTCTGGAAGGCGGCGGTGTTTATCTGAACGTCGGCTCTGCGGTGATCCTGCCGGAGGTTTTCCTCAAGGCGGTTACTGCGGTTCGCAATTTGGGCCATCCATTATCTAATTTCACCACGGCGAATTTAGACTTCCTGCAACACTACCGGCCTCTCGAAAATGTCGTCCGCCGTCCGACGCTCGGTTCCGGTAAAGGCTATTCCCTCACGGGCCACCATGAAATTCTTTTGCCATTGCTGGCTGCGGTATTGATTGAGCATGGATAATACAGACCAGCCCAAGCCCATCACTCCTGAGAGCGATGCCTCTCAAGAGCCAGACCCTCAGCTTTCCCTCTGGTCCAGCGACTCTGTCACCCAGGAAGAGTCTGTCACCACTGCTCCCGCTGCTCTCTACCCTCCCTGGACGCTGTCTGACATTGTGTCGTTCATTATGTTTGTCGTCGTCTCGTTTATCGTTGTTAATATGGCGGCGATCACCGGGTTTCTCGCGCTCAAGCAATATTTCGGCTGGAGCGTTTCCATTGACGAAGCGCTGACGCAGACTTCCTTCGTGGTTCTCATGCAAGGTGGATGGGAAACACTGTGGCTGGTCTTTCTCTACTTTTTGATTACGATCAAGTTCAAGCAAGCCTTTTGGAGCGCCATCCAGTGGAACCCTACGCCGCAGTCTCCAGCGCTATTTTTAATGGCGGGCGTGCTTTTGGCTTTTTCAGCGCAAGCCATCTTCTTATTGTTCCCATCCGACAAGGAGCTTCCCATCGAACGCTTATTTTCCAGCCCTTTTTCTGCTTACTTGCTGGCCGGTTTCGGAATTTGCGTAGCGCCGTTTGTGGAAGAGTTGGTGTTCCGGGGTTTCTTCTATCCGGTTTTTGAGCAAAAATGGGGTCTGGTTCCCGCAGTATGGCTGACGGCGCTCGTGTTTGCCGCCATTCATGTGCCCCAATTGCGCGGTGGCTGGCAGGAGATTGCAGCAATCTTCTTTGTGGGCGCCGCATTCTCCTATTGCCGGGGTAAGACGCGGTCACTGCTGCCTCCTTATCTGATGCATGTTGCTTATAATGCTTCCTTGTTCGTCGGCCTGTATCTGTCTACCGACCGTTTCCAGGCTTTGAAAAACTAACTTTTAGAAACCGGAGAAGTTGTGAGCCAATACGTGGAAACTTTCAAAACCGTGGAGTGGACCCCGCAGGGCGTTTCACTGATCGATCAACGCGTTTTGCCGCACCGCGAAGAATACCTCGTCTGCCGCAGTTACCAGGAAGTCGCCGATGCCATCCGCGCCATGGTGGTTCGCGGCGCTCCGGCTATCGGCGTCGCCGCTGCGATGGGCATTGCCCTCGGCATCAAGCAATCCCAGGCATCGCAGCCTTCGCTTCTGCAAGATGAGGTCGCGCAAATCTGCGAAACTTTGGCGGCAACGCGGCCTACGGCGGTCAACCTTTTCTGGGCCATCAACCGCATGAAATCTCTCTTTAGCTCCCTTCTTGCGCGCGGTGTCACCGTTCCGGAAATCAAACTGCGTTTGGAGCAGGAAGCCATAGCCATCCTGAATGAGGACATCGCCGCCTGCAAAGCAATGGGCCATCATGGCGCTTCGCTCATTCCCGACGGCAAGACCGTCATGACGGTTTGCAACGCTGGCGCGCTCGCCACCGGTGGTTATGGAACCGCGCTGGGCGTGATCCGGGCGGCTGTGGAGCAAGGCAAGCAGATTGATGTCTTCGCTCTCGAAACCAGGCCCTTTCTCCAAGGCGCTCGTTTGACTGCCTGGGAACTGCTGAAAGATGGTATCCATACGACTCTCATTACAGACAATATGGCCGGGCATTTCCTCCACACCTCCTCGATCGGCTGTGTCATTGTTGGCGCCGACCGCATTGCCGCCAATGGTGATGTAGCCAACAAAATCGGCACTTATGGCGTCGCTGTTCTCGCTAAAGAAAATAACATTCCCTTTTATGTGGCTGCGCCCCTGTCCACCATTGATCTTGCCATCCCCTCCGGAGAGCGCATCCCCATCGAACAGCGTCCCTCCTCCGAAGTAACTGAAATTCAAGGCGTTAAAATTGCCCCAGAGGGTGTCGCTGTCCGCAATCCTGCCTTCGACGTCACGCCGAATCGCTACATTGCCGCCATCATCACGGAACGCGGTGTTGCTAGGCATCCTTATACACAAAGTCTTCCGGCGCTGGCAAAGAAATAACAGACCCATGCGATTCCATAAGAATATGAATTTTTAATCTTCTCGCGTAAATCAAGATGGCCCAAATATTGACCTGTAAGAATCACGGAAGGGACTTGGTTGCAATCCATCTATTTGATAGACTGGCACGTGGAACTTATAGCAGATTATAGTCGCAGAGCAAGACCTGCATAGTTGCGGAGGGATCATGTTGCGTAAAATTGCGTTTGTCTTATCAATTTCTTTCAGCCTAACGCTTTTCATAATTTCTGCCCAGGCACAGGAATCAAGATTCCTGCAACCCACGGCCAGCCTCGCAGGCAACACCGGTTTGTGGAAGGTCCTCAGCCCGGACACCCTGCCTCCCAAGCAGGCGTCCTTTGCCGTGTGGTATGACCGCATTGGCCGCAACCCAGGTCAATTGACCATCAGCACTATCGGTGTGAGCGGCGCCACTGGCCTGACCAACTGGCTCGAATTCGGCGCAAACTTCGAAATCAACCGGCGCGTGCTGGTTCGCCGCTCCGACCAACTGAGCCTCGGCCAGCAGCAAGCAGGCCTGTTTGGCAATAGAACTAAGGGCGCTGCCCCGCTTGCCAATGAATTGATGCCCGGCACGCAATTCCCGCAACTGCGCAATCCAGCAAACAGCTTTGGAAGATTATCTGGCGCTGCTGGTTATTACAACATGCTCCCGTTCGCCACCAACATTCAAGGCAACGGCATCGGCACCTTGACTCTCGGTCTCAAAGCAAACATTCTTTCTGAAGCCAATGACGCGCCCTTGAGCTTTGGCGTTCGCTGGTTCGGCACCATCCCCACTAAGGATGGCATGACCAATCTGCAAGCCGAGCCGACCCAGACCGGCACCTTCCAGCAGGGCTTTGATTTGATGTTGGCCAAAGGCATTGGCGATGTCATGCGGGTCTATCTGAACGGCGGTTATCATGCCGTCGGAGACCCCGATGAAGACAAAACCTTGAATCTTTCGAACGTCGTTCCTTTAAGTTTCGGCATGACCATTCCTCGTGACGCTCGCGTGCAGTTTATGCACGAAATAACCGCGGATCTTTTTGTCGGCGGCGGGACTCAGAATACCTCCTTTGGCGCGGAAGACCCCATGGACGTCACCGTTGGTTTTCGCGCATTTCTGAATCGCTACCTGGCGTTGAGCGCCGGTTACCGCGCTCCCTTATCTCAGTTCGGCGGTGACAAGAACGGCTTCGTTATAACGCTGAGTTATAACTACGGGCCTCCCTATGCGGAGCCAATTCCTGCTCCTCCGACGCTGACCTGCTCGGCCAACCCCACGGAAGTTCAAACTGGCGAATCGATTCGTTTGTCGGCTCAAGGAAATTCGCCATCTGGAGCGGCCCTCACTTATCAATGGTCCTCCAATGGCGGCACCATCGAAGGCAGCGGCGCCGATGTTCAATTGCGAACCATCGGCCTGGGACCAGGTACTTATACGGCCACGGTCCGCGTTGTTGATACGGCCAATCAATCCGCTGAATGCTCCGTTCAAGTGCGGGTTGCAACGCCTCCGCCGCCTCCGCCGCCTACCGTTGCCTGCTCGGTAGACCGCTCAACCGTGCGGCCTGGTGAAATCGTTACCATCACTGCTCGCGGGCAAAGCTCGGCCAACAGGCCTCTGACGTATACCTGGGCTACCAACGGCGGACGTTTGGAAGGCACGGGGTCAACGGCGCGGCTGGATACCACCAATCTGTACGCTGGCACCTTCACCGTAAAAGCTACGGTGGTGGACGACATCGGCCAGAGCGCGGACTGTTCGTCTCAGATAACCGTTGAAGTGCCTCCGCCACCTCCTCCGCCGCAGCCCGTTAAACTCGATCAGTGTTCTTTCCGAAGAAACTCTTCGCGAGTCGATAACGTCTGCAAGGCGATCCTGGACAACGCTGCTCTGCGTCTCCAGAGCGAGTCCGATGCTACGCTCAGCTTGATCGGATTTGCCGAATCCAACGAGCAAAACTCCCAGAGACTGTCACAGACTCGTGCGGAAAATGTCCGAACTTATCTCGTCCGGGATAAAGGGCTGCCGGAAGCTCGCATCCAGATCGGCACGGGCAGCGCCGGAACCGGCGCCGAATCCCGTCGCGTGGAAATCCATTTGATCCCGCGCGGTGCTGGCGTCGCGGCAGCGAAACCCTATCCGCTGGCTCCGGTTAACGGAACGGAAACCCGCGCCGCAGCGCTCCCCAATCCCGATGTCCACGCTGCTTCATTGGCCCGCCGGACCTTGGCCACTGCGCGTTAATATGATTGAAGCAACTTCACTCCTTCCAGGGTGCAATAAGCTTGCACCTTGGAAGGTTTTTTCATGCGACCCGAAGTTGCACTCGCCTCGCAGCATCATGATTTTTTTTATTTTCGTTAATTCTTGGGCAATCCCTCCCATATTCATCTTCTGATCTGCCTTCCTTGATGTGGTATACTTCAACGAAGCAGGCAGGGAGCTTAAAATGAAATTATCGATGCGCGGATTCTTCTTTATTCCTCTAGTCATTCTGTTGTGCGCTTATCTTGGCGGCGTTTATGGCCCCCAGGTCATCGCTCAAAATGGCTCCGACGACCAGAAGATTCAAAAAAGTTTGAGCGCAATTTCCCAGGTTCTAAATACCGTGGAGCAGCAATACGCCGATCCCGTTGAAGTGGAGAAAGTCATCTTCAACGGCGCCATTCCCGGCATGTTGCGCACCCTGGACCCTCACTCCAATTTCTTTGACCCCAAAAGCTTCGCGCTGCTGCGGGAAGATCAGCAAGGCCGCTACTATGGCGTCGGGATGACCGTTACGCCCAGGAATGGAAAAACCATAGTCCTGGCCCCGTTCGTTGGTTCCCCTGCTTACAAAGCCGGCCTGCGCCCTGGCGACGTCATCTATGAGGTCGATGGCACCAAGACCGAGGGCAAAAACACCACCGAGGTGGCGGATCTGCTAAAAGGCCCCAAAGGCACCAAAGTGCGCATCATGGTCATTCGCGAGGGGTCCCCTGATCCGCTCGAATTCTCCATCGTCCGCGATGAGATCCCCCGTCGCAGCATCGATCATGCTTTTCTTCTGTCCCCGGACGTCGGCTACATCCGCATCGCCAGCTTCAATGAAAATACCAGCCGGGAGCTTCGCGAGGAGATGCAGAATCTCAATGTGCCTGCTCTCAAAGGCATGGTTTTAGATCTCCGCAACAACCCTGGCGGCCTTCTTGCGGAAGGCGTGAACGTCACCGATTTATTTTTAGAAAAGGGTCAATTGATTGTTTCTCATCGCGGGCGCTCTTCCCCGGAACGCAAGTACACTGCGCGGCGCGGCGGCGGCGAACCCTATCCTTTGGTGGTCATCATGAACCGCTATTCCGCCAGCGCGGCGGAAATCCTCGCCGGGGCCATCCAGGACCATGATCGTGGCCTGATTATCGGGGAAGCCAGCTTCGGCAAAGGGCTTGTGCAAACCGTTTATCCTTTGAGCCAGGATTCCGGCTTGGCTCTGACCACTGCGAAATATTACACCCCCAGCGGTCGCCTCATTCAGCGCGATTACTCCAGCGTTTCCTTGTATGACTATTACTACCACAAGGAAAACGTCGGCAGCAATTCCAGCGATGTGCGCAAAACCGATGCCGGTCGCCCGGTTTACGGAGGTGGCGGCATTTCCCCGGACGTCGAAGTGGGCGATGCGAAGCTCAATCCGTTCCAGGAAATCCTTGCTCGTCAATACGCATTCTTCAATTTCGCGAAGCGTTACTTGGCGGAAAATAAAACCATCGACCGAGATTTCGAGGCTACCAAAGATGTCCTGGATCGCTTCCAGCGCTTCCTCCAGGAAGAGAAGGTCGAAATTGATCAAAAGGATTTCGAGGCCAATCTGGACTATATCAAGCACAACATTAAAACCGAGCTGACCTTGTCCATATTCGGCATGAACGAAGCTTTCAAACTGCAAGCCACCGCCGATCCGCAGATCCAGAAGGCGGTCGAGCTGCTTCCCCAGGCCGCTGCTTTGCTGGAAAACGCCAAGCAAATGATGGCGGAGCAAAAACTGCCCTAATCACCCCGGAGCATTTTCACAGTTGTGTAGAGCCAATCCGAGCCGCGACAGTAATGGAGCGGCCACTCGCTTCAGCAAGTAGCGCCATTTCTTCAGTTACTGTATATGCCGTTCAGAGCCGCGACCGTCAGGGAGCGGGCCCACTCGCTTACGCTCGTGGCTCGGAATCGGTTTCACTGGCGATGAACCCCGCTCTACACCTACCGGAGAAAGGCAATAGTCATCCATACTGCTTTCCCGTTAGGCTAATTCCGCATATAATAGATATCTTCGGCGGATAATTCATGAAGTTCGCTAATTCCACGTTTGCAAACGTTGGCGTCCCCGCGCATGTTGTGGGCGGGCGAAAGAAAATCCTCCTGCTCAAGCCGCGCGGCTTCTGCGCTGGTGTCGTGCGCGCCGTCGACATCGTCAACATCGCCCTGGACTCCTTCGGCCCTCCCATCTTTGTTCGCAAGGAGATCGTCCACAATTCCCGCGTCGTCGCCGATCTAACCAAGCGCGGCGCCATCTTTGTAGAATCGCTGGACGAAGTCCCCGAAAACGCTCGCGTCATCTTCAGCGCCCACGGCGTTGCTCCCGAAGTTCGCCAGCAGGCTTACTTGCGGCGGCTTCGCGTCATTGACGCAACCTGCCCTCTGGTCACCAAGGTTCACCTGGAAGCTATTCGCTTCGCTCAAACGGGGCATTCCATCATCTTGATTGGACATAAAGAGCACGATGAAGTGGTCGGCACTCTCGGAGAAGCGCCATCGCAGACCCAGCTAGTCAGTTCAGAGGAAGAGGTTCAAAACCTATCTGTTCCCGATCCCTCGCGTGTGGCCTATCTCACGCAAACTACGCTTAGTTTGGACGAAGCCAAAGGCATCATCGAAGCCTTGAAGAAGAAGTTTCCGCAAATCGTCGCTCCTCCCGCGCAGGATATTTGTTATGCCACGGAAAACCGTCAAGTCGCTGTTAAAGCAGTCGCCCCGGAGTGTGATCTGTTGCTGGTTGTCGGTTCCGCGAACAGTTCCAATTCAAATCGCCTGGTCGAGGTGGCGCAGAACACGGGTTTGGCTTCCTTCCTCATCGAGGATCAATCTGCTATTGATCCCGCTTGGCTCTCCGCAAGCAATACCGTTGCTGTCACTGCTGGCGCCTCCGCTCCTGAATATTTGGTGCAAAACGTGATTTCTCATCTTAAGACCCAGGGCTTTCAGGACCTGGAAGAACTGGAAATAATTTCAGAAGATGTCCGTTTTGGCCTGCCTCCCGAGCTTGTGAATGTAGAAATTCCGGGTGTGCGGGCAACCGCCATTCTATGACTTTACAGAATCAACCGGACCCTCTGCCTGCTGCTGCCAGCCATCGCGCAGACGCCGGGTTCTCTGCTGTTTCTTCCTCCTCCACAACGCAGAGCCTTCGCAATGCTGTCCAATACTTGTGCAGTCTGCAACACCAACAGGGCTATTGGGCGGGTGAGTTGGAAGCCGATAGCTCGCTGGAATCCGATGCCATCATGCTGGATCATTACCTCGGCGATCCGCAGCCGGATCGCGTTCGCAAGCTCGCGGTCAGCATTCGCGATCAGCAAATGCCGGACGGCGGCTGGGCGCTTCATCCCGGCGGACCGCCCAATATCAGCTTGATCGTCAAAGCCTATCTGGCATTGCGACTGGCTGGATTCCCGGAATCCGATCCGGCTCTCAAAAAAGCGCAGAAACTTGCCTTGGAATTGGGCGGCGTGGAAGCCGCCAACAGTTACACGCGGATTTATCTTTGCCTGTACGGACTTTATGACTGGAGGCACGTTCCCGCCGTTGTGCCGGAGATTATCCTTATCCCCAATTTGGCTTATTTTAACCTCTACGAGCTTTCTGCCTGGACTCGATCGATTGTGGTTCCTCTTTCGGTCATTTACTCTTTTCACCCCAACAAAACCCCGCCCCACGGGGTTAACTTAAAAGGATTGTATACCCGTCCCGATGGCAAGCCGCCTGCCCCGCTTTCAGAATTGGAATTGAACTGGCGATCCTTCTTCCACACCGCCGACCGCGTTTTGGCTGATCTCGAGCGCCGCCAGTGGATGCCGTTACGGCGCCAAGCTCTGAAAAAAGCCGAGCAGTGGATTTTGGAGCGGCTCGAAGGCAGCGACGGCCTGGGCGCAATTTACCCTGCTATGATGAACTCCATCCTGGCCCTCGATTGCCTCGGTTACCGCCATGACCATCCCATCTTCCGCCGGGAATTGGAACTGTTCTGGAACCTGGCTCTCGAAGACGACCGGTCCATGTGGATGCAGCCGTGCTATTCGCCGGTCTGGGACACCGCCCAGTCCCTCTATACCGTAGCGGTCAGCAGCATGGCTCCTGATAATTCGGCTCTTTGTCGCGCCGCTGAATGGCTCATCTCTAAACAAATCCTGAAATCGGGCGATTGGTCCGCAAGAAATCCTAAAGGTGTTGCCGGCGGCTGGGCTTTTGAATTTAACAACGATCCCTTCCCCGATGTTGATGACACCGCTATGGTTCTGCTGGCTCTCAGCAGCGTTCGTTTGCCGGACGAAGCCCGGCAGCGGGATTCGCTGCGTCGTGGCTTGGAATGGGTTCTCAGTATGCAATGCAACGACGGCGGCTGGGCTTCTTTCGACGTCAATATCAACAAAAGCGTTCTCTGCCATGTGCCGTTTGCCGACCACAATGCCATGATCGATCCCAGTACCTCGGATATTACCGGTCGTGTCTTGGAAACTCTGGCCGCCTTGGGGTTCAACCAACAATTCGGCCCGGCCCGTCGCGCCATCGACTTCATCTTCAGTCAGCAGGAAAGCGATGGCTGCTGGCATGGCCGCTGGGGAGTCAACTACATTTATGGCACTTGCTTCGCATTGCGCGGCCTGGCGGCCATTGGCATCGATATGCGTGAAGGAGCCTGTGTTCTTGGTTCGGAATGGATTCGTTCCTGCCAGAACTCCGACGGTGGCTGGGGAGAAAGCTGCGACTCCTACGAAAATCCTGAGTATCGAGGCCGTGGCCCGAGCACTGCGGCGCAAACCGCCTGGGCTTTGCTGGGTTTGTTCGCAACCGACGATTTCGAATCCGAATCCGTCCGCTTCGGCATTCAATATTTACTAAAGTCTCAAAATTCCAACGGCGGCTGGACCGATGGTCCTTTCACTGGCACCGGTTTCCCCGGCGTTTTTTATCTGAAATACCATTACTACAGCGTTTATTTCCCTATGCTGGCATTATCGGAATATTTGCACCGGCGCTCGCCGGGCAGCAACGCGCAGCGCCCCGATTTCGCCGATATTTTGCAGCCGTCTTGATTGGATTGAGCCACCGCGCAAAAGGAGCGTTTTATGCCCTTCTCGCTCAGCATGACCGCAACCATGGGCAGCTATATCCTCAAGAACAAGCTGCTCGGCCGCGATAAATTTCCGCTCGTGATGATGCTGGAGCCTCTGCATGCTTGCAACCTCACCTGCACCGGCTGCGGACGTATCCGCGAATACAAGGAATCCATCCGTGAAACCCTCACCGTGGAGCAATGTCTTCAAGCTGCGGAGGAATGCGGCTCTCCCATCGTCTCCATTTGCGGCGGCGAGCCGATGATCTATGAACCCTTGGACGAACTCGTCTCCGAGCTTTTGAAGCGCGGCAAGTTCATCTACCTCTGCACCAATGGCATGTTCATTAAAAAACGCCTCCATCAGTTCCGGCCCTCATCTCGTTTCTTTTTCAACGTGCATCTCGATGGCTTGGAGGAAACGCACGACCTCTGTGTCGAGCGCAAAGGCGTGTATCAGGCGGCGATTGAAGGTATCAAGATCGCCAAGGAAGCGGGCTTCCTGGTCTGCACCAACACTACGATTTATCGGGAAACCGATATGGGCGAGATCGAAGCCATGCTCGATTACCTGCAAACCCTCGATTGCGACGGCCACATGCTTTCACCGGCTTATCCGTACATCGCCGTGCAGGTGAAGGAAATTTTCATGGACCGCGCCGTGGTCCGCGAAAAATTCCGCGACATCGACCGACTGTTCCGCAAGTACAAGCTCAACAGTTCGCCGATCTATTTGGAATTCCTGAAAGGAGAGCGCAACCTCACTTGCACCGCCTGGGGCAATCCCACCTACAACACCAAAGGGTGGAAGGGGCCTTGTTATTTGATGACCGACGCGCATCACACCACCTTCCGCCAATTGATGGACGACACGCCGTGGGAGAAATACGGGCATGGCAAGGACCCCCGCTGCCAGGATTGCATGGTCCATTGCGGTTATGAGCCGTCGGCTGCTCTGGGCGTCAACAGCAAGCTCGGCGACACTTTCAAGATGATGTCTTGGGCGCTGCTTTCCTGACCGCTGGCGTTCCGCTCATGGAAACGATTTTAGTCACCGGCGGAACTGGATTCGTGGGCAACCACGTCGTCCGCCGCCTCTGTGAAGCGCATCACCGGGTTAAGGTCTTCGCCCGCAAGACAAGCCCGATGAAAACTGTGCAGGGTCTGCCTGTGGAAGTTTGCATCGGCGATTTGCTCGACCGCGCTTCGCTCGACCGCGCCGTGCAAGGCTGTACCGCAGTCTTTCATGTCGCCGCAGATTATCGCCTGTGGGCCCCGGACCCCAGAGAGCTTTTCAGAAACAACGTCGAGGGCACGGAAAATGTCATGGCCGCCGCAAAAAAATCCGGTGTGCAGCGCATCGTTTATACCAGCACTGTCGGGACGATGGCTTTTAGCAAGGATGGCAAATTAGCAACGGAGGAGGCTTTCCCGGTTCCATCCGCTTTGACGGGCGCCTATAAGCAATCGAAATTCCTCGCCGAGCAAGTGGCATTTCGCTACGCCAGCGATGGTCTTCCGGTGGTTATCGTCAACCCGTCGGCTCCGGT
>MEKX01000035.1 GCA_001767075.1 Acidobacteria bacterium RIFCSPLOWO2_12_FULL_54_10 | reverse complement strand
TTGTTCTCTTTCTGGGCGAAGGACGGCTTTCTGGCAGTATGCTGAGTGCGTACAATCGGCCAAATGCGGATATTCGCGCGCCGGCAAGTCTTCTTTGATCCGCGAGTGCGAGGGCACGATCTCCTTGATCGGGCTGTGTCGAACTACTATCGGGTGACTATGTACGAACTTTCGGAAACTTATTTAATAGGACGTTCCAACTTTAAGTTGGGCGGTGGAGCTTAACCTTTCGTTGCGCTGGATTGCTCCGCCACCCGGTCAAGGACGGTGGTCTGATTTGCTTATCGGTGGTCAATCGACCGTGTTTTCAATGTTTTGAGTTAAGTGATTGATTCTAATATGACTATGTAGATTGGCGACAATGTAAACACGGACTAAGGCCTAATGTCGCCGTTGACCGACCGTAGATCTCCCTGTAGAATTTGCTGCAATGTCGGTGGTGCAAACCGCGCGGCAGCTCGGACAACCATACTTTTTGGCTGAACCGAGGCTGATTTAGGTGCCAATGAGCTTCTTCGCACATTAGGGTCTGCGTGGAGGACGACACCGAGTCGGTTGCAAGACCCAAGATGGGAAGATGGCCTCACGCCCTATAGGTGTGACCTTCTTCCCAGTTTTTATGGGGTCTTGCACATGAACGATTTCCTTCCCGTCATCCGCGACATTCTTCGGCATTTTCTCAGCGTTTCCCCGATGAAGGGGGCACGCCTGAAGCCGCTTGTAGCTCTTGAGTTCGAGCGGCGTACGAAGACCAAATTCCAAAATGCATTCTGGATGCACGTCAAATTCTCCGATTTGCTTCGGGAGGTTGGTGACCTTGTCGAGATAGAGGTCCCCTCCGGACCAGGGGACATCCTTGTACGTCTTCGCGTTGCCGAGGGAGCACAACCGAGCATTACGCCGGCTTCGCCCTATGCAGCGCTTCATCCCTACATTCAGCCTGAGTTGTGGCACGCATTCAACAATCCTGATACCCAGCGCCGCCGCTTTTACCATAGACAAACGAAGGAGGTTTTGCATTTCGTCGATGGTCAAGTCTCGGACTTGGCATATGAGAAGCGTGTGCGCGCTGATCGCGACTTCGTGGAGATCAAGCCTATCCTCGGAAGTCAGCATAGCGCTTGGATGAAGGAGTTCATCCGGTCGCAGTCAATACCAGAAACGCTGCAAAGGTCGCTCCAGAGCATAGCGGAAATCCCCTACAGCAGCAGTTTGAATAGGACGTTTACGCTTGCGCTGGACCGCAGTGCAGATGCATGGCGACGTTTTCGCACTGGCAAAGTTATTGACTTGATTCGGAAGTGGGCCGAGGAAAATAATGTGGCTTTGCCAGAGTTGATTCGCGTGCCCCCGGAACGGGTGATGCGGGAGAGCATCGAAGCGGCGACTGCCTCCTCGGTTGCTGCGGTTGCAGAAATGCCCGAAGCCCGAAAAATGCTGCACGCGATCCTTGATTCTTTGGACGATGCGGACCTTGGGCAAGTACTAATACCCGCATCGTTGCTTGCAAAGATTGTCGGCCGCCGCATCTAGTAGGGGTCGCCAGTGGGTGTTGCGATTCTCGTTGGAATCCCAGCGTCGCTTCGTGCCGCAATAGAACGGCATGTCGGGCGACGGGTCGAGATTTGCTCAATTCCCATGAAACAGGATGGCGGATTTTTGCTGGAATCGCCCCCACAACATGCAGCAACGCTTCTTGACCAGTATGCAGAGGCCGCGCCGTCATACGGAGATGTTGTTGTATTGTTGCTCCCTTACGCCCGAATTCCTGCGGAGGTGTCTGGACTCGCGGACATTCAAGCCGACTTGGGCGCTAGAGTATTCAAGCCACAACCGAATTCGTGCATTCAAGGTTGCGTTGCCAAACTGCCTGCTCGCTCGCCTCGGTTGGACGTGAAGTTCCGGGAAGAAATGCTTCGCGCGATTTTGGAATTGATCGACCGTGAGTTTCCGGAACCGGATGCCGACGAGGACCGCCAGATTGCCTGCGACATCATTCGGGGGCTCGCGGTACATTCGAAAATGGGGCCGCAAAATCACTCACACGAAGACGACCTGTGGAAGGCCTGCCAAGTAAACCTCAAGCCAGGCGGGCGCGAGGCAATCATACGGCGCTTGATGGTTAAAGGTATCCTTGACCGCAAGAAGAACAACTCCGCAGGCGGTACGGGATGGGTATACTGGATCGCAGAGGTGAAACTTGCGAAAGCGTTCTGCCCCGATCTCGCTCCATACTTTGAATAGCAATACCGCGCACATTGAATGTCCGGTATGGGTCGGGTCCTGCCGACGGACATCATCAAAGCAGCCGTTGTCGTTTCCCAGATAAGCCAGTGTCCGCTGCTGCGTGCACTGCGGACGGGACAGATCAAGAAGCTGCTGTCGCCTTTGGCCGACTACCGGACGCTGATGATAGTCGCAGTGAATGTCTCTTGAGGGCGAAAGCGGAAATTCGGACACGCTCTGTCAGGTCAAATTCGAAAGGGCAATGACGCCTCGATTCACGTTGCGCAATTCGCGATCTACACGTCTTGGCCTTCCAGGCGGCGTTGGGGGATGCCGACGACGTTGCGCGATATCCTGACATCGATGACCATGGGTCCGTCGCCGGCCAGGAACCCGTCGATACCGGCAGCGAGGTCCTCCAGCGTGGTCACCAGACGGCCACGGCAGCCGAATACCCGGCCCACGGCGCCAAAATCGGGAGTGCGAACTACGGACAGGTTGCCATTAAGTCCCGCGGCTCTGAGTTTATGGTACTCCATGCCGTAGGCTTCATCATTCAGGACGACATAGAGTAATTTAAGTCCCAGGCGCGCAGCGGTATCCAGTTCCTGTATGTTCTGCATTGCGCTGCCATCGCCTTCCACGGCAACGAGGGGTTCACCAAGCGCGACGCCAACGCCGATCGCATTTGCGAGTATCTGGCCGATGGTGCCAAAGGCCGTAGCATGCAGGTGCAGCGGCCGCGCCTTGTTCATGTGCATTATCGGGAAAAATAACGCAGCATGCCCAATGCCGGTCACCAGGCTGACGTTGGACGGCAGTCGTTCGTCCATCACTCTGACCGCCTCGCGCGGATCAACCGTGCCCGGCTCAATCTCGAATTCGGCCGGGTCCCGGTCTGCGTCACGCAAAACCTTGCGGACTGCCGCCGTGCGGTAACCTTCCTTGGAAACGCCTTTTTGCGCCAACATCTCGTCGATTGCCTGCACCGTCAATTCAGCATCGCCCTGAATATAACAGTCGGCGCTTTGGTCGTTGCCCATCGTGATATGCGGCGCGTTGCTAATTTGGATGACGCGGGCATGAGGATAAAGATAACCGCCCTTGATGGTGTAGGTATTCAGGCTGGCGCCGATGGCAATCAGGCAGTCGGCCTCATCGAAAAGTTGCATCGCCGGGCGGGTGGAAAAAAGGCCTGAAATCCCGGCGTAATACTCGGACTCACCGAGCGTTCCCTTGGCTATGAGCGTGGCGGCGACCAGGGCTCCAACACGCTGTGCCAATTGGTCCGCAACTTTCCTTGTTTGCGGTTCCATTGCGCCACGGCCTAACAGGACCACGGGTTTTTTGCTCTCGGCAATGATCTTGACCGCTTCATTCAAACGCTTCAGGTCGGGACGGATGCGCTGTTGACTGCCAAACAACATCGCTGAAGGCTGATAGTCATCTCCGTCGCTGTCGCATTCCTCGCCCTGGAGGTTAAGCGGCACGCACAGCACGATAGGCCGCGACTCGAGCCGGGCGCGGTAAAATGCCTGGCGCACGTCATTTTCCGCAAGTGATTGCGCGGGCACTTCGATGTATCCCGCACCCGTTGCGCTCACCAGCCTTTCCTGGTCCAAATACTGTGAATGCTTCTCGTTGTGGAAGGGGATCTTGCTGGTAAAGACGACGATGGGCGTGTTGGAGCGTGTGGCGGCGACGAGCGATGTAACCGTGCGCGTCAGGCCGGGCCCTTGAGTGACGCTGCAAACACCGATTTTGCCGTTCGCCCTCGCCCAGCCTTCGGCCATTGCCAGCGCTGCACCCTCTTCGCGAACATCTATAATCTTGACATTAGAGTGTTTGGAGATGGCGGACCACCATGCCATTTGACCGTCGCCGAGCAGCCCAAATACAGTCGATGTGCCTTCCTTTACAAAGGCATTCGCCACAGCATCAGAAACTTTCATCTAAATTAGCTAATCCCATATTCGTTTTGGCAATGGCAACCCGGCCAGGTTCTCCCCGGTCAGCCTGCCGTCAGGTTCGATGCCCCAGCGCTGCTCCAGCAGGTCGGCGATCTGGCGTGTGTGCTGTGTCGAGTGCCAGACGCAGCGATCGAGCAATATATTCAGGGAGGAATAGCGCACGGTAATCCCCGGGTAAACAATTTCGATTTCTTCCTGACATGATTTGTCTGCAAGTCCATTCCACCATTCCTCGATGCGCGCGATAACCTCGTCAGCGTAGCGGGCCATTTCGTCGCCCGTCATGAATGTGCCGTCCTGAAGCGGCGGCTCGGCACGCTCTTGCAAATCTTTGGCGCCATTGGCGGCGCATTCCACAAAGGCCGCGCCGATGCTGAATAAATGATGTTCCAGCAGCCGGATTGATCTGCGACGGACAGGCGTCGCATCCGAACTTATCTGGTCGTTCGGGACCTGGCGAACGTAGCGCTGAGCTGCACGCAGGATCTTGATCCACTTTTTAAACAGTTCTTCCGCCGGCAGCGGGATGTGGCTGGGACGCGGCACACCCACCAGGTCGGCCACGCGGTCCAGATCTTTACCGATGACGACTTCCTCGCCCCTGACGACGACGTTTGCCAGGCGAAAGCCCAGCTGCAACAACTGCTCGCGCCCCCTGGGGTCGCGCGCTATATCGATAATGGTGAAATCTACCTTGCTATCCGAAAGAAACTCTTTCGTCTTGAGGCAGCTGCTTCACCCAGGTTGGGTAAAAAAGACGATCTCATCAGTATCGGTAGTCATAGTTACACCTCGGTGATTTTGGGCGGGACAACCATTGCAAGTCTGTTCCCGCCTCAATTCACTGTCAAGCCGCGTTAGCCGCTACTTATTGGCGCCCACCGTGGTCTTGAACAATTCGCCCGCGAGATGATCTATGCCTCCCGCCGACGTTACGTTGCAGAAGCAACGGAATTAGTTTAGTCTTCACCTCCCGATAGGCGTAGTTTTTTGGTGCTGCGGCAACAACTCTACCCGACCGGATATCATTCAAAGATTATCAGATGGCAAAAGACAGCATAGTACTCCTGGGCGTCGGCGACATAGGCCCGGTTCACGAACCGCTCGACGCCTACGGGACGTTGGCCAAACCGGTACTCGCCACGGGCGACCTCGTGTTCGGCCAATGCGAGCGCCTCTATTCCGACCGCACCTACGGTTCGCCGACGGATCTGGTCACCGGCAATCGCCCGCTCAAGCCGGAAATGGTGTCGATCTTCACCGACTGCGGGTTTAACGTCGTATCGCTGGGCGGCAACCACACCATGGACTGGGGGCCGGAGGCGCTGCTGGATACGGTGGAGGTTTTCAAGAAGACCGGCATTCAGGTGATGGGTGCCGGCCGTAATCTGCAGGAGGCGAGGCGGCCCGTCTTCTTCGAGAAAAACGGCGTGAAGGTTGCCGTCCTCGCCTACTGTTCGATACTGCGGGAGGGGCAGGAGGCGGGCCCGAGCAAGGTTGGCGTCGCACCGCTGCGTGCCCATACGTCCTACGAACCGTACGAATACCAGGCCGGCGTGCCGCCGCGGGTCATCACCGTGCCCTACGAGGAAGACCTGGCAAACATGGTGGAGGACATCGCGAAGGCGAAAAAGTCGGCGCATGTCGTGGCGGTGTCGCTGCACTGGGGCGTGCACTACATTCCGCGCTTGATCGCTGAATATCAGCCCATCGCGGCCAAGGCCGCTTTCGAAGCAGGCGCCGATCTGATACTCGGACATCACCCCCACGCGCCCAAGGCGATCGAGTCCACCAACGGCAAAGTGTGTTTTTACAGCCTCGGCAATTTTATTTTCACGACCAATGCGGGACGGAAACCCAATTATGCGGGGAGTGGAAAGCATTACGGCGTCAAGTGGGATATAGACGAAGCTCCGAATTGTCCGCATGGCAAGGACAGCAAGATCAGCCTGATCGCGAAAGCCGTGCTCTCGCGCGACGGTGTGAAGAAGGTGTCATTTCTTCCCGTCAAAATAGATAGAGAGCTGAGACCGGCAGTGCTACGCCGCGGCGACCCGCGTTTCGATGAGGTCGTCAACTTCATGGATTGGGCATCCCAAGATTTCAATCACAAGTTTACCGTTGAAGGGGACGAGGTCGTTATCGGATCCTGACGCCGGGCAGCATTTGTCCGCCGGCTGCGACTCGCAGGCGGCAACGAGGGCGGAGCATTGGCGGCGGCAGTGAGCGCCGCCTGAGTCGTTGCAACTTATACCCTGAATATTTTTGCCGGGAGATTTCATATGCAACTCAAAGGAAAAACGGCGCTGATTTCCGGCGCCGGCCGCAACAGCGGCAGATCGATCGCCACCACCTTTGCCCGCGAAGGGGCCGATCTCATATTGGTAGCCAGAAGCCGGGCAGATGATCTCAAGGAGGTCGTCCAGGAGTGCGAAAGCCATGGTTCGAAAGTGATGTCCGTACTGGCTGACATGAGCAATCATGAAGAAGTCAACCACGTGGTAAAACAGGGGCTCGAGCGTTTCGGCAAGATCGACCAGCTCGTGTGCGTGGCGGCCTACCGTGATCACAAAGCATTTTTCGAATATGGTTACGATGAGTGGCTGTCGACGTTTGCCCTCAATGTCCACTCCACTTTCTATCTTGCGCGGGCCATTCTTCCGGGAATGCTCGAGCGCAGGAGCGGCAACATCATCGCCTTGGGCGCAACGTTGTCGCTGACTACGCGTGTGAACGAGGCGATGGAGACAGCGTGCAAGCATGGCCTGTACGGACTGATCAAGGCGATCGCGATGGAATTCGCGCCGCAGGGGATACGCGCCAATCTGCTCATCGTAGGCGGCATAGGCAACAAGCGCGTATATCCCGAACGATACAAGTGGGAAGCCAAGGGCCCGGACGTGGCCCCGGGGGGCGAGGTCAGGCCCTACCCGATGGGGAGACAGGGAACGACCCAGGAAGTGGCCAACGTCGCGCTGTTCCTGGCGTCCGACCAGTCGTCTTATGTTACCGGTGACCGTATTGTATGCGCGGGAGGAAGATATATTTAGCTTGCCCCGAATCAACTGTTTGCGGGTCATCTCAAGAGCAGCTTGACAACGCGGTAACCCGAGTAAGTTTTTTCACGTTCCGGAATGCTGCCGGCGCTTGACCACCGCGCGTAATTCCAGATCCGGATTCGCTTCCGTGCTTCGGGCTGCCACAAGCTCCGCTCCAGTGGCCGTGAACTCGTCCGCTGAAAACACCTACAGCGCTCCCTCAACGGTGGGCCGGGGTGATCAAGTCGGCAGTCATGGTGGAGTAGCGATGCAAAAAAGGACAGCTTGATTCAATTGCGAAACCTTTACCGGAAGACAGCTGATGCATGGATGGCGAGCAAGAATTGCGATAATCATCGCGCACAGCAATACGACGATAGAGCCCGAGTTCAATCGCCTCGCTCCCGCGGGAGTATCCATACATGCGAGCAGGGTGCCGGTAGGCCCGATTTCCGCCCAGGGGCTGGCGACCGACAATCGCTACATCGACTCTGCCGCTAAATTGCTGTCGGACCTGAACGCCAGAGTGATCGCCTACGCGTGCAATGCCGCAAATGTGGTCGCAGGCCAGGACGCTGAACTTGCACAGGCCAAAAGGATAAGCCGCATCGCGCGCGCGCCGGCGGTCACTGCTTCAGCGGCGCTACTCGAAGCGCTAACGGCGCTGAAAGTCCGGCGCGTGGCTTTCGCCACGCCATATCCACCCGATCTCAGCGAAAGCAACCACGCTTATTGGACCGCTTGCGGGATCGAAGTGCTGCGTACGGGGGGCGTGAACCTTGGGGGCAGCCGCGAGCCCGTTGAACCTCTTTCGTCTGCGCCCATATCCAAAGTCGGGATTCAAGCGCCGGAGATGGCGTATAACCTCGCGCGATCGGCATTTGATGAACGCGCCGAAGCCGTCGCGGTCATCGGCTGCAACCTGCGAACGATCGAGGTCGCGGCCCGATTTGAGGCCGACTTTGGAGTGCCGTTCCTGTCCTCCAACCTGGCGCTGTTCTGGGCCGCATTGCAGGTCGCGGGCGTGAGCGAACCCGTTACTGGATACGGGACGCTGCTCGAGCGGCGACCGCAGCTCGGCTGGATGCGGATACCGCGCTTTCAGCGCTCACCGACGGACATAAAGTAGCATCACACCGGCAGGTGACATTTCAAACGACGCGATTCCGCGCTGAACAAATAGAAATGCCCCATTAGTATTGTTTGGTCAACGGCTGCTATCGACCCGGAGGAGTCAGTCGAAAGTTCTGTTAGCTGAGATTCGCGGGCGGTTCACGCATTACTGGAGGAACGCATTGGCTTCCGCCGGGCAAATGCGCATCGGCATCAGATAGGTGGACTCACGAGTCGGATCGAACGGCCAAGCGGCAGCCTCCGCCAAGCGCCGCTCCCCGCACGAGGGGCAAATGCCGCGCCGCTTGCAGGAGAAGCTACCAGCTTCTTGTGGCCGCACCCAGCACAGCGCAAGCCTGGAAGCCGTGGTCAAGGATGCCGCATTCGAGAAAAGCATCGAACTCGTCGCGCTTCGCCTGGGACAAAGAAACGTGGCTGACAGGCCATTGGCACTCTTCCCAGTGCCATAACGCACCGACCCGCCAATTCGTTACATGAAATTCGAGTCTGGCCACCCTGAGGTCGCGTACTCCACGGTGGCGCAGGCTCGGTAGCAGCTACGCTGGCTTGACGTTCCAGTTCGTCCTGAACAGGTTCTCCGGGTCGTACTTCCGCTTCACCTTGGCCAGACGATCGTAGTTCTGGCCGTAGGCGACCTTCACCCGATCCGTCTCGTCGGCGGTGAGGAAGTTGACGTAGGCGCCGGCGCTCGCAAAGGTCGCCGAGGCCTGAAAGTAGTCCCTCGACCAGGCGATGCAGCGCTCGTCCTCGGCGGGCGTCTCCCACCTTCCGTGGACGTTCATGACAAACGCGGCGTCGCGGTGCGCGTACGCGGTCGCGTCGGGGGCCGGGCGCATGGTGGCGCCGCCGATCGCGCCGAAGAAGATCTCGCAGTGGGGTGAAGGCAACCTCTTGACGTACTCGATGACTACGTCGATGAGGCCGTCGGCTAGGATCGTGAAGTTGTGGGACTTCCAGTAGTTCCGCGCGCCAGGCGTGAGCAGCGGGTCGAAAGCCTTCTGCCATGCGGTGAACGGCTGCACGCCGACGTGCTCGCCGACGGGCTTGCCGAACTTCCTGAGCGGCTGGATGAGCTCCTCGCCCTTCTTCGGATCGGCCGCGTGAAGGAGCGCCAGGATGACCACCTCCTTGCCGTGGACATCGGCGGGAAGGAACGGCAGTGGCGGGGCCTTCCGAAGCACCGTCCACACCGTCAGCTCGTCGGGGGCCTTAGCGACGAATTCCCGGTATTGCTGGAGCACGCGCTTCGCCTCGGAGAACGGGTAGACGATAAGGCCGCTGAGGAGATCCGGACCGAGCTGGTGCAGACGGAACTCGAACTGCGTGACCACGCCGAAGTTGCCGCTGCCGCCGCGGAGCGCCCAGAAGAGATCCGAGTTCTCGTTGGCGCTGGCGCGCACGGCATCGCCCTTGGCGGTGACGACCTCCGCGGATTCCAGGTTGTCGACCGTCATGCCGTACTTGCGGCTGATCCAGCCGAAGCCCCCGCCCAGCGTCAGCCCCGCGATCCCCGTGGTGGAGTTGATTCCCACCGGGGTGGCAAGGCCGTGGGCCAGGGTCGCTTCGTCGAAATCCCCGAGCGTAGCACCGCCCTCGGCGACGGCCCGCTTCGCGGCAACGTCCACCTTCACTGTCCTCATGTGCGAAAGATCGACGACGAGGCCGTCGTCGCACAAAGAGTTGCCGGCAATGTGGTGCCCCGCCCCGCGGACGGCAAGCTGGATCCCATTGTCGCGGGCGAAGTTGACCGCCTTGATGGCATCCTGTGTTCCGGCGCAACGGGCGATGATGGCGGGACGCTTGTCCACCATGCCGTTCCAGATCTTGCGAGACTCTTCGTACTCACGGTCGCCCGGAGTGATGACCTTGCCCTTGAATTCCTTTCTGAGTTCGTCGACGTTCGCGGAATTTGGTGCTGTCATTTAAGCCTCCTATGTAGAGCATAAGGAATTTAAACACTATTTTTCACCCAAGGACAATCTATCACCCCGCCCGTTATATATCAACCACCGCGTGACAATTCACGAAAGCTCCGATGTCCTCTGTAGAATTTCGCCTTTCGCTGCGTCAGATTTTCCTCAATCCGCACGCCGGCGCGAACGCAAGCTGAGCCCACACATCGGCCCTGCCCAAAACCATTCAGCGTTCAAGCATCAAGCCACCTGAAACAGATTCACCCGCGGCGCCGGTGTGTGTGGTGGGGTGCAGGCAGGTGCAGCGAGACGATCCATCGTCAAATTGAAAAGTAACCGCGGGCGTCCGGTTGTGGCCGATAAGCGACCGTCCTGTAAGACGGTCGCCTCAGGTTGAGCGCTAAACTTCTGTTTGCTCGGCCATCTCGAAAGCATCGTCGACCTCGATGCCCAGATAACGCACTGTACTCTCCAGCTTGGAGAGACCGAGCAGCAGCTGGACTACCCTGAGGTTCTGTTCCTCAGTCGGCTGCATGACACGCCGCATCTGCCGATCCGGGATCGCCAACTGCGCGGTCGGTCGCGGGTGCTAAAATAAGCAGAACAACACGCCACTTTCCAGTGGAAAAAAGATTTGCGTCGGACACGGACGCAAACCGCCTTCACGCCCATTGTCCTGTTCTCGCAAATGACGATATACCTGATCATCTTGATGGGAGTCCTGGGCCAGCTGGCCTTTAGCGGAAGCCGGGTCGCGGTGTCGCTCTATGCGCTGGAATTAGGCGCCAATCAAGTCACGGTCGGCATAGTGATAGCGCTCTACGCGCTGTGCCCGATGCTGCTGTCGATTGTCATCGGCAAGTTTGTAGACCGGGTCGGGCTATGGCTGCCCCTGGTCATCGGCATTGCCGGCATAGGGATCGGGCTGGCCCTGCCGCCGTTGTTTCCAAGCATTACGGTGCTTTATGTGTCCGGTACATTGCTGGGACTAGCCCATCAATTTTTTCTGATCCCGATAGAGGCGGGCGTAGGCGGCATCGGCGGCCCCAAAAAACGTACCGCCAACTATGCCGTGCTCAGCATGGGATGGTCCGCCGCCAATTTTTTGGGGCCGCTCATCGCAGGTTTCTCGATCGATCACATCGGCCATGTGCAGGTGTATTGGGTGCTTGCATCGTTTTCCGTGCTGCCGCTGCTGATATTGTGGTTCAGGCCGGGATTGTTGCCCAGAACGGCCATGCATGCGGGCAAAGGTGGGCACGGCAGCGTACTCGAACTCTGGCGCATATCTACCCTGCGCACGATTTTTATCACCGGGGCGGTCATAAACTCGGCTCACAATCTGTTTCAGTTTTATTTTCCGATTTACGGCCACGCGCTTGGCATTTCGGCGTCTGCTATTGGCACCATACTTGGGGTCGTGTCGGCTGCCGCTTTTTTGATCCGCGGCGTCGTTCCGTACCTGATGAGAAAAAGGACTGAAGCCGAGATTCTCACTTATGCCGTTTTTGTTGCCGCTTTTGCGTTCATGTTGCTCCCCTTTGTGGGGAATCCCTACGCGCTAGCGGCAATCGCTTTCCTGCTCGGGCTCGGGGCCGGCTGCGCCAACCCGTTATCAATGTCCCTGCTCTATGTGCTGACGCCGCCGGGTCGCGTGGCAGAATCGCTCGGCCTGCTCAAAACCATGTTTAACGTCACGCATCTGGTGATTCCGCTCGTCTTCGGCAGCGTGGGCGCGGCATTCGGGTATGCGCCCGTATTTCTGTCAAATGCGGCCATGCTGGTCGGCGGCGGTTTGCTCATGCGCAAAACCCGCCTGCCGGTTGCTGATCTCCGCCCAAGATAAGCAACGCGAAAGGTCAATTGTTCGGCGTGTATACCCGCATTTCTTGAAGCGGATCTTCCAAGTTTTCCGATCGGCCAAGCTGCCACACCAGCACTGCTAGACGCGCCGGCTTTTGTCTCCACTTTCCGTTTTTGACGGGATTGATTCCGCCATGGGAGCGGGTTTCTTGGCGTTTTGATCGGCGCTTATCAGCGCCCGGAACGTCAGCACCGGAATGGAAGCCCGGTGCAATACGCGGCTTGATTCGCTGCCCATGATCAACCTCACTAATCCCTTGCGATAACGCGAAGTCATCACTATCAGATCGCAACCGCGCTCATTCGCAGTATTGACGATGGCATCGTAGGGGTGGTCATTGGTCGCAACCACGGTTTCGCACGGCACTCCGGCCGCAGCCGCGGTCTTCTGAACAAACTCAAGGAAGCTCGCGGCACGTTCGCGCGCTTCCTTTTCCACCTTCTCATGCGTCAGGGGATCGAATGAGCCTTCGTACGCTATGGTCAGACGATAATCCGGTACA
>MEKX01000034.1:11082-11623 GCA_001767075.1 Acidobacteria bacterium RIFCSPLOWO2_12_FULL_54_10 | reverse complement strand
GGCGATGCGGGCGAAGTCGGAGATGATGACGTAGCGGGGAAATTCATCTGTGCGTCCTTCGCGCGCGAGGTCCTGGAGGTAACGGAACGCCTGCGACTCAGCCTTTCCGAGGTCCTTGCCGAAGCTCTTGTGCTCGACAAGCACCTTGCCAGGCCAGAACAAATCAATGTAGCCGTAGTCGCCAGAGAGTTTCTTCACCGGCTCTTCAAAGCTCGCTACGATGCGGCGTTGGATGCCGAAGACATTGAAGAACTCGTTCCAGAAAGTTTGCTTTTCTGCTCGTTCACTCTTGACGCCCGCCCATTCCTTTGAAAAGGCGATGGCGCGATGGCGGATTTCGTTCCAGGAAAGAGGCATGGGGGGGATTATAGCAGAGGGATGGACGCTCAAGTGGCGGGATTGCGCGCGGCTCGGATAAGCAAGCGAAGAAGCAGATCCCTCGGCAGGCTCGGGATGACAGGCAGGAAGGACGGGCGCGGGGGGATGAGGAAATATTCCGTTCAGGACTGGGAATTGGGAGGGTAAGAAGTGCGCGATACGG
>MEKX01000034.1:9556-11010 GCA_001767075.1 Acidobacteria bacterium RIFCSPLOWO2_12_FULL_54_10 | reverse complement strand
CGTGAAGGCTGGTGGAGGCGACGCCGCTGAAGTACGCGCCGATGTTGCATCCGAACGAAATTCTGGAGCCGTAACCTAATAGGAGTCCGCCGATGAGGGCAGCGGCGAGTGACTTCCATGGTATTCGCCAGACCGGAGCGAAGCGGCCAGCAAAGCCAGCAGCGGTCAAAGCTCCCAGCATGATGCCGATGTCCATGACGGAAGTGACATCAGACAGGACCGGAGCGGACAAGGCGGCGGCGCGAGGGCCTTCGGACCAATAGGGCCAGGAGGAGACGTCGATGCCGATGGCTAAGGCGAACTTGGCTCCCCAGAGAGCCAGCGCGGAAGTGATCCCCCAAGGACGACCTGCCAGCAGCAGCGTGGCTACGTTGACGACCACAAGGCCTATCGCGCCCCAGAGCAATGGCCAGGGGCCGCGAAGAAACGAAAGGCTGTTGGAGATAGAGTCGGGGACAGCGGTGATGGGGGTGATGGCGCCGTGGCGAGCGCGCTCGAGCTGGGCGGCGGCGTAGCCGATGCCTCCGCAGACGATGAAGGTGATGACGATGGCGGCGAGTGGGCAGAAGGATACAAGCAGCGATACGGGCTGGAACGAGGGGACTGAGTTCCAGAAAAAAACGTGGCGCGTGGCGATGAGCGATCCAAGAATGAAAGCGGCCAGAGTCACCACCATGCGGGTGTTCCCGCTGCCGGCAGTGTAGAGCGTGCCGGAGGCGCATCCTCCGCCAAGCTGCATGCCGATGCCGAATAGGAAGGCTCCGAAGACGACCGAGAGGCTCAGGGGGGCGAGGTTGGGTTGCAGCGTGAGGCCGAAGACGGGTTGCGGTAGAGAGAGTAGGATGACGAACAGAGTGGAGGCCAGAACCAGCATGACCATCTGCGCGCGGAGGCCAGCGGAGCGGCGGTTGATGATGGCTTCCCGCCAAGCGGTGGAAAATCCGAAAGCGGCGTGGTAGAGAACGAGGCCGGCGAAAGCGCCAATGATAAACAGCGCGGCGTGTCGCCAGTTGACGAGGCGAAATAAATAACCGGCTAGAAGCGCGGTGGAGGCCAGAGCTGCGGCAGCGATCAAAGAGATGGGAGGCCGCGAAGCTTGCTGCGGGCGAAGCGTTTCCGAATATGGCGTGGTGGCCATTGCAGGTTGCGGACAAGGCGATTATAGCATTGGGGCGATGAAGAACGGTTTAAGAGCGAGCGGAGGTCAGCCAGCGGAGGAGTTGTAGCAGGGCGCGGTCGCAATTTTTTTCGAAGTGGAGGCGGAGTATGGGGCGGCGGCGGGATGCGAGGGCTTCGAAATCGCCAAGAGCTTGGGCGTGCTTGAGAAGGCTGAAAGAGTAAGACTCGCCGGGGATCGGCAGGGCAGCGGAGTCAGCGGAAGTGATTTCCAGGAATACGCCGTTGGGCGTGCCGCCTTTGTGGAACTGCCCGGTGGAATGCAGATAGCGCGGGCC
>MEKX01000034.1:9198-9525 GCA_001767075.1 Acidobacteria bacterium RIFCSPLOWO2_12_FULL_54_10 | reverse complement strand
GCCGTTGGGCGTGCCGCCTTTGTGGAACTGCCCGGTGGAATGCAGATAGCGCGGGCCGAAGCCTGCGGTGACGGCAACATGGAAAGCGTCACGCAACACAGCCTGCAAGCGGCGCAGAGCGCGCTCGCGTGCGGGGGTTGGAGTGATGTAAGCAAGCAGGGCGATGTAGCTGCCGGGTGCGGCTTGACGAAAATGGGCTGCAAGGATATCGCTCATGCGGGGCTTGCGCTGCGGGGATTTTCTGGATGCACGTTGGATGAGAGTTTTCGCGTGCTGGTCTCCAAATAGACTGATGGAGGACTCGCACAGCAGAGGGGCGGTTGCCGG
>MEKX01000034.1:7041-9063 GCA_001767075.1 Acidobacteria bacterium RIFCSPLOWO2_12_FULL_54_10 | reverse complement strand
GCGCGCGAAGTGCGCGAACGATTTGCTGATCGCGCGAGCCGCGAAGTTGGAGATGAACAAAAACGCGGTCAGTGCCATAGGCGGCGGGCGGTGCGGGAGACTCGCCGACAACGGGGAGCAGACCGAGGCCCTCTTTGCCTGTGCTCTCGGCGATGAGCTGCTCCACCCAAGTGCCGAAGGACTGGAGGGCGGGCGAGAGAAAAAATGTGACCTTGTTGCGATTGCGCAAAGCCAACTCGCCGAGCGCGGCGCCAAGTTCGATGGCGGGGTTCCTTTCCATGGTGTAAGCAGGCGAGGGCATGAAACGGGAAGCGCGCTCGAGAAAATCCGCTACTGGAATGCCCAGCAACGCTACGGGCAACAGGCCGAATAAGGAAAGAACGGAGAAACGCCCGCCAATGTCGGAAGGGTTTAGAAAAACGCGGCGAAAGGATTGCTCCTGGGCCATGGCGACAAGGGGCGTGCGAGGGTCAGTGATGGCAACGAAATTTCCACCGGCGCGCGAGCTTTTCTTGTTGCGGAGCTTTTCGAAAAAGTAGCGGTAGAAGCAAAGCGTCTCGGTGGTGGTGCCGGATTTGGTCGAGCCAGGAACAGCGTTTTTTCTAGAGGTGCGCGGCGCTCGAGGCGGCGGATTTGCGCGGGGTCGGTGCTGTCGAGGACAGCCAAGTCGAGGAAGCCCGGAGCGACTCCGAACGTCTGGCGGCAAACTTCCGCGCCGAGACTGCTGCCGCCCATGCCGAGCAAAAGCGCGTGCGTGAAACCGGATTGGCGAACTTCTTGAGCGAAAGCAGCGAGGGTAGGGCATTGCTCGCGCATCGTTTCCGGAGCGCGCAGCCAGCCGAGGCGGTTGCTGATGGAGGCGGCGGATTTTTTGTCGCGCTTCCACAGTGTGGGGTCTTTTGCCCAGAAGCGTTGGGCGAAGTTTTGCTGCTGCAGGCGAGCGATGCGCTTGCGGACGGCGGATTGGTATTGGCCCAATGAGGCAGTGTGGCTGAGCGATGCGTTTGAAGTTGGCGAGAGCAGGGAGCGAGTCGGCATGGGGCGATTCCGTAAATGCAGGTGAAGTTATAGAGAATGTATGATAACGCGAAACGACAATACGGGGTGGAAAAAGGGGGAACTAATAGTGCGACAGATGAAGGTAGTGGGAGTGGGGGAAGGAAGTCAGGAGATAGGAGTCAGAAGTAAGGAGGGAAAAGCTCCGCTTCGCTGTGCGCTGCGCTCCGGCCTGCGGCAGAGAGGAAGGAACTTCCAAGACGCATTTTTCGGCACGGATGAATCCGTGCCCTTCCTAGCTAATGACGGCTTCTATTCGTGTCACGAGACACTATTGCGTGACTTGGGTGGCCGCTCCATTACTGTCGCGGCTCGGAATTCAAAGCACAAAATACAGAATCTAAAAAACAGAAAAGCCCACCCTTCGACAGGCTCAGGACGTTGCGGCACAGAATGCGTGCCGTGGCTACTAGAACAAAACATACCACCGTGTGCGGTACTGAGGGGAAAGGCCAGCAATTTAGCCGATGAGCTTATCGTATTCCGCGTGGCTACCGATCCAGAACCACAGCACGCCATCAGGCGCATCGATGGCAACGGCGCGGTAGTGAAGTCCAACGCGCACGGATCAATAGCGGCCAACTTTTTTGAAATGGAGCGAAGGGTGGCGGGGATTAGTTTTTAATAGGAAGAATGCCCGGTCCGCAACTTCTTTTACTGTAGCGGGGAGAGCGTGGTAGCAGGACCAGAAGTCCGGGGAAGCGTAATGAATCACAGCTTGGCAGATCGTCCTGCGGCGTGGTCGCGCAAAGCGCGCTCCGCGAGGCTATCGAGTTTACCCGCCTTCACGTCCGCTTCAAACTGGCGGTCCCAAATTACTGCGTCAAACTGAAGAAACCATTCGCGGAATGCGGCGAGTTCTTCTGGTGAGAGCTCCTTGATGCGGTTTTCAATGTTTTCAATCTTGCTCATTACATGCTCCATTGAGATTATAGCAGGCCAATCCAAACGGCGCGATGGATAATC
>MEKX01000034.1:0-7015 GCA_001767075.1 Acidobacteria bacterium RIFCSPLOWO2_12_FULL_54_10 | reverse complement strand
TGCAGATGGGAAGAGCAAGTGCAGATCCCTCGTCGCTGCGCTCACTCGGGATGACAGTCAATACTGATTATCAATGGGCGGTTAGGGCTTGGGGGGTGGGTTGCCGGAGGAAAATTCTTTTTCGATGGCGACGATTTTATCCAGGCGCTTGCGGTGGCGAGGTTCGCCGGAAAATTCCGAGGACATCCAGGTCTTGACGATATCTTCGGCAAGAGCGGGGCCGATGACGCGGGCACCCATGCAGAGGACGTTGGCGTCATTGTGCTCGCGGCTCTGGTGGGCCGAGTAAGTGTCGTGACAGGTGGCGGCGCGGATGCCCGGGAATTTGTTGGAAGCGATGGACGCGCCGACGCCGCTGCCGCAGATCATGATGCCGCGCTCGGCTTCGCCAGCAAGCACCGCTTTTGCAACCTCACGGGCGAGGTCGGGATAGTCCACCGGGTCGGAGTTGTGCGTGCCGACGTCCACTGGGGTGTGGCCAGCCTTGCGAAGATATTCGGCGATGGAAACTTTTAGTTCAAACCCGCCGTGGTCGGCGCCGATGGCAACGCGCATTGCAACCTCCTAAAAAAGGGTCGCTTCCCATGTTATCGCAAAAGCGCTTCGGCTTGCGCGGCGATGTTTTGCGGAGTGAAGCCGAATTTCTCCATCAGCACGCCAGCGGGTGCCGATGCGCCGAAGCGCGCGATGCCCACGACGGCGCCGAGGTCGCCGACGAATTCGCGCCAGCCGAAGGGCGAGGCTGCTTCAATGGCGAGTCGCGCGGTGACGGACGGGGGCAGGACCTGCTGGATGTAATCCTGGGGCTGCCGAGCGAAGAGTTCCCACGAAGGCATGCTGACGACGCGCGCGCTGATGGCTTTCTGGTCCAGCAGTTTTTTTGCCTGAAGCGCGAGATGGACCTCGGAGCCGGTGGCGATGAGGATCACGCGGAGCGGCGCGGGCGAGTCAGCCAGAATGTAAGCGCCCTTAGCGGTCATATCCGCAGAGGGATAGACGCGGCGATCCAGGATGGGCAGCTTCTGGCGCGACAGGATTAATGCGGTGGGGCCAGTCTTGTTTTCCAATGCGAGTTTCCAGGCGACGGCGGTTTCGGTCGAGTCGGCGGGACGCAAGACCAAGAGATTGGGCATGGCGCGCAGGGAAGCGAGATGCTCAATCGGCTGGTGCGTGGGACCATCCTCGCCAACGCCGATGCTGTCGTGTGTGAAGATGTAAATGACGGGCAGGTGCGTTAACGCTGCCAAGCGGATGGATGGACGCATGTAATCGGAAAAAATAAGGAATGTGCCTCCGTAACATCGAACACCCTTGTGAAGCGCCATGCCGTTGAGGATAGCTCCCATGGCGTGCTCGCGCACGCCGAAGCGGAAGTTGCGGCCCTCGGGCGT
The DNA here is from genome assembly GCA_001767075.1 of Acidobacteria bacterium RIFCSPLOWO2_12_FULL_54_10. Taxonomy (GTDB): domain Bacteria; phylum Acidobacteriota; class Terriglobia; order 2-12-FULL-54-10; family 2-12-FULL-54-10; genus 2-12-FULL-54-10. The sequence goes on along the minus strand of MEKX01000034.1, from coordinate 5,624 downwards.
GAGATGAAATTCACCGCCGTTCTTGATCAGTGTGTTGTTGGAACCGGCGAGATCGGCAGAGCCTCCGATGAGATTGGGCAAATGCGGGGCAATGGCGTTGATGACTTTGCCAGAAGCCTCGCGGGTGGCCATGTCACCGTTTTCCGGCAGGAATTCGGGAAGATGCTTTTCCCAGCCTGGAGTCAGTTCCCGATTCATGCTGCGATTCCAATCGGCGGCTAGATCAGGAAAAGCGGCTGCGTAGGCTTCGAACCGCGCGGTCCACTGGTTCTCCTGCGATTGGCCTCGTGCGATGGCTTGGCGGAAGTGATTGAGCGCATCCGGCGGCACATGGAAAGCCGGTTCCAGAGGCCAGCCGAGGGCTTGTTTGGTCAGCTCAATTTCCTTCTTGCCCAACGGAGAGCCGTGCGCGTCGGCGGTGTCTTGTTTATTGGGGCTGCCAAAACCAATGTGCGTGCGGGCGCGAATGAGGGAAGGCCGATTGGTTTCAGCGCGGGCGACCGAGATGGCGCGCGTGAGGCCCTCCATGTCATTCATGTCATTGCCATCGACTTGCTGAACGTGCCAGCCGTAGGCTTCGAAGCGTTGTGCGACGTTTTCAGAAAACGCCAGAGCGGTGTCGCCTTCAATGGTGATGTGGTTGTCATCGTACAAATAAATCAGCTTGCCGAGCTTGAGGTGGCCAGCGAGGGAAGCGGCCTCGGAAGCGATGCCTTCCATGAGGTCGCCGTCACTGGCGATGGCGTAGGTGAAGTGGTCGACGACAGTATGACCGGGGCGGTTGAATCGCGCGGCGAGGAAACGCTCTGCAATGGCCATGCCGACTCCGTTGCCGAAACCCTGGCCAAGCGGGCCGGTGGTGGATTCAACGCCGGGTGTGAGGCCGTGCTCAGGGTGGCCCGGGGTGCGGCTCCCCCACTGGCGGAAATTTTTGATTTCGTCAAGTGAGAGATCATAGCCGGTGAGATAGAGCAGGGAATAAAGAAGCATGGAGCCGTGGCCGGCGGAGAGCACAAAACGGTCGCGATCCGGCCACTGAGGATTCGAAGGGTTGTGGCGGAGAAAGCGAGTCCACAGCACATAGGCCATGGTGGCGGCTCCCATAGGCATTCCCGGATGTCCGGACTGGGCCTTCTCAACAGCGTCCATGGAGAGCGTACGCATGGTGTTAATGCACAATTGATCGAGGGCAGGGCGCTCTGTTGTGGGAGCGGATTCAGTGCTGGGCTTTTGCGACACGGGGTCCTCTTCGAGCGAAAATGACAGTTTAGTATTGTGAGAATGAAAAGAAGAAAATCATAGCATAACACCGGAGATGGTAAGCGCGAAGGGATGGAAGGAACACGAAAGGGAAATTCTTAGCAAAATAGCGGACAGTATGTAGAACGATTCGTGCGCTCTTTATGACGGTGAAACGAAAAATGCCTTGATAGGGCAGTGGTTATAAGATATTTTGAGAACTACAAAGGAGATAGATAAAGCTCATGAGTTCGCTGCCAATGACAGCGGTGCGGACAGCCGTGGAAGCAAAAGAAGATCTGCGTGCGCAGATTGACGCGGCGCGCCTGCCCAAGCACATCGCCATCATCATGGACGGAAATGGCCGGTGGGCGCGGCAAAGGTTTTTGCCGCGGATTGCGGGCCATCGCATGGGTGCGCGAACGGTTCACGAGGTGGTGGAGACGAGCGCTCGGCTGGGGTTGCAGGCATTGAGTTTGTACGCGTTTTCGGCAGAGAATTGGAAGCGGCCAAAAACTGAAATTGATACTTTAATGGAGCTTCTGAGAGAATACATAAAGAAAGAGTTAGAAGAGATTCATCGCAACAATATCCGCATACAAATCCTGGGCCACTACGAGCTGCTTCCTGCATGGGTTCAAGAGGACATTGAGCAGGCGATTCGAGTGACGGGAAAGAATACTGGGATGGTTTTGAACGTGGCGCTCAATTACAGTGCGCGGACGGAACTGGCGGATGCGTTTCAATCGATTCTGAAGAGCAACCAGCAAAACCGCAACCTGGAGATCACCGAGCAGATGATCGCGGAACACCTTTACACGAAGGGTTTGCCGGACCCGGATTTGCTGATTCGGACAAGCGGGGAAATGCGCGTGAGCAATTTTCTGCTGTGGCAGATTGCCTACGCTGAGATTTGGGTAACCGACACCTACTGGCCGGATTTCACAGCCCGGCACTTGATGCAAGCCATCTTGGACTTCCAAAAACGCGAACGCCGCTACGGTGGGCTTGGCCGCGGCGGAGTCTAGCCCCGCCCATGCGGCGCATCCTCACGGCAATTATTTTAATCCCCCTGGTCGTCGGCCTTGTACTTTGGGGACATCCAACCATTCTTGTTGCCGTGCAGGCAGCCATCACGCTGCTTGCGCTGTGGGAGTGGTTTCGCATTGCGGAAGCAGCCACAGGCGTGCAGCCGCAAAGAACAATTGGGTACATTTTCGGGTTAGGCGTGGCGTTGAGTCCGCTGGCCAACGAACCGGCGGTGTGGATGCTGGGAATTTTAGTTCTGTTCCTTCTGTGCCTGGCGATCAGCGAACTGTTTGCTGGAGATGATATTCGGAAGTATCTATCCATTGTTGCGACCACTGCTTTAGGGGTTCTATACGTTGCTATTCCCATGGCGTTGCTGTCGTGGGTGGCGCTGAGCGAGGATGGGCGGTTCCTGACGCTGTTCACCTTGGTGGTGATTTGGTGCGGAGATTCCGCTGGATTTTTTGTAGGGCGGAGCATCGGGAAGCACAGGTCGTCGCCCATCATTAGTCCGAAAAAAACTTGGGAGGGAACGATAGGAGCTTTCATTGCGGCGATTCTAGTGGGGGCGATAGCGGCGCAGTATTTTTGGGGCACCGAGCCGACATGGATGGCTGTGGTATTGGCAGCGGGGCTGAACATTGCAGGGCAATTGGGAGACTTAGCGGAGTCGGCGTTCAAGAGGAGCGCCGGAGTAAAGGATTCATCCGGCTTGATTCCAGGACACGGAGGGGTGCTGGACCGCATCGACGCATTGCTGCTGGCAGCACCGATTTTGTGGTATTATTGGCTTTGGACCATGCTTGAAGGAATCCCCTCAACATTATGAAAAGAATAGGAATAATTGGCTCGACTGGTTCCATTGGCCGGAGCTGCCTGAAAGTGATCGACCATAACCGGGAATTGTTTCAGGCGGTGAGCTTAACGGGCGGCGAAAACGTGGCTCTGATGACGGAACAGATCCGCAGCGAGAGGCCGGCTTATGTTGCATTGGCAACGGAACAGGCCGCGAAAAAATTACGGGAAAGCCTCCGCGAGGCAGGGGTTAATTCCATACCGGAAATTGGATTCGGAACAGAGGGCATGAAAACTGCGGCAACACTGCCGGAAGTGGATATCGTGCTGTCCGCGACGGTCGGGGTGGCGGGGTTGGAAGCGACCTATAAGGCAATACAAGCGGGAAAGACCATTGCCTTGGCCAATAAAGAAACGATGGTGGCGGCAGGAGAGTTGGTGACGACGCTGGCGCGCGAAAAGAAGGTGGAGTTGCTGCCTGTCGATAGCGAGCACAGCGGTGTTCATCAATGCTTGCGGGCGGGGCGGCGCAAGGAAGAAGTGCGTCGGCTGGTGTTAACGGCTTCGGGAGGGCCGTTTTTGCGGACGTCGAAGGATGAACTGGAACACGTGACGGTAGAGCAGGCCTTGCGCCATCCGACATGGAATATGGGCAGCAGGATCACCATTGATTCCGCCACATTGATGAACAAAGGATTGGAAGTGATCGAGGCGCACTGGCTGTTTGGTTTTTCTCCCGAGCAGATCGAGGTGAAAGTTCATCCGCAATCCACGGTGCATTCGCTGGTAGAATTTATAGATGGCTCGATTGTGGCGCAGCTTTCCGTGAACGATATGCAGATACCGATCCAATACGCGCTAACCTATCCGGAGCGGACGGCATCTAATGGAAATAGGTTCGATTGGAGTAAATTGAGCGTGCTGGAATTTAGCGATCCCGATACCGAGCGGTTTCCCAGCTTGAAGCTGGCCTATCAGGCGCTGGAGCAGGGCGCGTCCTACCCGTGCTCACTGAATGCAGCGGATGAAGTGGCGGTAGCGGCCTTCCTGGAGCGGCGCATCTCGTTTGGCGCGATACCGCGGCTGGTGAAGGATGTTTTGGAACGGATGCCTGCGCGAAAGTTCCAGAGCATGGAAGATGTGATGGAACATGACCGGAGCAGCCGCGAGCTGGCGCGGCGATTGCTTACACGGCACGAAAATTAGGAGATTAGGAACACATGATATACGTCATCATCACCAACGTCCTGGCAGTGCTAGTCGTGCTGGGCGTCATGATATTAATTCACGAGCTGGGGCATTTCCTGGCGGCGAAGTACTTTGGCATCAAGGTGCATGTGTTCTCCTTCGGCTTCGGACCGCGGCTGATCGGGTTCAAGCGCGGCGATACGGATTACCGGGTGAGCGCGTTTCCGTTGGGCGGTTACGTGAAGATGGCCGGCGAGAACCCCGGAGACACGGTGGAAGGCGAAGCGGATGAATTTGTTTCCAAACCGCGCTGGCAGCGATTCATCGTCGCGGTGATGGGTCCGGCCATGAATATTTTGCTGGCCATAGGGTTGTTGGCGGGACTCTACATGTACCGCTACCAGAAACCAGCCTACCAGGAAGGGCCGGCGTTGATCGGCTGGGTGGAAGACGCATCCCCGGCAGCCACAGCGGGATTCCAGCCGGGGGACAAGATCGTGCGGTTGGATAGCGCGGAAAACCCAAATTGGCAGGACATCGAATTAATGGTGGCCTCCAACCCGAGGCGCGAGATGCAGACGGCGGTGGAGCGCAACGGGCAGAAGATGGAAGTGAGCCTGAAACTGGGAACGCAGGGGAGAGCGGAACTGGGTTTTGCAGGATGGTATCCGGAAATGCGGGCGCAGTTGCAAGCCGTGGAACCTGGAATGCCAGCGGCGAAAGCAGGGCTGCAAGCCGGCGACGAAATCGTTTCAATCAACGGATCGGTGATCCGGTTTTGGCCACACATCACAGAACTGCTGCAGGAAAATAAAGGCAAAGAACTAGAGATTGGCTATCGGAGGCAGGGGGTAGAAGGAACGGCGAAGCTGATCCCCGTCAACGAAACGGTGCAGGGCGATCCGGAAGCGCGCTGGCGCATGGGCGTGGCGTTCCAGAGCGAGATGATTTCGCGGCAGTTGGGATTTAGCGAGGCGATGGGGCAGTCGCTGGAAACCAATAAGAAATTCGCGGTGCTGATTTTTGAGTTTGTGGGGAAAATATTCCGCAGCGAAATGTCGGTGAGGACGCTGGAAGGACCGATTGGCATCGCCAGACTTTCCGGACAAGCTGCGCGCCAGGGGCTGCCGGAGCTGATCAGCCTGATGGCGGCGATCAGCTTGAACCTGGGCATCTTCAATCTGTTCCCGATTCCGGTGCTGGATGGCGGCGTGATACTGCTGCTGCTGATTGAAGGCCTCATCCGGCGCGACCTGAGCTTGCAGGTGAAAGAGCGCATCACGCAGGTGGGCTTCGCGTTCCTGATGCTGCTGGTGGTGCTGGTGATTTACAACGACATTGTCAAGACGCTGCCAGAGCGGTTTGACAGGTAT
>MEKX01000033.1 GCA_001767075.1 Acidobacteria bacterium RIFCSPLOWO2_12_FULL_54_10 | reverse complement strand
CGGTGCAGTAACGCTCACCGAGATACCCCTTTTGAATCTTCAAATACTGATTATGTTCCTGTAACCTCAGAGACCTGATTTCGGCGTGGGCACTGCTTCTATCAAGCGCCGGATGATTTCGTCCGAAGTCACGCCATCGGATTCTGCATGGAAATTGGTCAGGATTCGGTGACGCATGATTGGAGCCGCCAAGGCTTGAATATCCTCACAGGAAACATTGAAACGCCCTTCCAGCACTGCGCGGGCTTTCCCTGCCAGCACCAAATACTGCGCCGCACGAACGCTGACGCCGTAATTCACATACTTCTCGATGAAATCCAAATGATTGCCGTTGCGGGGCCGAGTGGCGCGCGCCAGTTGCACCGCATAACGGCTAACGCTTTCTGCGATTGGGATTTTTCGGATCACTTTTTGAAAAAGGGCAACCTCTGCCGCATTGGTAACCGGTTCAGGCGCAACGGAATCTCCGGATGTCGTTGCATTGACCACCAAAAGCTCATCTTCTTCGCTCATGTAATCAATGACAATGTTGAACAGGAAGCGGTCCAATTGAGCTTCCGGCAAAGGATACGTTCCTTCGAGCTCAATCGGGTTTTGCGTTGCCAGAACAAAGAAAGGATGATCAAGCTGATAGGTTTTCCCCAGCACTGTCACGCTTCCTTCCTGCATGGCTTCCAGCAATGCTGATTGCGTTTTTGGTGGGGTGCGGTTGATCTCATCGGCTAAAACTACGTTTGCAAATACCGGTCCGGGTACAAATTTCCAATCGCGGTGTCCGGTCGTGATGTCCTCCTCAATAATGTCCGTTCCAGTAATATCCGCGGGCATCAGGTCGGGAGTGAATTGAATGCGGCGGAAGCTGAGACCGAGCGCTGATGCGATGGTCTTCACCAACAACGTCTTGGCCAAGCCCGGCAGCCCGGTAATCAGCGTGTGGCCCCCAACCAATAAAACGATAAAGACCTGATTGACAGCTTCATCCTGTCCGATGATTGTGCGGCGGACCTGCTTCATGATCGATTCGCGGTAAATTTGCAGCTTTTGCAGTTGTTCTCGGATGTTGCCTTCAGTTTTTTCCGTGACCGATGAAAGTGACATGAGTAATAAATCCTTTTGGTTGATTTTATTGACCAGTTAACTCCAACAGAAGTTTTTGTGCATCGCGATATCCAGGCGCGATTTCGAGCGCTGCCAGAACGTGCTGACGGGCATTACTTGTATCGGATAGCGAATGATATGCTGCCGCCAGCCGATAATGGGCTTCGGCTTTGTCGGGCGGATTGAGCGCCAGCAGAACTTTATATTCTTCTATGGCTTTCTGTGGGGAGGTCTCAGCCAGCCTTTCCGCCAGTTGCTGGTGAATATCCACATCAAACATAGCGACGTTTAATGCCTCGCTCAAAACCTGTACGGCTTCGTTCTGTTTTCCAATTTCCGAAAGCAATTTGGAAAGGCGTTTGAATACTTCCGGATCTCTCCCTCGATACTTTTTCCACTCCAGAAGCGCTACGGCAGCTTTCTCCTTTTGGCCTAAGGCCTCGTAGCAATCTGCAAGGATGATATATGGGTTGCCGTCATCCACAAAAGGTGGGAATAATGCCTTGGCAACTTCCGCGTAAGGAACAGCTTCGGCAAATTTAGACTGTGCGGTATATGCCTCGGCAATGTGAAGCTGTGCGAAAAAGTTATCCGGATTCTTTTGCAATTCCACTTTTATCTCGTCGATGGAATGATCCGATCCGGACCACTGGAAATCAACGGCTTTTGCAAAGCCATAGGTTTTTTCACGAGCGTAATCGCGAAACTGTTTATCAAACTCCTCCAACGTCAAACCTAACACCTGCTTTAAAACCGCAGCGTCCTTTTGTTTTTCTCTATAGGCTGACAGCATCGCAAGGATTTTTTCGAATCCGTGCTTTTCTACTAAATATTCACAGATCATGCCGGCTTGGAAATAGGCGAACGGCACCATTCCGGGCTGGCTGGGCCGGATAAAAGCCGTATTGAGATCGGCCAATGGAATAGTCTGCACCAGTTGCAATGCTTGAACGATCCCCGGCGTCATTGGATCTCCCCATCCTGGCCGCGAAGTATTTTCTTCGTAAACGGACAAACCTTCAGTAAACCAGCGAGGAATGCGATTATCTGTTATGCCGAGGGTGATCACATGAGCTAGTTCGTGCCACAAAGTGCTGCCCCAGTGAAACTCGCCGCGCCGTCGTGCCGACGGACTGTCCATCGCAACCACTGGGCCGAAGGATGCTCCCAGCGCCCCCAGTCCTGGCAATCCTAGCGTCCGCACCGCGAAGTCTTCGTGATCCGGATACATTTCAAAGACCACTTTCTGGTCTGGGATGTATTGATATCGCTGAGACAAATCCTGCAGGCTTTCCTCCAATATATCGCTGATATAGGATTGTAATATTTGCGTTTCCTTTTGATGTAGCTTTACACGGAAACGCTGTGTTTCAAAGGAATCAAAGCGCTTGAAGCTATCCATCAAGCGCAATGTATTGACGGTCCAAATATTGTAAGGATCCCTCCGGTAGGCCTCCTCTAGCTCATGACGCGCAGCGTCATCTTCTCCCAAACGGAAGAGATTAATTCCGAGACTGGCGCGAGTCTGTGACAAGTCCGGATCCGTGTCTACGGCTCGACGATAATAATCCACCGCCAATTTATATTGCCTTTGCAACACGGCGAAATCACCGAGATCGGCATAAACCTTCCCGAACGATGGATTCTCCTTCAGGATGCGCGCTATCCAGCCTAGCTGGTCCGCGGCTTCTTTTCCTTCGAGAAACGATGCCACAGCCCGCAGCGACCAGGCCTCCAGCAACTTAGGGTTCACTTGCAAAGCACGATCCAGTTGCTTGGAAGCTTCCACATAATTATCACGCTCCAGATCGATTCGAGCCAGCATCACGCGGGCTTCCGTCATGCTGGGATTGATCTGTAAAATTCGATTCAGCATACCCGGAACACGCGATTCCCACCGGCTTGATGACAGCTCGGCCATGCCAAGCAGTGCTCCCGTATGATTCGTGTTGATTTCCAGCGCTTCCTTGAATAGACCTTCGGCATCTGCCGGGTTATATTTTTTTACTAACAAGCGCCCCCAAGCGGCTTTTAAGGCAGGGTTCTTCGGATCTATCTCCGTCGCTTCCCTGTAGATTTGGTTGGCTTCTTCATATCTTCCCAGTTTTTCCAGAGCAACAGCCGCAATCCCCAGCTCGTCGCTGGACATTCTGGTTTTGCTAGTCCATTGGGAAATAATTTTTTCAAACTCTGCGCTGGCTTCAGCTTTGTTTCCCTTTTCAAGAGCTATTTGCCCACGAAGATAACCGGCTGCTATGGAATTGATGCCTTTGAGGAATCCCAGCGCACGGTCAATTTCACCGAGTTTTATAGCGGCTTCTGCTGCCGTTTCCGCGACACCTGGAATCTTTTGTCGTTTGAGAAGCTCTTCCGCCTGCTGTGCGACTGCGGAATACTGCCCCACCTCCAATCGGACTCGAAGCAGCAATGAGGCAGCACGGGTGTCTTCCGGTGAAGCCTTCAAAACCTTTTCCAGCCGAGTGATAACATCCTGATATTGCCCCTCGCGAAAAAGGGACAGTTCCTCTTCCAAAGCAGCAAAACCTGGCGCAGTTGCCATCCATAACGCACAGAAAAGCAGACAGGAATGCGCAGCTTTCCTCAAAAAGTTTGCTCTTATAGGATTGAAGCGCTTCGCGCCCATTTTATTTTCCTGTTTTTTCTAGAGCTTCCAAGCTCTGCTCCGTTCGCGCCAGATCCAACAGCAGCTTTTCGATTTGCTTCATGTATTCATCCGAATTAATGGAAGCTTTCTGGTACTTGAGCTGCTCGATACTCTCTTCTAACTGCCTTTTCTTGGCTCTTAGCGTACGAATCTCCGGGCTTTCAGCAGTTACATTAACCGTCCTCAGGTCAAGCACCGGCGCAGTGGCAGCCAACATGCCTTTGCCAGTGCCCGGAGCAGGTTCTCGCGAGCCGTCGCCTTCTCCCGTATCTTCCAGTAGCGCATGTTCAGTCGCCAGTCGCTTCTGCGTTTCATAATATCTGGCAACCTCGCGAGTGGCATATCGAAAACCTTCCAGGAAAGAGATTGCGCGGTTTTTATCTGCGTCGGTGGCTGGATTCTGCATGGCTTCCACAAAGTATCTGCCGAATACCGAAAAGTTTCTTTCTCTGCCAGAACTGGTTGAGGTAATCACAATTCGGCCTTTCTTTTGCCAGGCAGCGAGGGTCGCTCCGCTTGCGCTGCTCATGTTGACGACTGCCTGTTTTTCCGCCGGAATGCTGTCCAACAGTTCAGCCCATTGCAACGCGGTCAGGTCCGGTCCGGGAAGATGAAAACGGTAATCGTATCCGTCGTGACTGCCGTGGCCGATTAGAAACAGGTTGAAGCTGTCCTGGGGCCGGACACGGGCTGCGAGGGTTGCAAAGAGTTTCGTTATTTCCTCACGAGTACAAAGGGATTGAATGCCGTCCAGCTTGGACTCCGCAAGCCAAAACGTTCTGTCAGAATTTTGAGAGGCTTTTTTAATGCTACTGTCCAGGTCTTTTCCCCAACCGGCAATGAGCTTGCTGTACTCGGCGTCTCCTCCCAGGCCGGTTACGATAACGCTATAAGTTTGGCCATCGGCTTCTTGTGCTTCTGCCATGACAGCAGGAATCAGCAATGCAGCGATGAATAACAAACCATACAACGCAACCCGCCTCAAATGGTCGCGCCGGAATATTTCCGACAGCAAATTGAAATATGCTTTTATCAAATCGTTCCCCACCGTTTCCTGAATACCCATTCGGTCCCCTTGAGTAGTAGCAACAAGAAAAACCAGATGGGCATATCCCATAAATCCCTCACTTCAGGAACTGTAACACCAGCAGGCGAATAAGAGAGTTGCTCCGGAAGTGAATCGGATTCCTTCAATGGAAAATACTTTCCCCCGCTCTGCTCCGCCAAACGAGTCAGCAATGAAACGTTTTGTTCCGACGAGAAGAATTCCTGACGCCCATTCGCCCTCTGAAAGTAAGCAGCGCCCTTGCCGATCTCACGGTCTCCTAGACGCGCCGCCACCTCGACACGGTAAACCCCTTCCGGCTTCGCTTCCCATGCAGCCCGGAATACTCCGGCTTCCGACGTCACCGGGCTTAAGATCACTTCCTGTTTTGAGCCGTCGGGAGAAAAAATAGAGGCCACCGCGGTTGCGGCATTGACCGGCTCGAAATTTTCATCGTGCACCTCCGCGGTCAGGCGCACCATCTTCTCGTCCATGTAGAGAAGCTTATCGGCGGAAATATTGACCGGCGCCGGGCTGTCATTGACCAAGGAGTGCAATATCTGCCGCCAGAAAGTTTCGTGGGAACGGTTGGATGATTCCAGCTCCATTCGCCAGCGCCAGGAACCATCGGTGCCAAAGATCATCGCCCTGCCTCTGCCGAATCTTTGCGACGCTAGAACCGGTGACCGCTTGCCCTCAGGCGTAACGGCTTCCGCCAGAACCACCGCGCCGGGTTTGGGTTCGCCCAGCATCTGGTAAGTGGAAAGGTTGGGCAGCTTATCCCAATACTCTCGATTCGTGGTTTCTGAGTCGGCCAACTGCAGCCTGTCCCATCCTCTCTCCGTGAGTTCCAATTTCACGGGCTTTCTCTGAAAGGATATCCCGGAGTTCCCGCCAGCAACATCCAGCGGCAGGAGGTCAGCCATCGCAGAGGTTTGGTAACCACCGTCACCTAGACCATAGCGTCCGCCTAGAAACAATATCCCACCTCCTCTGCGATTGACGAAAGCAAGGATATCTTCTTGTTGTTGCGGAGAGAAAAATGACGCATCGATGCTGCCGAGAACAATGCCTTCATAACGGAACAGTTCTTTCTTCGGCGGCAAGCCCTCTGCAAGTTCTTTTTCGTCCTCAACGCCTTGCCGGTAGAACTTGTTGGGAGATGTTCGCAGCAGGCTAACCAGGCGAAGGTTTTTATCATCGTCCATCGCGCGGCGAATAAACTTGAACTCCCATCGTGGCTCCCCCTCGATGTAAAGGACTTTCGCGGTTCGCTCTTGCACTTCCACCAGCCTCGACTGGCTGTTGTTTTGCGTAATAGATTCTCCATCCAGCGGCGCGATGGATACGGTGAATTCGCGCAGCCCCTTGGTCCGTGGAGTGAAATTCATTTGCACGGTCTGGATTTCAGCCGGTCCAAAGTCAATCTCCTTGGTTTTTAGGATGGAATTCCCATCGCGCAGCTCCAGTTTGCCCTTGTGCCCGATAAAACCATTTTGTTTAACGGTCACCGTGGCGACGACGGAAGATTCCGGCAATACGGATGCAGGCAGCACGACATCGTCTATTTGCAGATCTTGATCGAATTCCTGTTCACCTACACCGAGCGTGTAAATCGGAATTCGGCGCGCCTGCATTTCCGCCATCGCATCGAGTGAGGCAGTGGGACCGTTTTGCGCTCCATCGCTGACTACCACGATTCCTGCCAGCGGAAGTTGACGGAGTTCAGAGTAAGTCTTCGCAAGCGAATCTTCCACATGAGACGCTGACCCTGCACCCTGCAACTCCTGCGCCGATGCAATTCGATTCACCTCATCGGAAAACCTATACAAGCGCACTTGGAATTTTTCGCGAAGCTGGCTAAGCAAAGGCCCCGCATCGTCAAGCGCTCCCTTGACTTCATCCAATCTGCGCGTATCGCCCTCCATCCTGGACATGCTGGAAGAATCATCTACAAGTACAGCCAACACGTTGCGCTGCGGCACCAAAACAGAAAGCACCAAAGATGGACGCCAGAGCAGAAGTAACAGGATTGCCAGCGTTAGAAATTGCAGAACCCCGACCAAGGTCTTTTGCAGGAATTCCAACTTGGGTCTAAATTTCCACAAAACAATACCCACCGCGGCAGCCGCCAGCAAAATGAATAAGACCAATACCCAATCAGGCCAGGCTGATGCCAGGGTCAGCCGCCCACGTGAAAAGGCTACTGGCGGATATTTGAATAGAAAACTAAAAATCGAATCCCACATGTGAGGCCTAATTCCTCATTTGCCTTATAAATCGATTCGACATCACGACGCATGCTCAAACCTAATGAGTCATCGCATATATGATGTAATTAACTCCCAGCCGGTATGCATAGGAAGTATAAATTTCTGAATATTCCGGCAAATCCGCCCATTCCCAGGCGTCGCCCAGGTCCGAATTAAAATTAATCATCACCATGATCCGGCCATCGTCGTCGTAAATAGCTCGGTAGTGAGGGGTAATACCGTCTTGTTCGTATTTTCGTCCGCTGTACAAATATTGCAATCCCGGCACCTGCATCTTTTCATTGATATCAAAGAAGCAATGAAAAATCGGATCGGATATTTCCACATCGTGGATTTTCCGATCGGGGAAGACCTTATTCATCTGTCGCTCAAAAGCTTCCCATTCTTTGGTGCCGTGAAAATCATCGACGACCAGCATCCCTCCCCGAAGCAGGTATTCTCTCAGGCTCGCCGCTTCTTGATCTGAAAGCGTCATATAACCTACCTCAACGGCGTAAAGGAATGGAAAATCAACCAGCTTGGCATCCAACGAATTCAGAACCTGTTCTTGCCGCCTTGCCTGAAGATTCGTCCATCGCAGGACTCCCAGCAAAAACTGTCGTTCGGCTTTAGGCCAGTCGACATCCCAGGTATGCCCCTGGTTTAATCGTAAATCAGGAAAACTAAATGCCAGCCGGGCAAAAACAAATTCAAACTGGTCCCACGGACCTTCAGGTTGCTCATTTTCAGCAGTCTCATCCAGTATCGGGATGGAAAATTGCAAAGCGTATGCCCCAGTGACCATAAGGATCACAAACAGCAGACAAACAAAAAGAGAACCCCTTGGGGTCATGCTCCTATTTGACATGAATAATTCCGCGCTGGGTTCTTGAACACAGAGTAACACATCATCGTGTCCAGGAGTAGGCAAAAAGCCGCCCAAATTCCTCAAAGGAATGTCTATTAACGAAATTTCATTCACTCATAAACAAGATTGAGTCCCACTGTTTTGTGTGCGCGCTCGACACCGATATTCTAATTCCCGTATGATAGCCATTGGTTCTTATGAAAAACCAGCTTCACATTCCTCAGATATGCATCTCTGTTACCGGTCATTCCCCGCGAGAACTAATGGAGAACGCAGAGACTGCTTTAAGACACGGTTCCTTTATAGAGCTACGATTAGACTGGGTCAACGAGCCCAGGGAAGTCCTGCCTCTCATCCCATTACTTTTGAAACGCAAGGCTGGCCCTAAAGCAAAGGATACTCCTTTGTTGCAAGCCACCTGCCGCAGAATGCAGAACGGAGGCCTGTACCGCGGATCGGTAGCAGATCAAATAGAAATTTTGATCAATGCCGCCGCCGCAGGCTGCCGGATAGTTGACCTTGAAGTTGAGTCCGCGTTAATTGCACGGGAACAAGCAGTGGCTGTACTCCGGAGAGATGCTCTGCTCATTGTGTCCTATCATGATTTTGTTTCGATGCCAGTAATTGATAAAGCAATGCGCCAGTTACTCCGCTTCCCCGCCGACTACTACAAATTGGTGGGCACGGCAAACCGGCAGTCAGATAATCTCATTGCATTGGATTTTCTTCAATCGGTGAAAAAGCGACCCGGCGAACAAGGGAAATGGATTGCCTTCTGCATGGGCGATGCCGGAGTGCCTAGCCGGGTTTTAGCGCTCTCACGCGGCAGCGCATTCCTGTATGCCTCCTGCCCTCAGAAAGCTCCTAGCCTGCTCGCGGCGCCGGGGCAAATCGACTCGGACAAATTACTCAATGATTACAGGGCGGATAAACTCAACCGTCGCACCGCTATCTTTGGATTGCTGGGCAATCCCGTCAAACACTCATTAGGAGCAGCAATTCACAATGCCTCATTTCGCGCAAAAAAAATCGATGCTGTTTACCTGCCATTGCTGGCATCCGACCTGAAAGACTTCAGGAAAGCAGCCGCTAAATATCCGCTGTCGGGCTTCAGCGTGACCATTCCTCACAAGGAAGCAATTCTTCGCATGGCGGACAAAGCGGACAAAACGACTCTGAAAACCGGCGCAGCGAATACCGTGCGTATTCACCGAGGTAAATGGGAGGCTATCAATACTGATATAGATGGAATCCTGGTGCCCCTCCGCCATGCTTACGGGTTGTCAGAAAACGATACGCTTCCTCCGGACTTCCGGGCTGTGGTAGTGGGGACGGGGGGCGCCGCCCGGGGTGCTGTGATCGCTTTGCAAATATTGCGGTGCCCTAACATTTTCGTCGCCGGCAGAAATCATGCGAAAGCTAAAAAACTGGCTCGGGAAAAGGGGGGGCAAGCAATTACAGTTGCGTCTTTGACAGATGAAAATTTTGATCTCCTGATCCATGCCACACCGGTGGGAATGTGGCCTCAGACGGAGGAGTCCTTCCTGCAAGCGGATCAGATCAACGCAAGTACTGTATTTGATTTAATCTACAATCCGGTGGAAACAAGGCTGCTTAAAATCGCCCGCCAGTTAGGTTGCCGTACAATTTCCGGCATGGAAATGTTTCTGGTGCAGGCCGCCGGCCAATTTGAACACTGGACCGGCGAGAAAGCGCCTCTTCCGCTCATGCGGCGAGTGGCCATGGATGAGTTGAAACAATTTCAATTACAGCAGCAGAATGCCCAACGATGATGTGTCATGATCTTCCCTGAAACCAATGAATTTCTCCGTCTTGCGAAGCATGGAAATCTTGTCCCCGTGTGGACGAGTGTTCCAGCAGATTTGCTAACACCAGTCTCTGCATACCTCAAATTGACGCAAACGCAGGATCGCTCGAAGCGACCTGACAACGACTTTTCTTTTTTGCTGGAAAGCGTCGAAGGGGGCGAAAACATTGCTCGCTATACGTATCTCGGGTCTGATCCAATGATGATCCTTCGCTACTGGCTGCCGGATGGAAAACGCAGCACAAATCAGAAACAGAATGGGACAGTCGAAATTATCGAAAAGGGCAAATCCAAGAAGATTCCAGGCAGCTTGATGGAGGTGAGCAAGAACATGCTTGCAACCATCAAGCCGGTGCGCATTCCCACTTTGCCGCCGTTCAGCGCAGGTGCAGTGGGCTATATCGCCTATGATTTGGTCAGCCAACTGGAACCAGTGCATCTACCTGAGCCTGAGAGAGTTAAGCGCGCGATGCCAGATGCGATTCTGATGTTTTGCACCACTCTGTTGGTATTTGACCATGTGAAACATCAAATTATTATTTTGTGCAATGTGCGGTGCGAAACGGGTGCAACAAAGCGAGATTTGCGTGAGGCGTACAAGGCGGCGGAAGAAGAAATTCAAAGAATTGAACGGAAGCTGCAAGCTCCGTTGAAGCTCGAAATCGAGGGGCGAAAATTATCGGTTCCCTCGGTTCTCTCGGTTTCCACTACAAACTCGGCAAAATCAACAAACGCAATTCCCTCGGTTCGCTCCAATGTGACAAAAAAGCAGTTTGAGAAACAGGTTCTGAAAGCCAAGGAGCACATCACGGCCGGAGACATTTTTCAGGTGGTTTTGTCGCAACGGTTGGAAGCGAATATCACGGTTAAACCGTTTGAGATTTACAGGGCGTTGCGTCGAGTGAATCCGGCGCCGTATTTGTACTTCCTGCGAATGGGAAAAGATTGCGTGGTTGGGTCGTCGCCGGAAATGCTTGTGAAAGTTACCGGAGAGGACGTCGAGTACCGGCCTATCGCCGGGACGCGGCGGCGCGGCAAGGACCTGGCGGAGGACAAAGACCTGGAGCGCGAATTGCTCGCTGACGAAAAAGAGCGCGCGGAGCATGTGATGCTGGTGGACCTCGGGCGCAACGATGTGGGGCGGGTGTGCCGCTTCGGCACGGTGGAAGTACCGAGCTTCATGTTCGTGGAGAGGTACTCGCACGTGATGCATCTGGTGTCGAGCGTGAAGGGCAAGCTCCGTCCCGACCTCGATGCGTGGGACACGCTGTGGGCGTGCTTCCCGGCGGGCACGGTGTCGGGAGCGCCGAAGGTGCGCGCCATGCAGATCATCTCCGAGTTGGAGCCGACGCGGCGCGGCGTGTACGCGGGGTCCGTGATGTACATGGACTTCTCAGGAAATCTCAACTCGTGCATCGCCATTCGCACGATTGTGGTCACTGACGGCAAAGCCTACGTGCAGGTGGGCGCGGGGATCGTGGCCGACTCGGTGCCGGAGCGCGAGTACGAGGAGACAATCAACAAAGGTAAAGCGATGCTGAAGGCGATTGAGATCGCGGAGGCGGGCGGCGCGAAGAAGAAGAAAGCGCCGAAGCGCAAACCGCGCGCGGCCCAGGCAAGGAGCGGGCGCAGATGATCTTCGTGCTCGACAACTACGATTCGTTCACCTACAACCTGGTGCAGTTTCTGGGCAACCTGGGTGCGAAGCTGGAAGTGCGGCGCAACGATCAGACGACGGTTGAGGAGATTGAGGCGATGAAGCCGGAGGCGATTGTGCTGTCGCCCGGACCAGGCAGGCCGGAGGATTCAGGGATTCTATTGGAAACGATCCGGCACTTCGCGGGCAAAACGCCGATCCTGGGCGTGTGCCTGGGGCATCAGGCTATCGGACAAGTCTTCGGCGGCAAGGTGGTGGCGGCACCGTCGTTAGTGCACGGCAAGACGACCGAAGTGCTGCACGACGGCAAGACGATTTTTCACGGGTTACCGCAGTCGTTTCCGGCGGCGCGGTATCACTCGCTGGTGGTGGAGAAGAAAAGTTTTCCGGATGCGCTGGAAGCCTCCGCGCACACCAAAGACGGCGTAATCATGGGCCTGCGGCACAAGCAAATGCTTGTGGAAGGAGTGCAGTTCCACCCGGAATCGATTCTGACCGCCGTCGGCCCGAAGCTGCTCAAGAATTTTTTGGAGATGGTGGCGGCGAGGAAAGGGTAAAGCGCAGCCGATTGCATCCCCTGACAACATGAAGAAGCAGGGCCTTTACTTTGTGATATAATGTAAAGCGATGAAAGAATCCACTCTATCCACGAAGAATCAAATCGTGATCCCGCAGGAAGCTCGCGAGGCCTTGCAGGTGAAGCCCGGGGATAAGTTGCTCGTGGTAGTTCGCGGCGAGCGGGTGATTGTCCTGCAGAAGCCCAAAGCCCATCATGCCGCGATCCGTGGGATCGCTCGCGGGAAATTTCCCAGGACGCATCTCAAAAAGGAACGGGAGAGTTGGGACTAAACCGTCTCCGCAGCTTTCTATCCAAACACCACAGGATTGCTCTCGATACCAGCATTTTCATTTACCAGTTGGAAGGCAATGCGCGGTATCTTCCCTTCACCGATCACATCTTTAGATGGCTGGAACAATCCGGCTCCAGAGCGGTAACGTCCACGATCACGATGACCGAATTGCTGGTACAGCCTTACCGCGATTCCAATGAACAGCGGGTGGATGAGTACTACGGGTTGCTGTCTTCTTATCCGCATCTTGAATGGATCGCGCCGAGCTTAGAGATTGCGGATTTGGCAGCACGGTACCGCGCGCAATATCGCTTGCGAACGCCGGATGCAATTCAGGCGGCTACCGCTGTTCACGGACATGCGACGGGACTGATTACGAATGTTCCGGTCTTTGAGCGGGTGGATGGAGTGGAGGCGATGGTGGTGGGGAAATTTGTGTGAATAATGGTTAGTTCAATTAATAATTCTGGCCAAGCCTACATTGTGAAAGACATACTTTTAGCACAGATAATTTATCCTGTGAAGTTACATGAAATTAGTGGCGAACCTGGTTCAACCTTAGCCTCACGTATGTCTTGAATCAAGCCTTTTTCCTTTGCATAGGGCAATCCGACAGAATTGCCTTGCTGATATAAGTTTGAAAGTTCTTCACGTTGGATAGAAGTTCTATTTGTAATGATGCCTGACATGCGATCTTCATCCGCTTTGAATCGACTTAAAGTCTCTTGAAGT
>MEKX01000032.1 GCA_001767075.1 Acidobacteria bacterium RIFCSPLOWO2_12_FULL_54_10 | reverse complement strand
TTCGGCATTCATCGTCGTCTCCCACAGTTGCTCGGCTCTCATTTCGCCAAGCCCTTTGTAGCGCTGGACGGTCAGCTCTTTTTTGCCCTCGGCGAGTATGGAATTTAGCAATTCTTCCGCGCTCCCATACTTTACTGAAGCGCTGCCGCTCCGCACCGTGAACGGCGGGATGTCCAGTTGGACGTTTTCTTTCGCCAGCGCCCGCAGGCGTTTGTACTCCGGCAGTGAAGCCAGCTCCCAGTTGATCGTTTTCTCGGCCCCGCCGCCATTCACAAACGTCAATTCGTGCAAGCTATGTTCTTCGTCAAACCGCATGGTCGCCTTGAAGCCCAATTTCTGAATGGCCTGTTCCAGTTGGCGCAGCTTGTCTGGCGTGCTGAAATCCACCTTTTTGTCTAAATCGGCTTTCGCCAGCAGATTCACCACGAGACGATTGCGTACCCGTTTATCTAGTTTATCGAACAGAGCGAAGTAATCCGCCAGGTCGCTCAAGAATTTCGTCAGTCGCCTGGATTCCAGCACCTGTTCGCTGCCATTGATCACGGTGCGATTTTCCGTCGCTTGACGCATCAACTCCCGGAGAAATTCCTTTTCGTCTTTGATGTATTTTTCCGTTTTCCCTTTTTTCGTCTTGTACAGCGGTGGTTGAGCGATAAATATGTGGCCGTGGTCCACCAGTTGCTTCATCTGCCGGTAGAAAAAGGTCAGCAACAGCGTCCGGATGTGCGAGCCGTCCACATCGGCGTCGGTCATGATGATAATTTTGTGATAGCGCAGCTTAGTGAGATCAAAGTCGTCCTTGCCGATGCCCGTCCCGATGGCGGTGATCATCGAGCGAATTTCCTCGTGGCCGAGCATTTTGTCGTAGCGCGCCTTCTCGACGTTCAGGATCTTGCCTTTCAACGGCAAGATCGCCTGGTAACGCCGGTCACGGCCTTGTTTGGCGGTCCCGCCGGCCGATTCTCCCTCGACCAGGAACAGTTCGCAGCGTGCCGGGTCGCGCTCCTGGCAATCCGCCAGCTTTCCTGGCAGTGAAGCCGAGTCCAGCGCCCCTTTGCGTCGCGTCAGATCGCGCGCTTTGCGAGCCGCTTCGCGCGCCCGCGAAGCATCGATCGCTTTCTGGATGATCTTCCGAGCTGCCGAAGGGGTCCGTTCGAAGCCTTCGTTCAGTTTTTCGTTGATGAACGCTTCCACCAGCCCCTTGATATCGCTGTTGAGCTTGCCTTTCGTCTGGCCCTCAAACTGGGGTTGCGGCAGCTTGACGCTGACTACCGCCACCAGACCTTCGCGAACATCATCCCCGCTCAGGTTTTCTTTTACATCCTTGAACAATCCGGCGGACATGCCGTAATTGTTGATGGTTCGGGTCAGCGCAGAGCGGAAACCGGATAGATGAGTTCCGCCATCGACTGTATTTATATTATTTGCGAAGCTGAAAACCGTTTCTGAATAGGAATCGTTGTACTGCAATGCGATTTCCAGTTGCACGTCGCCCATTGTCCCGGCTGTGCGTGTTCCCTCCATGTAGAAGGGTTTGTCATGCAGCACTGCTTTCCCTTTGTTCAAATGCTGTATGAATTCCGCGATGCCGCCTTCGTAACAAAACTCGTGCCCTCGGTCCGCCCGCTCGTCTTGTAGGTTGATCTTTAAACCTTTGTTCAAAAAAGAAAGTTCTCGCAGGCGCTGCGATAGCGTATCGAAATTAAACTCGACGACGGTGAATATTTCAGCATCCGGGTGAAAGGTGACTTTCGTGCCGCGCTTGTTGGTTTTGCCGGCCCTTTTCAGTTCCGTTGTAGGAACGCCACGCTCATAGGATTGCTCCCATGTGTACCCATCCCTCCAGATTTCCAGCTCCAGCAAGTCGCTCAGCGCATTGACCACAGAAACGCCAACGCCGTGCAATCCGCCCGAGACTTTGTAGCTGTTGGTGTCAAATTTTCCGCCGGCATGCAGCACCGTCAAAACCACCTCGGCCGCGGAGCGTTTCTCGCCTTCGTGGTATCCCACGGGTATTCCTCTGCCGTTATCAACCACCGTGATGGAATTATCGGAGTGGATCGTCACCGAGATCTCTGTGCAGTAGCCCGCCAAAGCCTCGTCGACGGAATTGTCCACCACCTCGTAAACCAGATGGTGCAGCCCTGATTCGCTGGTCGACCCGATGTACATCGCGGGCCGTTTGCGCACGGCTTCCAGGTCGCCGAGCACTTTAATGCTGTCGGCATCATAGGCCTCCTGGGGCAACAAACGGCCCGGCGGCACGCTTCCTGGGCTTAATTCTTTATCGCCCATATACATCCTATCCGTCAGATTCTCATTGGCATGACGACGTAGCGGTATCGCAACTTTTCTTCGCTGGCAGGCCGAATTTGCCCCGCGCTCTGCTCGTCCTTGAACTCCATCTGCACCTTTTCACTGTCGGCGGCCGCTAGAAATTCAAGAAGATATTGCCAGTTAAACCCGATTTGCAACGGCCCCCCTGCATAGGAGATGGCCATCGTTTCTTCTGACTCTCCGGATTCCGATCCGCTGGAAACGATCTTGAGTTCGTCGTTGTCCAAGTGCAAGCGTATGGCATGAGATCGTTCATCCGAAAATAACGATACGCGGCGCACTGCTGCTGCCAGTGAAGTTTGCTCTATCGTAGCGATCTTGTCATTCGCCTTCGGCATGACCGCTTCATAGTTCGGAAATTGTCCGCTGAGCATGCGGCAGATCAGCAATCTTGTTCCGACGCGGAAAAAGAGATGATTGTCATCTTTCCCAAACTCGATGCCGCCTTCGCTTGGATTGTCCGTTAGCAAGCGTTGCAATTCCGTCATCGCTTTTTTGGGCACCAGCACGCGTAATTCTCCGCCCACTCCCTCATACCCTTCTTTCGCAACTACCGGATCGGTCTCCACATACGCCAGCCTGTGGCCGTCCGTTGCCACCATGGTCATGGTTTCCGGTTTCAGGATCATCATGGCCGCGTTCAGGGTGTAGCGCGATTCTTCGCTGGAAATAGCGAAGGCTGTTCTTTTTATCATCTGCGTCAAGATTGCTGGCGGCAGCACAGCCAGCTTCCCTGGAAATTCCGGCAACACAGGAAAATTCTCTTTCGCCAGCCCGGGCATCCGCACTTTGGATCGACCGCAACTCACCTGCAAGGCGCTGCTTCCTGCCGCTTCCGTAGCCTTGCATTTGATTTCGTTGTCTTCCAATTGACGGACGTAATCAAACAGCTTTTTCGCAGGCACCGTTGTCGATCCGCCTTTCTTGACTTTGGCGGAACACTTGCTCCGGATGCCTAACTCCAGATCGGTAGCCGTCATCTGGAGTGAATCCTCGGACGCCTCCAGCAGGATATTCGAGAGGATTGGAATCGTTGTTTTCCGCTCCACTACTCCCTGCGACAGCGTCAGCTCTTTCAGGAAATCTGCTCGTTCGACAGTAAATTCCATCCTCATCACCCCTGTGAAAATCTTTAGGCTTCTATATCACTATTTATGATGATGATAGTAGTGGCCTTTGGAAAACTCTCTAACATTATGAAATAAAACCAGCCGCTTTCCTTGCTGCATTGGAAAACTGAATCACTTCATTAACGACCCAACCGGCGTGCTCGGGATTATCCTAATCACTTGGTTGGTTTTCCTCATTGTTTCCACAGCTGCTTCCGTCTGCTTTTGGTTCAAATTCAGTGCCGCCGTCAACAATTTCATTGCAATGTGCCAGATAGCTTGTGCAGGATTTTGTTTAAATCCTTATCCGCTAATCTTCCTTCCTTAATCTTTTCAATGGAATGTAACACCGTGGTATGGTGCTTGCCTCCAAATGTTCTCCCGATCTCCGGCAGTGAAGCTCCGGCTAGTTCTCGTGAGAGATACATGGCGATCTGTCGCGGATAAACTATTTTCTTCGAGTTGTTCTTCACCATCAGGTCGGAGACGCGAAGGCGGAATTCATCAGCGACTACCTTTTGAATCGACTCAATGGTTATCTTTCGCTCTTGCGCAGCCAGTGTGGACTTTAATACCTGCTGCGCTGTGCCCACCGTAATCTCCGTTGCCGTAAGCGAGCAGTATGCCAGAAGCCGGGTCAGCGATCCTTCCAGCTCTCTCACGTTGCCATGAATCTTGCTTGCCATAAAAAGCGCCACCTCATCGGGAAGCCGCACGGACTGCAATTCCGATTTCCTCATTAATATGGCGACTTTGGTTTCCAGGTCTGGCGGCTGCAAATCCGCCATCAAGCCCCACTCAAAACGCGATCGCAAACGTTCTTCCAAATCAGGAATTTCTTTCGGCGGACGGTCGCTGGTGAATACAATTTGCTTTTGCCCTTCATACAGCGCGTTGAAGGTGTGAAAGAGTTCTTCTTGTGTCCGCTCTTTTCCTCCAACAAATTGAATGTCATCCACCATCAGCACGTCGAGGTTGCGGTACCGCTCGTGAAAACTAATCATGCGGTCATAGCGGAGGGAGTTGATCACCTCGTGCAAGAACTGATTGGTGGTGACATAGGCCAGCCGCAGTTTTTTTTCGGGGTTCGACAAAATCGCCTGACCGATGGCTTGCAGCAGATGAGTCTTTCCCATCCCCACCCCGCCGTATAAAAACAGCGGATTATATGCTTTTGCGGGGTTGCGGGCAACGGCATCGGCCGCTGCGTGCGCGAACTGGTTGGAACGCCCCACCACAAAGGTTTCAAAAGTGTAGCGCGGATTGAATTGCGCCATCGGTGCGTCGAAATCGAACTTGGCTTGTTTCGGAGCCGTTTTGGTTTGCTCTCCGCAAATCAGCTCAATGCGTTCGACGCCGAGAGACAGTTTGCGCATCGCGTCATCCAGCAATTCCGCAAAGTTCTGCTCATACCAGTTCCGATAGGTCTCATTGGGAACCAGAATATACAGCGACTTATCCTGAACGTGGCTGTACCTGGCGGGTTTCAGCCACATGGAATAGCTCTGTGGGCTGACGCTGGCCCGCAATTGTTCTAGTATTCTTTCCCAAGGGTTCATCGTTGTTTGGATAGATGCCACCGGCTAGTTGGCGCCTTCTGCCTTAATCCTGGGCAGGCCCGGACAGGACTGACTCCTGCATTTTCAATCCGAATTAAGAGGATTAAATTCGCTGGCCCGGCCAGATTGTTTCTTGGCAAACTCTCCGCCTTTTCCGCGAATGGTTCAGGCGGATCAGAATTATGATTCTTACTGAATTGCTAAGC
This sequence comes from Acidobacteria bacterium RIFCSPLOWO2_12_FULL_54_10, assembly GCA_001767075.1. Taxonomy (GTDB): domain Bacteria; phylum Acidobacteriota; class Terriglobia; order 2-12-FULL-54-10; family 2-12-FULL-54-10; genus 2-12-FULL-54-10. Next base: position 3,351 of record MEKX01000032.1, on the reverse strand, counting down.
AAGAATAATATCATACCAATCAAATTTTTCTCATTCCTTGACGCGGGCCGGAATTAGCAGCTACGATTACCGTATCGTGGTTCAACAGGCAATGTGCATTCATAATGGCACCCCTGAAGAGCATCCAGATTCCGCTAATGTCCTTATATCGGAGAAATAATTTAATGAAAGAAAGTCCAGCAGCAAGATTTATTAAGAGATTTTTTTTCGCGTGGCTTGCAGCAGTAATTCTAAGTCTCTGCCTGCCCTGCGGTGGGCAAGCACAGCAAGCTGCCACCCAAGGCGAACAAAATAACCAGCCTGACCAACAAACTTCCTCATCCTCCGACACGCGTCCCGCTGCCGGTGTCATTGACCAGTCGCAGCTTACCGGTCTTCCCATGAACGGGCGCAGTTATACGCAGCTAGCCACGTTGCAAGCTGGTATCAGTGATCCTTCCGGGGGCGGTCGCCAGGGCGGACAGGGAGCCAGCATAACCATCTCCGGCGGCCGTGGTGAATGGAACAGCTTTCTCCAGGACGGCACCGACATCAACGACAGCGACAACCAGGTTCCCCGCAGCGCCGCAGGCGGCCAGCTTGGAGCCGACGCTATCGCGCAGGTGCAGGTTTTTTCCACCAATTACGGCGCTCAGTATGGCCGTGCCGCCGGGGGCATCATGAACGCCATCACGCGCTCCGGCAGCAACGAGTTTCGCGGAACTTTCTTCGAGTTTTTCCGCAATAGCAAAACGGATTCCCGCAATTTCTTTGACAGTTCCCAAAAACCTCCTTTTAAACGAAACCAGTTCGGAGCAACCTTTTCTGGACCTATTGTTCGCGATGGAACTTTTTTCATGGGAGCCTTTGAGTCGCTTCTGGACCGCCTGAATGAAACAATTGTGCTGTTCGTTCCGGATAACGCCATCCTGCTTAACGCTGCGCCAAATGTTAAACAATATGTCGATTTTTATCTTCCCGGACAAATCCCGGTTCTGGATCAAAATGGAAGACCTACCGGCGTGGCCGAAAATCGCACTCCCGCCAAGCTGCCCACAAATGAACATTTCTTCGTTGCTCGCCTGGATCACCAATGGGGCGACAAGGATGGAATGTTTGTACGGTATACGTTTGACGATGCCACGCAATCCAGTGTCAGCACCTCGCCTGTATTTCCTCGCGTCACCGAGAGTCGGCAGCAATACGTAACCATGGCGCATACGCACTTCTTTTCGCCTGCTTTGATCAATACATCTCGGCTGGGCTACACACGGCCAGTCACGAACTTCTTCGTTGATTATCGTCAGGACCTGACCGGCAAACCGCTGCCTCCCTTTTATGTTCCTGGCTCACCTCAGATCGGCAACATCAATGTGTCCGGTTTAACCGTGCTGGGTCCGAACCCGGAAGCGCCTTGGAAAAAAGTAATGAACTCCTTTCAAGGCTCCGACGATGTCATTAAAACCTTCGGCCCGCATACTTTGAAATTCGGTGGTGTGATTGAGCGGTTCCAATGGAACGTATTCGACAATCCTAATAAAGGGGCTTCCTGGACGTTTAAAAACGTCGACAGCTTGATCAGCGGCGGCAAAGGCGGCGGCACGGCGATTCGTGTGGCTCTTCCTGAGTCCGACTCTTACCGCGCTTTCCGCCAGACCCTTGTTGGCCTTTATTTTCAGGACGACTATCGCGTCCTCCAAAACGTGACGCTGAACCTTGGTTTGCGCTACGAGTTCACCTCCATCATCCACGACAAGTTTGACCACGAAGTTTTCCTCGCCGACGAGTTCCGCGATACGTCGCCGAGCACGGGCGCTATGATGAGCAAGAACCCCTCGCTACGCAATATCGCTCCTCGTTTCGGTTTGAGCTGGGCGCCCGGCGGCACTGGCCGCACCGTTTTGCGCGCAGGTGCTGGCATCTACTACGACCAAATCATCGAATATTCGGTGCATGGCCTTCGGATTACAGCTCCTTATTACAGCGTAGCCTCCTTGCCCAATGCCGATGTGTCGTCCACTTTTCCTAATGCATTAGCAGCGGTCGGCAATCAGCGCGGTAAAAGCCAAGTCAGCATCTTCGAATACAACAACCCGAAAACGCCAACCGTTTATCGCTACCATTTCGACATGCAGCACGAGCTGTTTTCGGGCCTTACTATTAATGCCACTTACCTGGGCGCGCGCGGCAATAACCTATTGCGGAACATTGAAGCCAACCAATATCCGCTGCCAATCCGCCAAGCCGATGGCAGGCTGTTCTTCCCAGCGGACCCCACGCCCGATCCAGTTTTCGGACCGGACAACACCATCAACCCCGCATTCGGCAGCATTCAGAAAGTTCTCACCGACGCGCAGTCTTTTTACAATTCATTTGTGATTTCGCTGAGCCCCCGGCCCTGGCATGGCTTGACCTTGGGCGGCAATTACACCTTTTCGAAAAGTGTGGATGATACCTCTTCAGGCGGCGGTGGCGGTGCGGGCGGTTTTGGTTCGTCCGGCTACGGGCTGGACCGTACGCTCGACCGCGCCCTCTCCTCCTTTGACATTCCGCACCGTTTCACCATGCGTTATTCCTACGAGCTTCCCGGCGGTTCTGGCCAGTCTGGTTTTCTATCCGCTTTCCTGAGAGGGTGGCGTATCGGCGGCGTCCTGTCCGCTCGTTCCGGGCAAGCCAGCGGCGTGAATTACGGGATTACCAGTGACGGTTTTCTATTCACATCCGAACGTCCTGATCTGATGCTGAATCGCGGAAAAACTTTAACGGAGGGTACCACAGCAGGTTGCAACGGAGTCAAAGCGGGCACGCAGCTAGGCGGGCCAGACCTCTATTGGGACCCATGCGCGTTTGGCGTTCCTCAGGCTGGATATCTAGGAACAGCGGGACGCAACATTATTCGTGGTCCCAAGACCGTTAATTTGGACTTCTCGCTCCAAAAGGATTTCTCCATCGACTCCCGGCGCCGCATTCAGTTCCGTGCGGAGTTGTTCAATCTTCCCAACCACACCAACTTTCGCCCTCCGCAGCAAGGTGCCAATACTGTCTTTCGAAATTCTGCTGGTCTAGTGAATCCAAGCGCCGGTAAGCTGCGCACTACCTCGACCAACGCCCGGCAAATTCAGTTTGCCCTGCGGCTGTCGTTTTAGCATTTTTTCACCTAGACCGATTTGAGATTTGGTGTATAGCAATCCGCCGCGAGTAGCGCCAGCAGCCTGTCCTGAGCCTGCCGAAGGATCCCGCTGGCCCGTTGAGCCGCCATGCTGGCGGCGCTTCGTCAGGTCGTCCTCTTCATTTACTTTGAAAATGAACTAGACCATTTATACAGTTAGTGTATAGCATATCCACAATGGCGGAACCAGCCGCGGGCATCCT
>MEKX01000031.1:20897-21920 GCA_001767075.1 Acidobacteria bacterium RIFCSPLOWO2_12_FULL_54_10 | reverse complement strand
CCACATCCCCCTCATTGCTGCTTACGCTAAGGATGCGGTCCAATAATAATTCGGGTTTCTGAGTAGGATAACCGAGCCGCTCTTTCGCTTGTGAGTTTATCGGAAAGATATCGTCCCAGATATTTTGCATTGGAACGCCTGGCATCTCATCCAGATAGCGCTTATATTGAGGGACGCTTCCGGGCTTTGTTTGCACAACTCTCCCCTCACGAATCAGGCTAGCCATATTTTCTTTGCTATAGCGCCAATGACGCGTTACCCCCATTACCTCATAAGCTGGGTTCCCTTTTGCTTCGCCGCCAGGGCCAGTAAGATTATCCAACCTGTATCGCCTACCATCAGGATCGACGTGCGAATATTTCGTCAGGTACTTGTCGCCGTATCCACTATGCTGCGGGTTAAACGTGATGACCTCACCTTTGCTGTAGAACAGGATGTTATCTATTACATTCCCATACGCCTTTCGACCCTGCCTCGCGTCGCTGTGGGCAGTAGTTCGCTTCCATGAAATCTCATTGCGGAAATTTCTAGGATCAAACACCGCATCCATCAGCATCTTCAAATAATGGCTCGCCGTGGGGTCGCAGTGCAGATAGATGCTCCCCGTCGGCTTCAGCACGCGGCGCAACTCGACGAGGCGCGGGGCCATCATCGCCAGATACGCCAGCATGTCGTTATCGCCCAGAAATTTCCGGAACGCCTGGAGCGCATCCGATACTTTGCCTCCCCGCTCCACCACCTCTTGATAGGCGTGCGCCGCGGCCTGATCCCACCGCCATGTGTCCCCAAACGCCTTGATCTGCGCCGCCGACCGCGTGCCGTCACGCTCGGCGAACAGCACGTTGTAATCCTGATTGCTGTTGAATGGCGGATCGAGATACACCAGGTCCACCGTCTCGTCCTTGACGTACCGCCGCAGAATCTCCAGATTATCGCCGTAATAAAGTGTGTTCATCTCTGCCTCAACGCGCCCGAATTATACCAATAGCCCCGCCCCGCCGCGCACATTTTCTAGGTTGTATT
>MEKX01000031.1:0-20867 GCA_001767075.1 Acidobacteria bacterium RIFCSPLOWO2_12_FULL_54_10 | reverse complement strand
TTCCGCTTTGGCTTTTCCTGAATTTGCTCTGGTAGCCGCGATGAGCGCCTTCCTCATCGCGGGCTTTTTACTCCTGTCATTCCGAGCGAGCGCAGCGAGTCGAGGAATCTGCACTTGCTTTTGCTTATCCGAGCCGTGACTGTGAAGGAGCGACCACCCACGGTTCCACTGATTCTCACAGTCCATCTTTGGCCCTTATGTCTTGTAATCCTGTTATTCCACACCTTACGATGCTTCTACCTCTGCTTACGAAAGGGCATGACTTCAGTCATGCCGATATAAATGCGCTGAAATTTGCTTCCTTGCTGCCGCAGGCCGGAGCGCAGCCCGAGGCTTTGCGAAGGGCGCAGCGAAGCTAGTCCTCCTTTTGTCTTCTAACTTCTGACTCCTGATTTCTGCTTTCCCGACCGCCCAATGGCTATGTTTTGAGATGATTCAATTGCTCTGGCCGTCTGCCATCTCCTCCCAAAACTTCGTCACCGCGCGAATGCCCAGGAAAAAATTCGGAATGTGGAACTTCTCGTTCGGCGAATGCAGCCGGTCGTCCGGCAATCCGAAACCCATCAAAACCACCGGCACATGAAGTGAGTCCTGGAAGCGGGCGACAATCGGGATCGACCCGCCCGCGCGAATGTACACCGTCTCGCGCCCAAACGTTGCCGTCAGCGCGCGCGCGGCTGCCTGGATGTGGGGATGTGATGTGGACATCACAATCGGCTCCGCCGCGCTCAGCAGATTCACGGTGACGCGCAATCCGGGCGGCGTCAGCCGCTCCACCTGTTGCCGGTAAGCGGCCATGATTTTCTCCGGATCCTGATTGGGTACCAGCCGCATACTCACCTTCACCGCTGCTTTGGCTGGGATCACGGTCTTTGCTCCCTCGCCTTGAAATCCGCCTACAAAGCCATGCACTTCCAGAGTTGGCCTCGCCCACAATCGCTCCAGGACGCTGTATCCGGATTCTCCGGTCAAGCGCTCTGATCCCACTTCCTTATTCAGAAATTCCTTTTCATCAAACGGCAGTCGCTTCCAGGATGCCATTTCCTCCGGCGATGGAGTTTGCACTTCGTCATAAAATCCCGGTATCAGCACGCGGTGTTCCGGCGATACCAATTGGGAAATGATGCGAATCAGCCCCATCAGCGGGTTCGGCGCTGCGCCGCCGTACATGCCGGAATGCAGGTCCTGCGCGGCGCCCTGTGCGACGAGTTCGGTATAAACCAGTCCTCGCAATCCCACGCACAGCGTCGGCAGGCCCGGCGCGAACAACTCGGTATCGGAAACCAGCGCCACTTCGCACTTCAGTAGTTCCGGATTCTGTCGCACAAATGTATCCACCGCCGCGCCGCCGACTTCCTCTTCCCCTTCAATCAGGAATTTCACGTTCACCGGCAACTTGCCTGCTGTTTTCAATAGCGTTTCAACAGCCTTGATGTGGATATACACTTGTCCCTTGTCATCAGAGGCTCCCCGCGCATAAATGTTTTCATCCCGCACCGCAGGCTCAAACGGCGGCGTGATCCATTCGTCCAGTGGGTCCGGCGGCTGCACATCGTAGTGCCCATAGCACAACACGGTTGGTTTCCCTGGTGCTCCCATCCATTCGCCGTAAACCAGCGGATGCCCGGCGGTTTGGAACCGTTCCACTTTTTGCATGCCCGCATCCCGCAGCTTCCCGGCCACAAATGCGCTGGCTCGCTCGATATCTTGTTTGTGCTCGGGAAGCGTGCTCACGCTGGGTATTCGCAAGAACGCTTTGAGCTCTTCCAGAAATCGTTCGCGATTGCTCTCGATGTACTGCTCTGCGCGCGAGCTCATGCCTGCTATCCTCCAGCGTATAATGATCTAAGGAAAGTATATCGTGAAACAGAATCCCCATCTGCGCCTCGCGAATCCGAACGCGCATCCCCGGTCGGCAATCTACGGTTTTGCTTTCGTTGTATGTTTTCTTCTTCTGCCTGCGCTCGTATCCGCCGCTGACCAGAAGCTCATTCTAAAAGACGGCTCGGATCACATCGTGCGCTCTTATGAAATTCGCGGCGATCGCGTTCGCTACTTCAGCACAGAGCGAAAGGACTGGGAAGAGCTGCCTTCTGATCTGGTCGACTGGGCCGCCACCGAAGAAGCCAACAAGCCGCCGGAAATCGTCCCCGAAGTAGAACTCGAAGTGCCGCCGCAATTCTTGGTAGCCCCTGGTCTGCCGTTGCCGGAAGCGGAAGGCATCTACGCCTTCGACGGCGTGAAGCTGATCCGTTTGTCACCGTCGCAAGCAGAGATACGCAATGATCGATCCAGGACACTTCTGGGCTTAGTAGTACCAGGCGTCAAGGGCAAGGCTTACGCCGAACTGAGTGGTGCAACCGCAGGAACCGAGAGAACCGAGGGAACCGATGAGTTTTTCCTGCAATTCAGCCAGCCCTCGCCAGGAGGATATGGCCTTGTTCGTCTGGAATCTAAAAGCGGCCGGCGCATCGTTGGGGAAATCGAAATCGCTTCAGTATCCGGGAAAATGACCGAATCACAGAACCGACTTTCCACCACCATCGATGTCGTTCGCCCTGGCTCCGATTCCGGCGATCTGCCCGTGCTTCGACTCTCTCCAAAATCTCCACTGAAGCCAGGGCAATATGCCATTGTGGAATTCATTCAGGACGGGCAAGTTAATTTATTTGTCTGGGATTTTGCGGTGACTGCATCCACGCCTGTGAAATCATTGCCTAAACCTTAATCAATAGAAATAGGTAGCAGAACGTTAAGACGAACGGGAGATCACGATCCGGTTTCTCAGTTTGCCGATTCCTTCCACTTCAGTTTCCACGATGTCTCCCTCGCGGAGGTATTCTGGAGGAGTTCTCCCCAAGCCCACTCCTTCCGGTGTTCCGGTCGAGATGATGTCCCCTGATTCTAGCGTCATCCCTTTAGAAAGGGCTTCGATGATCACAGCCACCGGAAAAATCATAGCTGCTGTGTTCGCGTCCTGCTTGGTCTCGCTGTTTACCCGCAGTGAAATTCTTTTGTTCTGAGGATCGCCAAATTCATCAGCGGTAACAAGATAGGGTCCCATTGGGCAGAACCCATCCAGGCTTTTGCCTTTGAACCATTGCAGATGTTTTTGCTGCACGTCTCGCCCTGTCATATCATTCAGCACGGTATATCCGAAAACGTGATCCAATGCTTTAGAGCGGGGAATATTTTTACCGCCCGCTCCAATCACAACAGCTAGTTCCGCTTCGTAATCTACTTGCTGCGTAACGTTCGGGTCCCAAGGGATGTCATCTTGCGGCCCATTTACTGCGGTCGGTGCTTTTGTGAAAAAAACTGGAACCTCTGGAATTTTAATCTCCCGCCCGCGTGCTCTGGCGGTTTCTTCCATATGGCTTTTGTAATTCAATCCAAGGCAAACGATATTCTTCTGCGGCCTTGGGATCGGTGCTTGCAGACGGACAGCGCTAAGCGGATATGATTTGAAATTTGAATTCTTTCCTGCGATTGCTTCTTGTATGGTCCGTGCCAGCATATCGCTAAAGGATTTGCCCTTGCAGATAAGTTCTAGAAGTGTCGATGGAATTTGAATGCCCATAAAATTGGCGCACTCGCTTAAGTCCAAAATCTGATCTTTCTCTACAATGCCAATATGTTGACTCGAATCACCCGGCAAGGAAAACGTTACGTACCGCATTCAGATCACCCCTAGATGCTCGATCTGCAATAAGCCCAAATTAAATACGGTACACGGAATAACTGATGACTGAAAGAGATTGTGGAGTTCGTTGCTTAATTTGTTGATTTAATAAAAACGGGCACGACCACTGCCGTGCCCTTCTCACTAGACTTCACCAAACTGGAGCGAAGCTGCTTCTCTCCTCACGCTTGATTTCATTAATGCAATCCATAAGCCAAAAAACTGATCCATCATTTCAGCAACTTGTAGACCGTTTATTGATTATTTAGCGCTTTTTATTCCAAATATTGAAATCTGGCTTATTATAAATGGTAGATTCACGGTCTGCTTATTTAGATTAGATACTCTTCGATCGCCAATGGAACCATTTGAGTGACAGGTATTTAGTTATTTCTGGGAATTGATGTTAACTATCAGAAAATAAAAGCGATGACTATGTTGTTCCAGTTGCAACGTCTACACTATTTGTTACAATTCGATTTATTTTCCATTATATGGCCAGGAATCTTCTTGACATTCCATGCAGATCGGCTAAATTGGAATCGCCAACTGGACCTTTATGGTTCTGCCCTTCCCCTTTTTATCTGGTAATTTCTCTGAAAAACTACATTGAGTACTGTTGCTATAGAAAGCCAAACTCGCGAGGTTATTCGTTGTTGCCGTTGCACTCTAGTCCAATTCAGAACCGTTTCTGACCTTTGTCGGCGCTGTTCAAATCCGCTTCCTCAGCCCCCGCGACTGGAAGTCATTGAGGCTGAAAACTGCTTCGGTGACTCCTTGGAAATGCAGTCGCATGGTAACGTCCGGGTTATGCCCCGCAGCGACCTCCATCTCCGTGGCAAAACAGCACGGGAATTCACTATTGGCCGTCGCCTGCGGGAACTGCGGGAACAGCGGCATCTCACTCAGCAGGAAATGGCGGAGCGGGCAGGTGTTCCGCGAACTTACATTTCCCGCATTGAAAATGCGCGATTGCTGCCTGGCCCTGTAATGCTCCATCGCATTGCTGACGCGCTGAAGGTGGAGATGCTGGACATGCTGCCGCATTCTCAAGGATCTGGCCATGCTATGGAAGGTATAGACGACGGTTACTGGTCAGAGCTGACGCAGCATTTCTCAGTCCTGCGCGCCGATCAAATGAATCGGGTGCTCTCCAGTGTCCGCCAAATGGCGGGAGAATCAGTCAGCCCTGGTTACGAAGTGAGAGCTGCCGTCGGATAAATCCACGGTGGCTTGCTCTCTATTGAATAAATTTTAGGCAGAGGCGCCGTATCTTGAATTATGCGGCGCCTCATCCTGTAACCTGTAAGTTCATTCATTTCAGCCAGCGTCTGCCGCGATATGACGGCAACGGCAGTGACGCGGATTTCCGCTCCCTTGCCATTGCGCGTAAATTGCGCTTGACCTGGGGATTCCTACCGCATAAATTTCAAATAGAATTTCCGAGGAGAGAGGCAATCAGCATTGCGCTGCCTGGAACTCGATTCGAAAGGGCGACAATGCCCGCAAGAAGCTTTGCCCGGCAAGGATTTTTGCGCCGATCATCATCCGATTTTGAGAATCCTGACGCCTGAGGCTAATCCGAATCGCCCGCTCATTTACCGCATTGCCGCGCTCGTGCTGCTTTTCATCTTCCTCTACAACGGTTATCGCATCCTCATGCAATGGATGAGAAGCTAACCAACGATATCTTCGCCTCCATCCACTCCCAAAACGTTGCCCGTGATCCAGTAGGTGTTTGGTTGTGCCAGCACTCCAATGGCCGCTGCAACGTCTTGCGTCGTCGTCAGACGTTTATACGGATTGCGGGCTATTGCTGCTTCGATCAACTTGTCACTGCCAGGTATTTTTCTCAGCGCTGGAGTGTCGGTCACGCCAGCTCGAATGGAATTGGCTGTGATTCCCAAGGGGGCCAGTTCTACTGCTAATTGACGGATGTGTGATTCCAAGATGGCCTTCGCCGCAGATACGGGTCCGTAGTGAGGCATTGCTCGCGAGCCTCCTGAGCTGGTCATAGCGTAGATACGGCCACCGCTCTCCATCAAGGCATTCTGAACCAAATCCTGCACCCAGTAGACCAAGCTGTGCCCCATGACGTCTGCCGTCATTTCCATTTGCTGTTTTGACACATTGCTGTCGCTTGCCACCAGTGATTGCAAAGTCCCAAAGGCAAGCGAGTGCAACAGCACGCGGATGGTTCCTGGTTGTTTAGCAAACTCTTGCTGGATGCGTGTAATGACTTCCTTCCGTTTGTCAGTATCCGAAGCATTCATATTGAAAAAAATCACCTGTCTGCCTGTTTCTTTCATTTTCTGAACGACTTCCTCGACATGAGGCAAACCGGACCTGCGATCAAAATGAACGCCGACGATGTTGTAGCCCAATCGCGCCAATTCAAGTCCCACTGCCTCGCCGAATCCGCTGGAGGAACCAAGGATCAATGCCCACAAATTCTTCTCCATGATGTAGTCAACACTCCTCTTTCACAGTTTTGGTTCCGAGTAATCCTACGGAATCTACATCTTCGACGTTTATTATTTCATCGAATTAACCAGTGACCATTGCTGGTTTTTTGGTTTGAATTTCAATGTTTCGCTCCAAATCGTTCAGTGCCGTCAGCCGGATTTCCACTCGCGCCCCTTCGGGCCATGCAACTTTTCCTGCGGCTCCCAACTTTTCTCCCCATTCCACAATCACGACAGCCCGCTCTGCGAGAAGGTCATCCAGGCCCAGGGTTTCCAGTTCGCGCAGTGTCTCGATGCGATAAAGATCCACATGGTATACCCGGTGTGATGCACCCGCCGTTGCCGCATATTCGTGTATCAACGTAAATGTAGGGCTGGTCACTTGTTCTTCCGTTGCCGCACCTAGCCCAGAGGCAATCCCTTTCGTCAGCGTTGTTTTGCCGGTCCCTAAATCTCCTATCAGCAAAACAACCACAGGTGGCTGCAACTGCTTGGCGATGCTACGGCCAAGCTCGATGGTCTCTTCCGGAGAATGCGTTACAACGACGCTTCGCTCCATGCTAACGATCTCCCCCAGCATTAAACATAGCCTCCGGCATGGCTGCTATCAAGTCCGTTGCGATCAATGAAAGCTCCCCTGTATGCTCTTCTGCTGCGTCTCCTGCGGCTCCATGCCAGTAAACAGCAGCAGAGATTACTTTTCCAGTCTGTTCATCTAGATTCTGCGCTAACAGTCCTGCGATGATTCCCGTAAGCACATCTCCCGTACCGGCTGTAGCCATTCCAGCGTTGCCGGTGGGATTGACGTACACCTGGCCGCCTGGTTCTGCAATGAGCGTGCGATATCCCTTCAAGACTACGAATACCCGGTGCCTCATGGCAAAATCCCGCGCTATTTTGACTCTCTGTGACTGAATTTGCGTTATCGATTTGCCAGTCAATCGAGCCATCTCTCCCGGATGCGGCGTGACAACCAGTATCCGATTATCACCGCGCAGCAGATCGGGCGAATCGGCAAAGGCATTCAATCCGTCGGCATCTAACACTGTGGGAAGATTTGGGTATCGTTCAAGCGTCGTGCGCACGAATTCCGATGTTTCTTGATCGGTTGATATTCCCGGTCCGAGGGCTAGAACGGTTTTTCCCTTAATGATTTTGTCGAACTCACCGCTCTCTATCGAGCGCAAGGAAATCGTTCCGGCAGCGGTTTCCGGTAATGGTTCGGTCATCAGAGCAGGGGAAACCCCTGCTACCAATGGCAGCACGCTCGAAGGGACAGCCGCAGTCACTAGTCCCGCTCCAGCACGCAGCGCAGCCAGCGCCGCCATCCCGGCAGCCCCGCTTTTTCCCCTTGACCCACCCACCACCAATACATGGCCGTAATCGCCTTTATGAGAGTCGGGGATTCGCTTCCTTGCCAGATTGCTCAATTCTTCCTGACCGATCAAATTCAGGAAAATTGAAGCGTCGTTTTCCATTACCGATAGTGGAGTTCCTATCTGTGCCACGATCAGTTCGCCAACTTGCCAACAGTTCGGTGGAAAAATCTGGCTTACTTTGGGAGCGGTGAACGTCACGGTGTAGTCGGCTGACAAGGACTCTCCAGCAGAATCTCCGCAATCGCTCGGCAGCCCGGAAGGCATATCAACCGCCAGGATCGGTATCTTCGCCAAATTCTCATTCAGGTCCTGGATCACTTCCTTGTAAAAGCCCTCCACTGGCCCTTCCAATCCGGTTCCGAGCAGTGCATCTATGATTAGTTTGGCGGATGCTATCTCATCCCGAACTGCGGTCCATGCCTGGAAATCCCGGATCACAATGGGCTTTACTCCGGCTTCCAGCAGCCTTTCATAATTTGTGCGAGCTTCACCCTTCATGCTTGAAGGATCTGCGAATAGATAGACCTGCGGCGTAAGGCCATTGATCTTCATGTATCGTGCAACGACCAGCCCATCACCACCGTTGTTTCCCTTGCCGCAAAGGACGGTAATGCGCTCTTTTTCGAGGGCAGGAAACTTATCCTGGAGCACCTGGAATACACCTTGCCCTGCGTTTTCCATCAGCGTCAGCCCAGGAATACCCAATTCTTCAATGGTAATGCGATCCGCTTCTCGCATCTGCTTGGCTGTTAGTATCTTCATTGTGGAAATTCTTAGTTGGTTATTTACTGCCAATCTTAAGGTAGTTTTTCAGAGGATGCTTTCTTCACAAGCTCGTCCCATAGGTCAGCAGGAATTCTCTGGGGTCCGGGATGCCGGGGACCTCCGCGCTTTCCATAGCGGGGGAAAACCAATTTGTCATAAACTACTTTGCCGAAATTTTCTTCCGGCTCAGCCACCACGAGTTGCTGGTGCGGACGCGCCACGACTTTCATGCCTGCGCTGCGAACCATCGGCTCTAATGCTGCTGCGTTCGGAATCCACCAGTTAGTCGGATCGCGGTTATACAACTTTTCGATAAAAACCATTCGCGGGAAGCCCGGATGCTCGATCAATTCATCATCGGTCTCCCGGACGTAATTAGGCTTTTCTGGATAGTTCGGTTCGGCGGAGCCGACGATGTGAGACTGAAAATAGAGCCGATGCTTGGTCATCTCCGCCAGCCGGTCCAGTACGAGGCTGGGATATTTCAGATGATAGAAAAGCCCCAGGAAAAAAACCAGGTCGAAGCGATCCTCTGTGGTCAGGCAATATACATGAACATCCTCATTCACGATCTCCACATTCACGCCGAATTCGCCGGTGGCATACTCGGCTTGCCGGACAAACTCCACATAAGGTTCCACCAGCACGCAGCGCTCAGCACCCAGCCGCTTTGCTTGTATCGAAAAGAAGCCAGCATTCCCCCCGAGGTCGAGGACGGTTTTCCCAGTCAGGTCTTGCGGAATAAAAGGCTCCAAGAATTTCCACCGGGTTTCTGGTTTATAGGAAGGGTCCGTGCCGCTTCCCGTCCACACCCCGCTGGGAAGCTCGAAGTGCTGATACCACCAGCCTAGTGCTCGTACTTCACTTTCAATTTGTGCGCGGCTTTTAGCTGAGTTATTTTGAGCCATCTCATTGTCACCAATGATGATATGCGCTGAAAGGGCCACAGGCCGGCGATCAGCGGAAGGGTTATGGTAACATAGACCCATGGAGCGCTAACAAATCGGGGAAATTTTGCATCTAAGCTATTGATAAGTTCTTTTCCGAAAGGAAGGTTTAGAAACGACTATGATGTTCGATCCAATGTATCTGTTATTCATCGCCCCAGGTCTGGCGCTCTCTCTGTGGGCGTCTTGGCGGGTCAAAAAATCATTTAACAAGTACTCCAAAATCCGCACAGCCCGGGGAATGACGGGGGCAGAAGCAGCGGCGGAATTGTTGCGAGGCGCTGGGATTAGCGATGTCAAGATCGTACGCCACAGCGGCATGTTGTCTGACCACTATAATCCTGTCAATAAAACTTTAGCGTTGTCAGAGCCTGTCTATGATTCCGACTCCATAGCGGCCGTCGGGGTTGCCACGCACGAGGCTGGCCACGCGATCCAGCACGCCCGGAATTATGCTCCGTTGTGGATTCGCTCGATGCTGGTTCCAACGGCGAACATCGGCTCGACCATCGGCTATCTAGTGATGACTTTCGGGTTGTTTCTCGCCTCAACCAATCTCGTCCTGGCGGGGGCTGTGCTTTTTTCCGCAGTGTTGCTGTTCCAGATTGTCACGCTCCCCGTGGAATTCGACGCCTCGAATCGCGCCAAGGCTCTGATACTGGACTACGGAATCGTTACTGCCCAGGAGCGCCAAGGCGTGGACCGTGTTTTGAACGCAGCCGCGCTGACTTACGTAGCTGCTGCCATCAGCACACTGCTCACCCTGTTGTATTTCTTGATGCGCTCGGGCCTGCTCGGAGGCCGCAGAGATTAGCGGTTAGCGAATTGCGATTGTTCCTGGCTGCCATCCCATGCGCAGCCAGGAAGGCGATTCAAATCTAAGTTAGTCAATCCCAGCGCACAATATCGGATTAATTCTCTTTCGGCTATTTCTTTAATTCCGAGATAAACTCCCGTGCGCATTTTTCAGTGTCACTGGCTGATACTAAATCGCGGATGACAGCTACTGCATTCGCTCCAGCTTGAAGAACGGAAGCTGCGTTATCCCGCGAAATTCCACCGATGGCCACTAATGGTTTTTGCGTGATCGATCGCACGCGCGTAATCATTTCGAGGCCGACCACAGGATCTGGATTTTCCTTGGTCGATGTGATGAACACCGGGCCGATGGCGATGTAATCGGCTGATGATTCCGCTGCGCGATGAGCTTGTTCCACATTGTGCGTTGAGTATCCGATGAGACGGTCCGCAGAAAGGAATTTCCTGGCCTTGTCTACGGGTAAATCTTCTTGCCCTAAATGAACTCCTGCCGCCTCGCATAGCTCGGCAATGTCCGCACGGTCATTCACAAAAAAACAGCCCCCAGCGGAGCGGACGCGATCCGCAAGAGCGCAGCATTCCTTGTAATTGATACGTTGGAAAGCCGCTTTATGCCGGTATTGAATCACTCGGACCCCTGCTTTCAGCCAACTTTCCACCACGTGCTGAACGTGGAGGTCCAGCCGAAATTGCGTATCCCAAATTGCGTATAGTGGTGCCAGTCTGAATAGTTCTTCGAGAAGGGAACCGGGGTTAGGGTTCATGGAGCGTACTAGCAACTTGCGGTTGTTTCTGAGCTTTTTTTTCAGCTTTGTTCGGAGTGGTTTGAAACCGCTCCAGAAAGCTTACGTTGTAATTCCCCTGATTGAAATCCACGTCGGAGAGAATTTTCTGATGCAGCGGAATCAAAGTGTGAACACCTTCAATGATGAACATTTCCAAGGCTCTCCTCATGCGGCTGATCGCTTCCTCGCGGTTACGGCCTTGAACGACCACTTTTGCGATGAGGGAATCATAATAACGTGAAATCACGCATTCATTGTAACAAGCCGAATCCACTCGTACTCCTGTCCCGCCGGGAGTGTGGAATGAACTAATCCGTCCCGCGGAGGGGAGAAATGTTTCCGGGTTCTCAGCGTTGATGCGGCATTCGATGCTGTGGCCCCGCAGGGTGACTTCTCCTTTGGCAATTTCCGACATTCGGGCGCCTGCGGCCAGCAGAATCTGGCTTTTGACCAGATCGATTCCCGTTACCATTTCCGTAATGGCGTGCTCCACTTGGATGCGGGTGTTAATTTCAATGAAGAATAGATTTCCATATTCATCCATTAGGAATTCCACCGTTCCTGCATTCGTATAACCCACATGGCCGAGGACCCTTTCCAGCAGTCCTCCGATCTCGCGCCGCTTTTCTACGGTCATGGCGGTGGACGGCGATTCCTCCAATATCTTCTGGTAGCGGCGCTGAATGCTGCATTCGCGCTCTCCCAAGTGGAGTCCTTTTCCGTAGCGGTCCACGAGAATTTGAAACTCAATGTGCCGCGCATTGACAATCAGTTTTTCCATATACAAATCGCCAGATCCAAAGACCTGCTGGGATTCGTTTTGCGCGGCCAGGAATGAAGCAGTCACCTCCGCCGGTTCCCAAGCTACCCTCATGCCTCGGCCTCCGCCACCCGCTGAGGCTTTAATCACCACTGGGCAGCCAATCTCTTTGGCCCATTCTTCCGCTTCGTTTTCGTTTTGGATCAGTCCATCGGACCCGGGCAGAACCGGCACACCGAGGGTCTTCAGCTTTTGCCGTGCGTTATTTTTATCGCCCATCAGTCGGATCATCTCCGGCGTGGGACCGATAAAGGTGATTCCGGAGGTTTCACACACTTCGGCAAAGTTGCTATTTTCTGATAGGAACCCATACCCTGGGTGGATCGCTTCCGCGTTGGTTATGGCTGCGGCGCTGATGACCGCTGGTATGTTCATGTAACTAGCTGCTGCTTGTGCTGGTCCAATGCAGACGGCCTCATCGGCGAAGCGCACATGCAAGGATTGCGCATCTGCTTCGGAGTAAACTGCGACTGTTTTGATCCCCAGCTCCTTGCAGGCACAAATCACCCGCAGTGCAATCTCTCCGCGGTTGGCAACTAGAATCTTTTTAAACATAGCAGTCGTTTGGGTAAAACAGTTTCTTGTTGAATATTGCTATTAGATCAGGATCGCTTGGCGCTGGATGAACTCAATCGCAGTTCAAAAAGTACTTCCCCGTACTCCACGGGTTGCCAATTTTCCACCAGGCAATTCACGATCTCCCCAGCCACATCGGACTCGATTTCATTCATTAGCTTCATGGCTTCTACAATACATATAATCTGTCCGGGTTGTACTTTTGATCCAGGTTGGACGAATGCTGGCGCCCCCTGTACCGGCGAACTATAAAAAGTTCCTACCATTGGAGAGCGAATCGCGTGCAATTTCTCGCTGGATGGCGATGCAGGTTCAGCACTCGCAGCAGGTCGAGCGTGCGACTCGATTGCCAGTGCTGATGACAATGTGGCAGTTTCAGTTCGTGCGCTTTCGCCCGGCTGAACCGCAACATATGAGAACGGTGTTGAGGCCGCGCCGCGACTGATGCGCAGCCGCATTCCTGCGCGCTCCATCTCGAAATCGCTGATCCCTTTTTCCGTCAAAAGATCAATCAGTTCTTTAACTTGCTCTAAATCTACTATTTCGTTTATTGCCGGTGATTTCCTGGGAGCTGGCGCCGGCTTCTTTTTTTTGTCAGGCTTCATAAATTCTCGGATTCCCTTGGGTGAAAAATCCTATAGAACCAGCAATTCTTTCCTGGGTAACGTCAAAATTTCCGGTCCGTCTTTTCGAACCACTAACAGATCCTCAATTCTTACCCCTCCAATGCCTGGCAGGTATACCCCTGGTTCTATTGTTATTGCTGATCTCTCTGACAACATTTGTGGCTGTTTAGACATAATGCGGGGCATTTCATGTATTTCTAATCCAACTCCATGTCCCGTGCTGTGAGTGAAATATTGGTCGAGCCTGTATCGCTTCAAGGCCTTCCGGGCTGCTGCATCCACTTCCTGGCAGGCAGTCCCAGGTTTCACTACCTTTTCTGCCTCTTCGAGAGCAGCCAAGACCGCTTCGTAAGCCCTCGCAAGCTTCTTTTGCGGAGTGCCAAGAAATACCGTGCGCGTCATGTCGCTCGCGTAGCCATCCAGTATAGCACCCAGATCAAGCAGTATACATTCATTGGCCCGCAGTTTACGCTCCCCCGGGCGAGCATGCGGAAGCGCGGTTCGCTCACCGAAAGCAATGATAGTGTCAAAGGATGTTTTTTCTGCTCCGTGACGGCGCATGCGGTAATCTATTTCTGCCGCAATTTCCTTTTCTGAAACACCAGGTTTCAGAAAGGGGAGCGTTTCCTCAAATGCTAATGACGCGACATGCGCTGCTCGGCGCATAGTTTCGATTTCCGATTCTTCTTTGACAATACGAAGCATTTCTACCAAACCAGCCAGCGCCTTTAGTTTTCTTCCCGCCAGCAGCTCCCGAATTCTCTGGTAACCACGATATGTAACGGATTGACCTTCAAATCCAACCAAGGGTGTTTTTGAGCGAGTGAGGCGTTTTGCCGCCGCTGCCAGCAATTCCCCTTTGGCAATGACGACTTCAGCTTCCATGATTTCCTGATGAGCTTGCAGATCATAGCGCGAGTCGGTGAAAAAAACAGATGCGTTTTTTTTCATCATCAGCAGGCCGGCGCTGCCGGTGAAGCCTGTTAAATACCGGATATTGTGAATATTGCTCACCAGCATGGTTCCCAGCTTTTCTTTTTCCATGAGCTGGAGTAATCGCGACTGGCGCTGCCTGATAGTTGAAATATTTTGTTCCTTCATTTGTGTTCTTTGTTTCATACTAAATGCCTAAATGACAAGGACTCCCCCGCTGGGGAGTCCTTGAAAACTTTACAGAAGATTTAGGTTAAGACTGGGTAATTTTAGGAGTTATAAAGAACAGCAACTCGTTGGTGGAAGTGGTGGTTGCCTTTCTTTTGAAAAGATTCCCAACCAGCGGAATACTTCCCAGTAGAGGAACCTGCTGCTCGTTGAGGGAACTGTCGGTTTGAATGACGCCGCCGAAGAAAATTGTTCCCCCATCGGTCACAAGAACTTTGGTTTCCGCTGATTGCGTGTTGAGCGCGGGCTGGCCATTGATTCTAGGGATACCGTCGTTAATGGTCGTGTTCTCAATTTCCGTAGCCAGGAAGATCGTCCCCTCGGAAGTAATTTGAGGTGTAACAGTAAGCCGCAGAGTCACGTTGATGTACTGCGTGCTAATCGTGTTATTTACGCTCGTCTGGATCGGAATGCGCAAGCCCTGCTGAACGGTTGCCTCGATGTTATTTTGCGTGATCACTTTCGGGCGAGAAAGCAGTTTGCCTATGCCGCGTCTTTCCGCAGCCGTGATGATGGAGTCCAGCGCAAAGTTGCTTCCTCCCGTTAACACAAAGCTCAGGGCGCTGGATGGGCCTACAGCGCCAAAGTTTGTCGATAACGGCTGTGCCACGTTTGCAAATTGACCCGGATCCGTGGGTGGCGTGCCAATAAACATTGGAGGCACAGACCCTCGTAGGATGGGGCTTTCGCCCACGATGCCCGCGCCGCCTAATACTACGTTGCCGCTTGCTCCCGATGCCGCCAGTTGCGTTCCGATGTCTCTCGCGAATGATCGGCTGGCAGCCACGATCCGAGCTTCTATTTCCACTTGCTGCGACTTCTGGTCCAGTGTGCGGATCAAACCGTCCACCTGTTGAATCGTGCCTGGAATATCAGTGATGATGAGCATGTTGCTGCGGTCATCGGCAATCAGGTCACCCCGTGAAGAAAGGAATCTCTTTAGTGTCGGCACTAATGTGGATGCCCTCGCATAACTCAATGCGCGAGTCACCGTTTCCCTCGGTTGAGCCTCTTCAACAGCTTTAGCCAAATCGCGCCTTTGCTCTTCTTCTGTTTTTAATGTTGTCAAGCGGGCTACCCGCACTACATTGCCGATCACTTCCTTGCCAAGTTGATTGTTTCTCAGAACGAGTTCCAAAGCCTGGTCCCAAGGCACCTCGTCCAGCACGATCGTCACCGAGCCACTCACGTTGGGATCAACAACAATGTTCAATCCGCTGATTTCGTGAACCAACCGGAAAAAGTCATCCAGATCCACATCTTTCAGATTGACCGATATGGGTTCGCCTGTGAACTGCGTCATCTGCGAACCAGGATTTTGACTGGAGCCTGATGGTATCGCTGCGCTTGTTTGCTGCGCGATCAGTACCGTAGAAGCCTGTTGCGAAGCATAAGTTTGTATTGGAGAAATAATTTCCTTAGGTGCGGCAGCCGACTCGGACGGAGCGGGCATTGGTTCACTCTTGGTGGCCGCGTTGGAAGTGATTGTTTCATTTGCAGCCTCGTTCAATGGCTGACTGCTGGTTATTTCCTGCTCCGTCTCCATAACTTGTTCACTCTCACGTGAAGGCGAAGGCAAAGTCAGGCTCGGTTCCATTCCAGGGTTTCCGAAACTCGGCTGGTTGGCCGCAGCCATCAGAATCGGCTCCTCCATCGCAGGCAATTTGATTTCAGGAGACTCTACATGTGAGCTTAATCTCTGGGCAGTGGCATTGCCCAATTTCACCAAAAATCCTTTGAGATTCGGCTGAATCTCGAAGGCAACCTTTGCGTCCAGGTCCATCACCACGCGAGTAACCAATGGTTTCTGGCTGAATTGCGCGATACGCACCGTTTTCAGGGGAGGAGTATTGACTTCCAATAGTTTCTGTTTGATTCGGTTTACGGCGTTTGGAATATCAACAACAAGCCGGGCAGGATTCGTTAATTCCATTGTGCGGTATTCCATCTTGCCATCGCCGTTGATCTCCACTTCCAGGCCGCTGCCGGTTTCAGGCTGCACGACGGTTACCTCACGCAATGATACTGTTCCCGGCTTAGGAGCTATTTCCTCCGGGGCCAATGATGCCGCTGAATTGCTGGCACTTGCCGCAGCCGGCTCATACAATAACGAAGGATCGATCGTGGATTTATCCGCGGAAATGCGAACTTCCAGACCGTTTGCCACTTTGACCACTTCCTGTTGGGCATTTTCTTTCAAGCTAATTTCCAGAGCCACATGCGGTTTGTCGTCGGCTCCTTTGTAATTCAGCAAGCGGTAGCTGCTGACTAGAGGAGATTGCATGGTCTGGCTGTCGGCCTGACTTTGAGTGGTGATACCGGTCATGTCGAGCACAAACAATTGTGGCCCAATCCTGGCTGGCGTGTGTGGAACGTTACCAGGCAAGCGTAATTGGAATGTGGTCGTTTCAGGTTCCACGACTGTGCGCAGCCCCAGCAATTCTTCCTCTGCTCTGCCGTTTGCAGTTGCCAAGACTAGGCTCAGGATTGTGAGGACAACCCCTTTTTTAAGATTCATGAAGTGCGTCCCTCCGTTGAATACATTCCCAGACGACAACTTTTAGCGCCGTCTCCCGGTTGTTCCTTGTTCGATCTTTTTTTCCACATCGCGAGTGTTTGTTCGCCCATTGGCATCCGTCATCCGTTCCTGGAACATCACCGCATCCGCAGTGATTCTGCTGACTACACCGTTCCATACTTCATCTCGCTCACGAAGGAAGTATGCCCGGTTGGTGTTGTTGTCCGCCACTGCGATCCATTCATTGTTGATGCCTCGCACAATTCCCTGCACCCGAATTTGCCCAATCACTAACCCGCGTAGGCCTGGCGGCAACTGCGCAGGGATCTCCTGCTGCTGTGAGCGGATGACGATCGCCTGGAACGGGTCACGACGTCCTGCTCGCTGGGCGCTTGGGGTCCGAACAGGACTTGTTCCTGCTGCTGGTGCCTGCGTCGCTTGCGCTAACAGCCATGATTCCCCCATTGCTATCGTAGAAGCTAAGAGGATGATCATTATTTTGCCGGATCGCATCTGCATAGTCCTTATCATCTGGGCGCTTATCATTGCGCCGCCGGTGGACTTGGTGCCCGTGCTCGACGGCCACGGGCTGGCGGTTCTGCCGCTGCTGGCGGCGGCACATCTTCCCGTGAATAGAATGTTGTCACAATGCAAACGGCCGCTACGGTTTCATTCGGAGCATACGGATAATTCTTCTGGCCGATCGATTTTTTCGCCTGCAACCCAGCCATTTTCAGATCAGATACATTAATGATTCTTTCCAGCTTGCCTACGCGGTCATAAAATTGCATGACGTCATAAAACGCGCCGTCCATCTCAACTTCAAACGGTACGGCTATATACAACTCCTGCTGAACCGTTGGCTTGGCAGTAACGCGCCGAACGAAAACCCCCGCCACGCTTGCTTCTGCCTGCACCTGCCGGATCAAATTATCGACCTCTTTTTCGTCCGGCACGATTTGCTGTAAATTTTGAAGCTGTACTTCCAGTTGCCTGTTTTCCGCCTCCAGGATCGGAAGCCTTTCGCGATAGGGACGTAACGGCTCCACTTCCCTCGTTAGCCGGTCTACATTGGCTGTCTTTGTTGCATTCTCTTCCTGGACTGGTTTCAGCAGGAGATATTCTGTGGTTCCCCAAAGAGCCGCTCCCACGACGAGCACGAGCAGCAACTGCACGGCAGGGGAAAGTTCGCTGAGTTTTGGCAATGCCATTTCATTCCCCCTTATGCTGGTCCGCTCTGTTCTGTGCTGGTGCTTGCCGGTGGACTAGGTTTCAATTGCACTTCCAATCTGAACAAGAATCGAACCGCATCTTTATTGCCGGCGTCTTGTAATGTTTCCGCCAATTCGACTGTAGCAAATGCCTGGCTGGCGAATAATCTTGTCATGAAGTCGGCCACTGCCCTTGCATTGGTCGTTTCGCCTTCAATTGAAATCTTTTCTCCAGCTTGTTCAAATGATAATAGCCAAAGCGATTCTGTTTCCGCTACCGTGCTGGCAAAAACGTCCAGCAGTTTGATCGGTCCGGTTTGGCGCGCTTTCAATTCCTCGATGATTCCAATGCGGCGCGTCAATAGCTCTTTGCGTTGCGAAAATCGATCGTATTCTTCCTTGATCCTGGAAAGATCTGCTCGTTCCCTTTCCAAATCCTGGAGCTGTGTTGCCAGTACCGCGCCTTCGCTCTGCAAGCCCCGGTGGCGGTAATATTGAAACCCAGCCACTGCAACCAGCACGATCACCAGCAGAACCAGCGCTCGGCTCCCTTCCATGCTGATGGTGGGGAGTGCATGTGCCGCCTTCTTTCTTTGCTTCGGCAGGCCGAGAAGATTTACGCGGATCATAGGTCCTCAAAGCTCCTTAGCGCCAGCCCCACGGCGACTGCCAGGCGGGGACCGTTTTTGGCGATCAAGTCTCCAACTGGCCCGGCTTCCTCATGCTGTATCCGCCGGAATGGATTCAACTGCTCTACCGCGATGCCTAATTCTTGTTTCAGCATGTCGCCCAGACCGAAAATTCCAGCCGATCCGCCGGCGAGGTAAAGTTTTTGTATATGCTCGCCCCCGGATGTCGCGCGGAAAAAATCGAAGGTTCTTTGAATTTCCAATACAATAATTTCCGTAACCGACTTCAGCACGGGCAGGCGCGCTTCCTCGCTAATTCCTGGCAGCGTGAGCCCAGTCTTCAGCGTTTCGGCTTCATCAAAGCCCAGGTCCAGTTCTTTTTGCAGTGAATCCGTATATTGATTGCCCCCAACCGAGACGTCACGCGTAAACAATGGTGTTCGTCCGCGAACCACGTTGATGTTCATTACGCTGGCCCCAAGATTCAGAAGCGCAACCGTTGTGTCAGGCTCAGGCTCATAATTGTATTCATAGACATTCTGCAGGGCGAAGGCGTCTATATCCACGATGGCGGTCGTTTTTCCTGCCAGCATTACGACGTTCGTGTAATTAAGGATTTTTTCCTTTTTTACGGCTACCAGCAGTATGTCCATGGTTTGGCTGTCAGCAGGAGCCTCCAGGACTTGGTAGTCCAGATTGACCTCAGCGATATCGAACGGGATGTGCTGCGCGGCTTCCACCGGTATCGCGCCGTCCAGTTCTTCCTCCGACATGGGTTGCAGTGATAGCTTCTTAACAATAACAGAATGTCCGGATACCGATGTGGCTACCTGCCTGGTCTTGATCTTATTGTCATCAAAAAGTTTGGCGATGGCTGCGGAGACATGGCCGGTATCCACAATATTGCCGTCCGCCACTACTTCTGGCGGTAGCGATTCGATCCCTATCTTAGCAATCGCAACTGCCTTGCCAACTCGTTTCAGCTCCACCATCTTGACGGAACTGGAGCCTATGTCCAATCCCACCACTTGTTTGTTTTTCCCCAGTCCAAACATGTCCAGCCTCCGCCCGACCTACCCTTGCCGTCCTGCTTGCAGGTTCGCGCGCATTTGGTTCTCACCGAAACGACTCTGCTGTTTTCTGTGCCTGGCAATCGCTGTAGCTGGCAAACGCCATCCGTTCCCTAATCCAAATCCCGGTATTTTCCCTTCGGAAAGATACTTGTCGACAATGTCTCGCGAGACTCCCCGGTTCCCCTGCCCACTCCGCGCATGGCTTCCATCCAGGGGAAGCGCGCGATCTGACGTTCCGCTTTTACGGTTCACCAGGGATTTCCTTTTCAAACTTTCTCCTTGTTCGGCCCGTAGCATTGGACTAATCCCCACCATTGCAAGGCCTATATCGCCATGATTTTCCCCTCGGGTCAAGTCCCTTTTCTTCTGTCTACAAAGGTTCCTTCGCGAATTATGGTACATCAAAACCAGTTCGTTTATTATTAATACCATATATTGTATTTTATTATTATGTGACCACTATCTGTTGAACTACATGAACAACCATCGCCGGTGCAGCAAAAGGTACTTTGTCTTCCTTTATCTGCCGAATTCTTTACGCCTTCAACTCTTAGTATGTTTTGATCTTCCCCGCCAGAGTCACCGCGCTCTTGATCATCGGGTGCGGACCGGCTTGAAAAATCAGTCCCTTGTATTCCACTATAGCTCCTGGATTTTGGTAAGAAGGATAAGGAGGAAAGTTTATGAAATGGATTACCCGCGAGCGAGTGAAAGTAGACCGCGTGGCCTGCCCGTGGCTGATCCGCAAGTTCATCGATCCCGAAGCCCAGTTTCATTTTGTCCCAGCCGTTGAGGTGATGGAACAGGCACGGCGACTCGGCGCGATCCCTTTCGATGTCCCGCCGCACCCGGATGCGAAATACGTTCACCGCGATGGCAAGTGCACTTTTGAGGTGCTGGTCGAAGAATATCAGATCACAGATCGGGCCGTTTATCGGCTTGCCAATATCGTCCACGGAGCAGACATCGCCGGGGAAGAAAACGCTACACCACAGTCCGCAGGGTTGAAAGCCATCGCCGAGGGATTTGCCGAAACGGGCCGCGATGACTACGACCGTCTGGAGAAAGAATTTCCTCTCTACGACGCCCTCTACGCTTGGTGCCGGAAGCAGGGGGCTGCCCTTTAGCTTCCTTATCCCTGCGCGCATCCGCCCTCGCCAGCCGCGCTAACCAGTAATATTACTCCCCGATCTTCAGCACCGCCAGAAACGCTTCCTGGGGAATATCCACGCGCCCGATGCGCTTCATGCGCTTCTTGCCTTCCTTTTGCTTTTCCAGGAGCTTCCGTTTGCGCGTGATATCGCCGCCGTAGCACTTCGCTAAAACGTTTTTGCGCATCGCCGCGATGTTTTCCCGCGCCACGATCTTAGCTCCAATGGCGGCTTGCAAGGCCACGTCGAACTGCTGGCGC
>MEKX01000030.1 GCA_001767075.1 Acidobacteria bacterium RIFCSPLOWO2_12_FULL_54_10 | reverse complement strand
AACTAATTGCAAAAACCGTGGTGCAGGGTTTTCTAGCCGGTTTGCATCGTTCGCCTTATCAAGGCGTCAGTGTGGAATTTGCCGAGTACCGTCAATACAGCCCAGGGGATGATCCCCGCTCCGTGGATTGGAACGTATATGCACGGTCTGATCGCCACTACATCAAGAAATATTACGGTGAGACCAATGCGGAGCTTCACATTGTAGTCGACGCAAGCGCCTCGATGGGTTACAGGTCCGGCGAAAGCTCAAAAAAGGCTTTGAGTAAATTTGAATATGCTTGCTACCTTGCGGCTTCACTCGCCTATTTTGCTACTCATCAGCGCGACGCTGTTGGGCTGATCATGTTCGATACGGAAATCCGGGAACACATTCCTGCTCGTGCACGGCCGGGACAGCTTTTGCGAATGTTGCATTCATTGGACCGCGCCAAGCCGGGCAAGGAAACCAACCTTGTCAATTCTCTGGAGTCGGTAGCCGCGTTTATGCGTCGGCGCGGACTTGTCATTTTAATATCCGACCTATATGCCCAGCCTGCGGAATTGATGAAAGGCATACGTTTATTGCAGTTTGGAGGCAACGACATCATCGTTTTCCACGTGCTCGATCCGATGGAAGTGGATTTCGATCTGACAACCCCAGTCGTTTTGGAAGATTTGGAGACTGCCGAACGCATGGAAATCGTGCCGGAGGATGTAGGCGCACGGTACCGCGAAATGCTTCAGGAGCATATCGCAGTTCTGGGGCGCGAATGCAACGCTTCACGGATTGATTATCACTTGATGGATACGCGCAGACCGTTGGACTATGCGCTGTTTTCGTATATGGCTGCCAGGCAGCGCAGGATGTGAGCTATGCAATTTCTTTCGCCATTATTCTTGTTGGGAGCTTTAGCCGTCGGGATTCCTCTTTGGCTGCACTTGATCCGTCACGAGGAGGCGGTACAGCTTCCCTTCAGCTCCCTGATGTTCCTGCGGCGAATTCCAGTCAAATCCGCCGCCAGACAGAAATTAAAGTACCTGATATTGCTGTCCACAAGATTACTAATAATTTTGCTGATCGCTCTTGCCTTCGCCCACCCTTACTTTCCATCCGTGCTTCCGTTCCTCGCAGGAGGCGGAGGCAGCGGAACGCATAACGTAATCCTGTTGGATGAATCCATGAGCATGGCGGAGGGATCTCGCTGGCAGAGAGCCATCGAAGCTGCGCGCAATTCCATCGGCGACTTCAGCGAAAGCGACCAGGCGCAAATCGTAACTTTTTCCTCCGAATTTCAGATTCAAAACCTGCCGACCTTTGATAAGGCAGCGCTGTTAGCGGTTTTGGATGGCCTGAAGCCTGCTGCTGCCCCCACATCGTATGCGCAAGCTGCCCGTGCATTGGAACGGATAAAAGAAGATGCAAACCAGCCCCTTTCTGTCGTGTTGATTTCCGATATGCAAAAGTCGGGGTTGGACGCATCCGGGCAGGGATTGGCATTTCCTCCTGCAAAAAAGTTTCAACTTGTGGATGTTGCTGACGACGAGCCTCCGAACTGGGTCGTGGAGGGTGTCAGAAGCCGCCGCTTAGTTTTGCAGGCTCGATATCCCGAGCGGCTGGTAGTACGGCTTCGCGGGTATAAAACGCCTGTTTCATCGAAGGAGGTTGTCCTTTCCATTGGGAGCCGCGTGGTTGGAAGAAAATCCGTGGAGATTCCTGACTCGGGTGTTGCGACTGTGGTATTTGAAGGATTTGAGGTTCCTCTTGGGGAGAACAAAGCAACCATCCAGATGACTCCGGCGGATACTCTGCCAGGCGATGATGTATATCATTTCGCACTGGAGCGCCGTGAGCCTTATCGCATTTTATTTTTGCACGAAGGTTCCGAGAGCGGTGAGTTATACTATTTTCGCAATGCTTTGGCGGCCGAGCCAGATTCGCCTTTCGCGGTCGATGCCCGTACTCCAGCAGACGCTGTTTCGCTCAGCCTGGAAGATTACGCTATGGTGATCATCAGCAATTCCGGCTATATTCCCGAATCTCTCATTACTAATGTGCAAACCTATGTGCGCGGCGGCGGGGGAGTTTTGTTCACTATGGGCAGCCGTGTTTTATTTCCTTCCCCGGATGCCCGGTGGGGAGACCTCTGGCCTGGGAAATCTCCTGCGAAGCAGATGTTGACACAGGATAATGAGCGCTTTGTCTTGATCGGAGAGTTTGAGCGCGAGCATCCCGTATTTCGCGAATTTCGCGATGTGGGAGCTGAATCGCTACGCGCCGTCCAAGTATTCGCATATGTCCGCTTGCAGCCGGAAGGGCAAGTGTTGATGCGGTTTTCAAACGGCGACCCTTCGCTGATCGAGAAGTCATACGGCCAAGGTCGCGTTCTGTGGTTTGCTACTTCATTCGATAATGTCTGGAGCGATTTTCCGCTTCACCCTGCTTTTGTGCCGTTGGCTCACCAGATTGTTGTATACGGTACACAGCTTGCGCAGGAACCTCCTTCCTATATCATTCCTGCTACAATCTCGTTGGAGATGTTTCGCGGGAATGGCGACAACGCCGATGCGAACCGCATTTGGGACATTCGCGGTCCCGAGGGAGACCGGGAAATTCCTCTGGGAGAAGAAGCTCGAGTGGATTATCTTATGATGCGGCAATCGGGTTTTTATGAAGTGCACCGGAGAAATGTAACGCATATTCTCGCCGCGAATCCAGACCCGCGGGAATCCGATCTGGAGCAGATTGCGGCAGAGGACCGCAGCCTGATCACAGGCGGTGGCTCATCTCAAAATTCCGGAAGCATTGTGTCATCGCCATCGGATGCTCCAAGCCGGCAATCTTTTTGGTGGAATCTGTTGTTAGTCGCTTTAGTGATTGCTGTTACAGAAGCATTTCTGGCAAATTACTATTTGAAGATGTACAGGCCGCTGAGGACTCAGGAAGCGGACAGGAGTGAACAAAATGCCAATTAGAGAACGAGTAATGCAATATATCGCTAGCATTCGCCGTAGATTGCAATTGCAAACGGCGGCTCGCGGGCTGGCAATCAGCGGCATCGCCGCATTCCTGTTAACCATGATCATAGTTTTGGCAGCAAACGCATGGAAATTCACTGACACGGCTGTAGGGATTGGGAGCGCCATACTCTGGATTTCATTTGGCGCGGTGATCGCTTGGTTTCTCGTTCGGCCGTTATTGCGAAAATATTCCGATACATCGGTAGCGAGATTTGTGGAAGAACAAAGACCTGAGTTCAAGGATCGCCTGGTCACCGCTGTGGAACTCCAGAATCGCGCTTCAGCAGACGAAACGGCAAGAATGCTCGGCGAATTGGTTTCCGAAGACGCCATGCGGAAAACATTTGCCGCTCAGCCGGCAGTGCTGATTGAAAAAAACAGAATTACTCACCCATTCATCATCGGTCTTAGTGCTTTGGCTCTTATTCTGCTGCTTGGATTGTTTGGCCCAGGCTTCTTGCGGTACGGAACAAAAGCTCTGTGGCTAGGGTGGATCACTGCGAAAGCAGATCCGCTTTATCAACTCAGTGTAACTCCAGGAAATTTAACAATTGGCCGGAATACGGACCAGGAGATTGTGGCACAGCCGATGGGATACGTGCCGGAGGAAGCACGGCTATTTACATTGCCGGAGAACACTGTTTCTTGGGAATCGGCGTCGATGGTGCCTCAAGAAGCAGGCGGCGGATTCCATTTTCTGCTGATGGATGTCGGAAATTCCATCGAGTATTTCGTGGAGTCCGGAGGCATTCGCTCACCTAATTATAAAATTTCCGTCACCGACATCCCGCATATCGAACGGCTGGAAGTCCGCTACCAATATCCCCGTTACACTGGATTGCCGGACTTTGTGGAAGAACAGGGAGGAGACATTTCCGCGCTGCGAGGAACCACGGTCACCCTGATTGCCCACACCGATATTCCTGCGCGCGGCGGCAAGATGGTGATGGATGATGGCACCGAGCTGACTTTTGA
Source organism: Acidobacteria bacterium RIFCSPLOWO2_12_FULL_54_10 (assembly GCA_001767075.1). GTDB lineage: Bacteria > Acidobacteriota > Terriglobia > 2-12-FULL-54-10 > 2-12-FULL-54-10 > 2-12-FULL-54-10. The sequence continues at coordinate 4,622 of MEKX01000030.1, read as the reverse complement.
ATTGGAAAATGAAAAAGAGCTCCAGGCAAGCTGGCAGGTTTCAAAGGATGCCATGTACCATATCCGCCTTCGAGATCACCGCGGCGAGGAAGCCAGAGCCAGCCAGGAATACATGATCCAAGTGCTGGAAGACGCATCGCCTCAGATGCGCCTTGTTCGTCCCGGGAAAGATGCGGACCCTACGCCCATAGATGAGGTGCTTATTTCTTTTGAAGTAAGGGACGATGTTCGCTTGGGTGACAGCCAGATGCGGTATTCCGTCAACGGCGGCGAGGAGAAAACCGTGCCGCTGGGCCGGCGTAACCAAACCAAGGAAATGATTGGCGAGCACATGATGTTTCTGGAAGATTTCAAAATGATTCCCGGTGATCTCGTTTCCTTTTATGGCGAGGCGAAAGACGCTGCTGGCAATAGTACGCAAACTGATATGTATTTCATCCAGACTCGGCCTTACGAACGGACTTACACGCAAGGCCAGGCAGGAGGCGGCGGCGGTGGCGGAAGCGCCAATGGACAGGAAAACTCATTTCTTTCTCAGCAGCAAAAGGAGATCATCGCTGCTACCTGGAATGTCATCCGCCAGAAGGAAAAACAACGGCCTGAACAGGTGGAGCAAGCTGCGCAAGTATTGTCTTCCGTGCAGAAAGCATTAAGGGAGCAAGCAGAAACGCTTGCCGCTCGAATCAGCCGCCGCGAATTGACTGACGTGAATGAAGAGTTCGAGCAATTGGTAGAGAACCTTCGTATTGCCGTGAAGGCCATGGAACCGGCGGCAAATCAGCTTGGCGAACAAAAATTCCAACAAGCTTTGTCACCTGAGCAAACAGCGTTACAACACCTCCTTCGGGCAGAGGCGCTGTTTCAGGATATTCAAGTGGCGTTTGGAAATCAGGGTGGAGGCGGAGGAGGACAACAAAATTCAGGCCAGGATCTCGCGGATCTTTTCGCATTGGAGCTGGATACCGACAAGAATCAATATGAGACTCTGCAGGAATTGAACGCCGGCGGCGGAGAAGGCCAGAACGAAGAGGCTGTCAATGAAGCCATGAGGAAGCTCCAAGAACTAGCGCGACGGCAAGAGAGTCTGGCTCGGCAAGAGCAAGAACGCCAAAACCAGTCTATGCGCGCTGCCAATCGATGGGAACAAGAGACCCTGCGCCGGGAAGCCGAAGAACTGTCCAGGCGATTGGAGGAGTTATCGCGGCAGACAAATTCATCACGATTAAACCAAGCCAGCAGAGCCTTGTCGCAGGCTGCCCGTGATATGCAGCAAGCCTCGTCTCAATCTAGTTCCGACGGACGCTCAGAGAGAGCACGAGCTCTCGAGAGGATGAAGGAAGCCAGTAATCTGATGTCTGGTCAGCAAAACCAGCGGGATCAAGAGGCCCTGCAGGAATTGGCGCAGAGCGCCCAGCAAATGACTCGCCAGCAGGAGAAAATCGCCGAAGATACTGGCAAACTGGCTCGCGAAAATCCGGCAGGAACAGAAGTGGATGATTCCGTCATCGAGCAAGTCCGCGAAATGTTGAGAGAGAAACAGAAGTTGCTCGAGAATCTTCGTGATTTAGAACGGAAAACGAACGAATCGGCCGGTCGGATGTCGGCAAGCCAAAGCAAGGCGTCCAAAGAGTTGCGCGGAGCGGCAGCATCCATACAGGAAGAAAGGATGGCCGATAAGCTTCGGCAAGGCTCCTGGTTGTCACAGCGTGGAATGTGGTCTATGGCCGCACCAGTCGAAGACGACCTGCGCTCCGATTTGGAAGCTCTGAGCGAACGAATCCGCGACGCTCAAGGCGCATTGCAGCCGGGAAGCTCAGAAGATAAATTGCGTGAGGCTTTAGAAGCTGCGCAGCGCGTGCGCCAGGGCTTGGAATCCATGGAAGGTCAACGCCAGGGTGGCGATCAACAGGGACAACAAGGAGAGCAAGGGCAGCAGGGCGAGCAATCAGGCCAGGGAAGCCAGCAGCAAAATCAAGCGGGCTCTCAACAAAATGGAAATCAGCCAGGCAGCAGGCCGGGTGATTCCCAATCCGCCAATTCGCAGTCGCAAGGGGGTGGTTCGGTAGGCTCCAGGCTTGGTGTACCATCGGAAAACCAGCGAGGCGGCATGGCGGGCAGATGGACCGGCGGATATCGTGGCGGCGACCGCAATGCAGGCGATCTCCGTGCATCTCCCGCGACCCAGTTGACACCGGAAGAACGCAGGCAGTTGGATGAAATGTACCGCAGTCTTGCCGGGGATGCCATCAATCTGCAAGAATTGCTGGCTGATAGTGAAGATTTCGATAAGATGGTGCAGGAGTTGGTCCGCGCCATGCAAAACCTGGATCCCGGTCGATTCCGGGGGAACCCGGACCTGTTGGCTCGTGAACGCGAAAATTTAATAGGCCGTTGGAAGGAATTGGAGTTGCGCCTCAGTCGTGAATTAAAGCTCAGTGGCGCAGAGGAATCCGTGCGGATTGCCAGCCAGGAGCGGGTATCAGAGAAATATCGATCCTTGGTGGAAGAGTATTATCGTTCTCTATCCCGTACTCCCAAGCAGGTGCAATGAATAAGGACAGCAATGACGCCTTCTGATTATTCAGGAGTCGAAAATCGCAAGAGACATCGCGCCCGGCTTGGGGTTCCTGTGGAATGCAGCACCATACAGAGAACGATTCAAGGCAGGGCCGAAAATATCAGTGCAAGTGGTTTGCTGATTCGTGCCGACTCTACGTTTTCTAGCGACGAGGAGTTTACTCTTTCCTTTTCATTGCCTGGACACGAAGGGAAAATCGAATGCACAGCCCGGGTGGCGCACGTTGTGCCAGGGATCTTCATGGGAATCGAATTTCTTGATCTTTCATACAAGACCGTACACCTGATTGAAGATTTCGTCACGAAGTCATCAAGTTAATCCGACAGATTTTTCCAATTCTATCTCTTCCCTCATGTATCCAGAAAGCGACGGAAAGCCCGTATAACGGTTCCATCTCGTCCGAGATACAATAATAGTTTGAGTTTTCAAGTGGCAGCCTTACATAGGGCTGTCTTCACGACATTCCGTTAATTTGGCTCGAGTGAGGACAAGCTTGATAATGATTCAGAATCAACGCGACGAACAGAGGAGCATATGGTTCAAAGCATAGGCAATCCCATCATGTGGATTGGGTTCACTCTGTTTGTCTTGGCTATGCTGGCTCTTGACCTGGGCGTTTTTCATCGCAAGTCACATGCGGTAGGCCATCGGGAAGCATTGCTCTGGAGTGTTGTGTGGATCAGCCTAGCGCTCACTTTTAATGTGGGAATTTATCATTGGTTCGGAGGTCAGCATGGTCTGGAGTTCCTCACTGGCTACCTGATTGAAAAGGCGTTAAGCGTCGATAACATTTTTGTTTTTATTTTGATCTTCTCCTATTTTGCGGTTCCAGATGAATATCAGCACCGCGTACTTTTCTGGGGCATTCTGGGCGCCCTTGTTATGCGAGCCCTCTTTATCTTCCTCGGTGCGGTTTTGCTGGAACAGTTCCAATGGATCATTTTTGTCTTCGGAGGATTCCTGGTTTACGCAGGAGTAAAGATGTTGCGCGGTTCCGAAGTGGAAGTGCATCCCGAGCGTAATCCAGCAGTACGTCTGTTGCAAAAATACGTTCCGGTTACTGCGCAATATCATGGACATCGATTTTTCGTCAATCAGGATGGGCGACTCCACGCCACCCCTCTGCTTCTGGTCCTTGTCGTTGTGGAAGCCACCGACCTGGTTTTCGCTATCGACTCGATACCAGCAATATTTGCCGTAACGCGTGACCCTTTCATCGTTTATACATCCAACATTTTCGCGATCCTGGGGCTTCGCGCATTGTATTTTCTGTTAGCGGCCAGCATGAGCAAATTCCACTATCTAAAAGTAGGCCTGGGCCTCGTGCTGGCATTTGTTGGCGTTAAAATGTTGCTGAGTGAGTACTTCCACATTGGAACTGGAATATCCCTTGCAGTGATTGGGGCCATTTTGGCGATAGCGGTCGTTGCGTCACTGCTCTACAAACCTAAAGGTGATTCTGAGGATGATGGTTCAAATCACGGCCCTCCGACTGCGTCAGCCCGTCCGAGTGAGCCTGTGCAAACAACTGGCTTTTCGGATTAGCCATGAAGAGTTACTTCTCATACCTGTTTGCGCGGCAATATAACTGAGATCAATTGAACGACAGAACGTTTCGGATCGATTCGCCAGCGTGATATACTGGCGAAGTTTAGGTTGTTTGATTGTTATTTTCAGTGCTCATTTATCTGGGGCCGTAGTTCAGTTGGTTAGAACGCCTGCCTGTCACGCAGGAGGTCGCGAGTTCGAGTCTCGTCGGCCCCGCCATTCTTTCAGTGACTTACAACCTATTGTCTCTTCCACTTCCCTCGCGTGTGCCACGATTTGTGTCATAACTGCCCGGAACGTGCCATTCCACGTAGGATTCAGCACACACATCACTCGCTTGCTAGTTTGGCCGGGTTGCTTCGGTGGCCGGGGGATTGTTGGCCTCCTGCACTTGGACGGGCGTCTCTAGACCATTTATACAGTTAGTGTATAGCATATCCACAATGGCGGAACCAGCCGCGGGCATCCTGTGAGGTGACATTCGCCAGTGCCTGAG